>DATFWL010000036.1:0-6578 GCA_035259385.1 Vicinamibacterales bacterium | reverse complement strand
CGGTTGCCGAGGTGCAGGTCATCAAAGGCGTCCTGGCGGCGGAGTATGGCGGGTCGATCGGCGGGCAGGTCAACATGATCACCCGATCGGGGACCAATCAGTTCCACGGATCGCTGCTGGAGAACTTCCAGAGCGACGCGTTCTCGTCGCGCGATCCGTTCCTGCCGGCGACGACGCCCAAGCCCAAAATCAGATTCAACCAGTACGGCGGTTCGCTCGGCGGGCCGATTGTGCGGGACCGCGTCCACTTCTTCGGCACCTATGAAGGGTATCGCGAGGAGGCCGGCCGCACGGTGTCGGACAACGTGGCGACGCCGGCGACGCGCAATCTCATTCTCGCCGCGCTGCCCTATCCCGAGACCAAACTCGTGCTCGACAACATGCCGCTGCCGAATCAGCCGATCAACGCCGTCATCGGACGTTACACGGACGCCAAGAACGTGAACCGGAACGACAACACGTTCCTGGGAAAAGTGGATTACCAGGCTGGTGCCGGCAGATTGTCGGTGACCGCCTCCCGGATGCGCCCGTATGCCTCCGTTCCGCGAATCCAGATCGACAACGATCAGCAGTTCACGAACGGCTCGAAGCGCCTGTCGACCAACTACGTGCTGACGCGCAAGTCGTGGCTCTCTGAGAGCCGATTCGGCTGGAATCGCAATACGCTCGATCGCTTCGACGGGTTCTGGCTCGCCGAATCGCCCACCCGAGGGGCCCAGGACGACCTCTACAACGTGCGCAAGCGCATCGGAAGTATCAACGTGACCGGCCTCTTCGGTACAGGGGATACCGAAATCCTCGCGTTGACCTACGATGCGTACAACCTGGACCAGAAGGTGACCCGGTTGATGGGAGCCCACACGATGAAGTTCGGGTTCCGCTGGGCGCGCGAAATCGGCTACAAGTCGAATCCTCAGTCGAACCGCTTTACGTACCCCAGCCTCGACGACCTGCTGGCGAACAAGCCGAGCGACTTCCTGCTCGCGATGGGCAATCCGCCGCACCGCGCCTGGGTCGATCAGTACGGCGGCTTCATCCAGGACGACTGGCGCGCCAGCGATCGGTTCGTGCTCAACCTAGGTCTGCGCTACGACTACTATCCCGGGTTTGGCTACAGGTCGCTCGATTCGTCGGAGCCGGCGGAGATCAACAATCTGAACAATCCGACCGACATCCGCAGGATGGATTTCGGCGCCCCGCGCCCGCTGGACAAACCTATCGACGACGACAAGCTGAACTTCGCCCCGCGCGTTGGATTTGCCTGGACTCTCGATGGCGCGGGCGCGACGGTCGTTCGCGGCGGTTTCGGCGTGTTCACCACCGGCAACATCATGGCGTTGTTCCAGAACGCGGTGGCGCGACCGTTCACTCCGGTGCGCCAGGGCTGGAACCGCACCGAGCTCGAGGCGCGCGGCATCGCCTGGCCGGCCTATCCGGAAGATGCCAACGCGATCGCGATCCGCGACTCGGGCGGCAAGAAGAACCTCTACTACATGTTTCAGACCGACATGAAAAGTCCGGAAACCATGCAGGCCACCGTCGACGTGCAACGGCAGATTGGAAGTCTTGCGTCGGTCTCGGCGGGCTACGTTCACACGGACGGGAAGAACCTTCCGATACTCCTGAATTTTGCGCTCGCCTACGATCGTGTGACCGGCGCCCGACCCAACCCGGACATCACTCCGGGCGGGTGGTACGTCACCAGCGGGCAGACGATGAAGTACAACGCGTTCGAGGGGAACTTCAAGCTCAACCGGTTCCACGGTTTCGAAACGAGCGTGCACTACACGCTGTCGAAAGGGTGGTCGCAGCAGGGCGCCAATCTGGTCGGCAACTTCAACAGCTCGATCGGTGCTGACACCTACAACAATACGCAGGACTTCTTCGACCCCTTCCTCGATGTCGACTACTCGCCGCTGATTGGCGAGGTGCGTCATCGCGTCACCAGCACGTTGGTCTACGACGTCCCGTGGCTCGCCGGCCGCAAGGACATCGTCGGCGGCGTGCTGGGCGGGTGGCAGCTCTCCAGCGTCCTCAACTTCCGATCGGGCGAACCGCTGCGCATCACGCAGGCGTCGGGCATTGGCAACAGCCGGCCGGATTACAACGGCGGGAACCAGGTGTTCGCCAACTGGCGCGACACGCTCCAGTACCTCGATCGCAGCGCATACACGCTGGTCCCGACGTCGCCGATTACGAAGGCGACGATCCGACCGGGCACCCAGAACTCCTCGCAGGTGCAGGGGCCGGGACGCCGGCGTGTCGACCTGACGGTTGCGAAGGCGTTCGCGATGCCAGGCCGCACGCAGCTTCAGGTCCGCTTCGAGTCGTTCAACGTCTTCAACTGGCCGCAATACAACAACCCCGTCCTGAACGTCTCGGCGCCCAACTTCGGCCAGATTACGAGCGTGGCGTCGACGAGGACCGGGCAGATTGGCGTGCGGCTGACGTTCTGATTTCGAAGGAAGACCACGAAGATCTTTTGTCAACGAGATCTCCGTGGTCTTCGTCTGCACATCCTTTTTCTTCAGGGTTATTCCGAACCCGAACTCTGGTCGTCTTTCTTGGATTCCTCATCGGTTGACTTCGGACGCGGTCCTCTATGTCGCGCGAGCTCACCCTCACTCCGGACTTCCGCATCACCAGGCGCATCGGGCGACGAGGCCGGATAGATTCCGGATCCGCCGACGTGGTCCTTGCGGCCCTTTCCTCCTCTCACATAGTCGTCCGACCGTTTCGTCTCGGGTTTGCGGTCGCCGCGATTTTGATCGCCCATACGGCCCTCAATTGCTCACATCTGTGGTTTCCGGGATGTCGGCCAGCCTGCCGCAACTTCAATCGCATTCTCAGCTAGTAGACCGCCCACTCTACGAATGTCGGAGGTATCGAATCGTCGATGATCATGATGCTGGCGATCACGTCGCGGCGGCTCAGCGCAGAAGCGGCATGATGCGCGTCATCGAGTGTCGAATACGACATTCCGACTTCGTCGAGATCCGACCCGACGCCGCGCTTGACTATTGCAACGAGACGGAACATGTGCAGCCTCGCTTTCTGAACAACACTCACACCTTGATCGACCGTCGATAGAGTCCGCTCGCGCCGCTCGGGTGTGGTGGTGCCACGGCCGTCAGCTGTGGGGCGCCTTCGCCGTCGACGCAGCGCACCGTCAGCAGATGAGTGCCGGTCGCGAGCGGGAATTCCGCTCTCCACACCGTCCAGGTCATCGGCGACAGCGGCTCGCGGAGCTGGGCGTCGAGCCACGAGCCTTCGTCCGCCCGCACTTGCACACGCGAAATGCCTCTCACGCCCGCATGCGCAATGCCGCCGGCCGACACCATCCGCTCGCCGCCCGTCGTGGGTTGACCGACGCGCACCGTGTCAATCACCGATGTGGCTTTCATCACCGCGTCGCGATCCCAGCCGCGCGCGACCCAGTAGCCTGGCTCCGCGTGGTCAATCGCCTCGATCGACTGGATCCACTTCGGCTGCTTCATCCCGTAGACGTTCGGGATGTAGATGCGGAGCGGAAACCCATGCCCGATCGGCAGCGGCACGCCGTCCCACGCGTGAACCAGCATGAGGCGTTCGTCACGACGAATCAGGTCCAACGGCACGACTTCCTGGTACCCGTCGGCCGACCGAATGCGGAGATGCGTCGCACTCGGCTTCACCGCCCATTCGTCCAGCAGCGAGCGAAGGGTGAGTCCCGTCCAACGCGTCGTACCGATCAGATCACCTCCCACAGGGTTCGAAATGCACGAGAGGGTGATGAACCGATCGACCGCTTGCCGCTTCCGGACGTCGTCCAGCGACCATTCAATGGGCTGGTCCACGAGGCCGAAGACTCTCAGGCGCCAATCGGCTTCGCGAATTCGCGGCGGCAGCGTGTCGATATCGATGCGGTAGTGGTCGTCGATCGACGTGAGCTCGGGGCGCGTGCCGTCGACCGGCAGAATCGGGTCTGTGGCATTGGGCAAGGGATGCTCAGACGACCATCTCCTCGCGGGGGTACGGACACGTCTCGAGCTCACGCGCGCGCCGACGGTCACGCCAGCGACGGTCGTCGCGGCCACAGCGCCGCCGACTCGCATCAGGAACCGTCGCCGATCTGTGCCGAGCCGAGGCTGCGGCGCATCAGCCGCCATCGGCACAGGAGGTCCGTGAAGCCGGCGGTACATCCAAACCAAGGCCAGGCCCCAGAGCAACATCGTTCCGAGAATCCAGACACCGCTCGTGAGCGCCTCGCTCCGCTTCATGAGCAGGACTGGCAGCCATCCGACGAGGGCGATCACGGCACTGGCCGTGAGTGCGGGTGCGCGGATCGCATTCAGACGACGTGCGACTCCGAAAGCGATCGCGCTCCCGGCCACACCGCCGAGCAGCACCAGGCTGACACCGATCGTTTGCTCGGCGAGCTTTGCCGCCGCAGCCGTGCGGCCGAGATGGGCCGCTCCGATCACGCGGACGAGGACGTCGATCCCGAGCGTAAGCGCCGCGCCGGGCAAGATGCGGCTCAGCGCGTCGAACAAACTGAACGGGGCGAACGGCAGGGCCGCGAGAGCTGAGCCGAGATACCACAGAGCCAAGAGCGGCGCCGTCAACAGCAGACCTGTAACGGCCCCCGCGGCCGACGACGGCGAACTCGGGCTGGCCGCGACCATTCAAGAAGGCTGTGCAACCTTCACACCGTGGAGTGGCGGATGCCGCCCGCCGTACTGAACGGAACGGCAAGAGGTCCATACGTGACCATTTGCTCTGATAGGCGGGATCACTCTCTCGTGGCGCTCTCACGCGCGTTCACGATCAACGTTCGGACCGGCTATTCTCTGTCGTTGATGCCGGCACGTCGCCTTCCGATCACGCGACGATCCGGCGTGTCTGATGGCTCGGCTTCCACTGCGTCCACGAGCATGTCGATGGCCATTCGATGAGCCTCGATACGTTGTTCCAGCTCGATGAGATCCGGCTCGTCGAGGTGGCCGCTGCCCGCTTTCACATCAGGCTGCAGCGCCACCAAGTCGTCCCAAGTGCGTCGCGCGTCGGCAAACGACTCGATCAATACGCGATGTTCAGTGGACATAGTCATTCCCTTCGGTCTGAGCTGGACGTACAAACGCCGCGCTGAAAAAGGGCCGACCTCGGCGATTTGTCGGCGATCACTTGCGTCGCTTTTCCGCTCGATCGCGCTCATCTGCCTCTCTTTCGGGCAGCGGGCGCCGCTCGTGAGGCTCGGGGGTCGGCCGCGGCACGATCGGCTCGCGAGTGCCGATGTCGTCACCTGTCCTCGGCGGAAAGTCCTGATCCCGATTCCGTGACAGGCTTGGCTCACCCATGCTTCACCTCGATCGGGTTAACGCCAAGGTTGATGCACGGCGGTTGCCACCGTCAGAAGAAGCGCGCTCAGCAGGCTCGTGTGGGCTGCACGTGCTCGTTCCGTTGAAGCGTCACGCAGGTCGACGAGGCGTGTCGCACCCGTTCGGGCCATACGGGAACTCGCGGGCCATCAGGACCTCGCCACGATGGAGCGCTAAGTGCGGCCGCACCGGCGTGGGCCAGAGCGTTACCGCGAGACAAATGTGACCGAGAGAGCGACTCAGCGCGCCGTGATCAGCGTCGGCGTTCCCGACGCTGCGGCGGCCGCTTCCTCAGCCCGTGCGCCACGAAGAATGCCGCTCAGGGAATAGTTCGCCTCGTAGCACGCATACTCGAACATCTGGTCCGCTGACCGCTTCTCGACGACGCCTCATACGATTTCCAGGTTCGACGCCGAAGTATTCGTGAATCACCTTGTCGCGCAGACCGGCGATCTGCTTCCACGGAATCGACGGCTCGCGCGACTTGCGGTCGTCCGACGCGCGATCGAGCCCAAAAACGCGCACGTTGCGTGCCCTGTGTCGCGACGCGAGCGCAAGGATTTCGCGGCGGAATCGCCGAAGCGTTTCGAGCGACATGACTCAATGATAGCCGCCGCACTCTGTTCAGGAAATCGGTCGAGGGAGTTGGCGAGTGGAGGCGGCGGATCGCGTCTGAACGTTAGATCCGCAACGTATTTTTGAGCGCTCGGCCGGGGTCAGAACGCCAGACGCAGGCCGACCTGCGCGACGCGCGGGTCGAGGACGGCGATGACGTGGCCGAAATCGTCGTTGAGCAGGTTGAAGTTGGTCACGTGGTGCGCGTTGAGCGCGTTGTACAAGTCGAACATCGCGGTCAGCGTCGTCCTGCCGATGGTGATGGCTTTGTCGACGCGCAGGTTCAGGAGGGCGACGTTGTCGGACCGGTGATGGTCGAGGTTCTCGACGAAGAACGGTGCCGGCGACAGATTCGGCAGCTCGCCGTCCGGGATGACGCGCGAGTAGGGAAATCCGCTCTGATAGCGCAGGTTCGCCGCGATGCCGACGTCGTGCGGCCATTCATACCGCGCGAAAGCCTGCAGATGGTACATCGTCGTCTGCTGCCGGTTCGGCACCGCTGGGTTCGGGTTGATGAAGAACCCAACGCCCAGCGGATCGGTCGAGAGCGGATCGTTGAAACCCCAGTTCGGGATGTCCGCCGACCGCAACTCGTCCCGCCACTGG
>DATFWL010000035.1:0-18243 GCA_035259385.1 Vicinamibacterales bacterium | reverse complement strand
GAGCGCGTGCGCACGCCGCTCGGCGAGCAGGCCGGCTGGAAGCTGAAGCTGACCGTTTCGGACGACAAGAACGCCGCCGTCGGCCGCAACGTGGCGATCTGGATCGGCGAGGACGAGCGGCATCTGCCGCTGAAGCTGCAGGCGGAGCTGCCGGTCGGCAGTTTCAATCTGACGCTGCGGTCTGCGTCGTAAATTAAGAATTACGAATTAAGAATTAAGAATTCATCTTTGCGCTCGCGAGATGCGGAACATCGCGCGGTACGAATTCTTAATTCTTACTTCTTAATTCTTAATTGCTCTTTCGCAGCTCACACTGCTTCGACAAGGGTCAGCGCAAACCGCGCCTCATCGTCCACCCACTGGTTCACGCGCCGGAAGCCTGCGCGCTCCAGCATCCGGTCGATGACGTCCGGCTCGTACTTGTACGAGCTCTCGGTCCAGATCGTCTCGCCGGTCTCGAACGTCACGTCGATCGATGCGGACGCCACGCGCACGCTCTGACGGTCGGTGGAAACCAGGTGCATCTCGACGCGCGACTCCGCGGCGTTCCACGCCGCGCGATGCGTGAACCGATCGATGGCGAAGTCGCCGCCGAGCTCGCGGTTGATTCGAACGATCAGGTTCCGATTGAAGGCGGCGGTGACGCCAAGCGGATCGTCGTACGCGAGCAGGAGGTCGTGCTCCGGCTTGACGAGATCGGCGCCGATCAGGAATGCGTCGCCCGGCCGCACCGCCGCGCGGACCGTGCTCAGGAATTCGTCGGCGCCCGGCGGATCGAAGTTGCCGATGTTGGAGCCGAGGAACAGCATCAGCGTCCGTCCGCGGCGCGTGCGTGCGGCAGCCGCCTCGATCAGGCCCGCTTCGTAGGTCGCCTGGTGCGGGACGACGTGGGTGACGCCGAGATCGGCGAGCGCGCGCGACGCGAGCGTGAGCGCCGCGGCCGACACGTCGATCAGATGGACGGTCAGGTCGCGCGCACCGGCACGCGCGCTGAGCAGCGTCAGGAGTTTTCCTCCGCTGCCCGGACCGAGCTCGACCACCGTCGACGGATTGACCCGCGCGAGGATGTCGGCGCCGTGCCGCTCGAGCAGCGCCCGCTCCGACCGCGAGATGCGATACCACGGCAGTTCACAGATCGCATCGAAGAGCGCCGACCCGAGCGGGTCATAGAAGAACTCCGACGGCAGTTGCCGCGGCGTCAGGGTGAGGTAGTACTGCACCGCTTCGGCAAACGCCTGCGTCGCAGCGTCGAGCGATCGATCAGCGGGCGCAACGAAAGGTCGCATACACGTAGGGATAGCGGGTTCTGAACCAGTTGCGAAAGCCCGGCCGCAGGAGCTCGCGCGAGGTCGCGGGCGACGCCCCCTTCATCACGACGTGCTCGCCGTCGAAGAAATCGGCCGAGTACTCCGGATACGACGCCATCGCCTGAAACCCCGGGAACGGCGCGAAGGTCGTGCTCGTCCATTCCCAGCCATTGCCGACGAGATCCTCGACGCCCCAGGCGCTGGCCCCATTAGGATGCGCGCCGGCGGGCTGCGGATCCCAGCTCGCGAAGTCGAAGACGCCTCGGGAAGAGTCGGGTCGCGCGTCACCCCATGGATGCCGCCGCTCGCCATCCGCGGATCCGTACGCCGCGCGCTGGAATTCCGCCTCGCTCGGCAGCCGCGCGCCGCGCCATCGGGCGTACGCGGATGCCTCGGCCTGGCTCACATAGACGGGCCACGCCGGCGGCAGCGGCACGAGACCGAACATGGCGCGCCACTGCCAGTCGCCGTCGTGCTGCTCCCAGAACAGTGGATTCGCGATCTGTTCGCGCTCGATCCACGCCCAGTCCTCCGGACGCCACCATTCGGGTTGCGTGTAGCCGCCAGCGTCGACGAATTCGAGGAACTGCGCGTTGGTGACGTCGTGCCGCTCGATGGAGAAGGCGGGCACCTGTGCGCTGAGCGCCGGGAACTCGTTGTCCCAGCCGAACGGAATGGCGTCGCGGGCCACGCCGAGCGTCGCGCAGCCGGGCGGCACGTCGATCCATTCCTGGCGCGGCGCGATGCCGTCGGTGCGCGGGCGATAGTCGGCGGGTGCGTGCTTCTGCTCGAACGGCAGGCGGTGCCACATGTAGAGCAGCGTCTCCTGATGCATCGCCTCGTGCTCGAGGATCGCGAAAACCGCCTCGGCGCGATCGAGCAGCGGATCGCCGGGCCGCTCGAGCTCGGCGTGCTCCAGTACGTCGATGACCTGGCGATCGGCCTCGGCAGCGAAGCGCTGAACCTCCTCGCGCGACGGCCACCCTCCCGCCCTTCCAGCCCCTCCCGTCCCTCCAGCCTCCTCGTGCGGATCGATCCCCCGCGCGAACAACGTCTCGAGCCGCGCGTCGGTGCCCGGCCGTCCGAGCGCCTTCTTCACCAACGTGTTGAAGCTGAACGCCGGCAGGTGCCCTTCGTAGAACACGATCGGATGCCGCAGCGCGATGGGCTGACTGTAGTAGGCCTCGTCGGAGAGGAGACCGAAGAGCGAGTGCGATCGCTCCCGATTGGTACGGTACCACTGGACCGCCGCAGCGCGATCGAAAGTCATCCGCCCATTGTGTGCCAGAACTGTTACGGATTGATGATCGTGAACGTATCGGCTGTCTGACCAAGCGTCGAGGTCACGAACACCTGGACGGTATACGGACCGCCGCCGTTCTTGAAGCTGTGCGCGATCTGATTGCTGGTCGTGGTGGCTGTGCTGCCGTCGCCGAATGTCCATTCGTACTTGGTCGCGATCGCCGTCGCAGGTGCCAGCGTCGCGACGAAGGTGTAGATCGTGTTCGCTCCGGCGACAACCGGCGGACCGAAGGCAACCGTCACGCTGAGCGGCACGCTCGCCGTGACGACGATGACGGCGGACGCGGTCGCAGACGCGCCGCCCGTATCGGTCGCCGTCACGGTGACGGTGAAGGTGCCCGCCGTCTGATACACGTGCTGCGCGACGATCGCCGTTCCGCTGGCGGCGCCGAGCGAGACGCGGCTGCCGTCGCCGAACGCGACCGTGACGTCCCGGATGGACGTGCCGCTGCCGGCCGCCGGGACCGCCGAGATGGTGAAGGTCGTCGGCGTGAGCGCCGTCGGATTCGGACCGGGCGTCACCGACACCGTCGGCTGCGGCCGTGGCGCGACGAGCACGGACGTGGACGCCGACGGACCGATGCCGGCACTGCCGCTCACCGAGCCCTCGGCGCCGACGGTCGCCGTAATCGTCGATGCCTGCGACGTCGACAGCGACGTCTTCGCGTTGCCTTCCTGATCGGTTTTCACCGCGCCGACGGTCAACGAGCCGGCGGTCGCCGAGAACGTCACCGGGATGCTCGCGAGCGGCTTGCCGGCGGCGTCGGTGACGGTTGCGGTGATCGCGCTCGTTCCCCCGGAAAACGGTACCGTGTTCGGGCTGGCGACAACCGACACGTGGGAGGCGGCGGAGGCGCCGATCGCGATCCTCGGCGCGCTCAGCGACGGCGAGAGCGCCGCGCCCGAGCTGGCGCTGATCACCGCGATGCCCGAGATGTTGCCGGCAAAGAACGTCGCCGTCGCGCGGCCCTGTTTCGTCGGCGCCTGCGCGGGATCGATGGTTCCCAGCGTCGTCGCGAACGCGACGACCGTGCCGTCCGGCACGAAGCGGCCGGTGCTCTCGACGAGGTCCGCGGCGATCGCCGTGCTGCCGCCGAACGGCAGCTGGCTCGCCGAGGCTGAGAGCGTGATGGTCGTCGTTGCGGAGGGCGCGGTCGGCGCGGAGTCGCCGCACGACAGCGACGCGGCGGTGGCCGCGGCCACGATGGTCGCGAGCGGCCGGAACGGCAACTGCCGCCGCGCGGTCATCGGTGAACAGGCCCTCCTCTCATCCCGTCACCGCGTTCGAATGCGTACGCCGAAGGCGAGCTGCAGGCCGCCGGCGTCGTAGGTCGCCGTGCCGCCGCCAACGACGGGAAAATCGACGGATGCCGAGACGTACCGGATCGTCGCGCCGACCCCCAGCATCCGCGTCAGGAAGAAGGTGACGTCGCCTCCCGCCGAATATCCGAACGTGTACTCGGTGTGCGGCGTCGCGCCGACTTTCGCGATCGTGACCGTCGAGAACGTCGGCGACTCTTCCGCGATCTGGATGTTGGTGACGAGATCCTGCGTGATCGAGAAATAGCTCGGCCCGCCGCGCACCGCGACGTCGAGCCGCGGCGAGAGCGGCAGGACGTACACCGCGTGAAGATGTATCGCCCACTCGGTATGCTCGAGCGGCGTGCCGAGGCTGGCAAAGCGCGGCTGGCCGAACAGCGTGGGATGCGGGACGCGCGCGTCGACGGTGGCGGTCTCGGTCTGCGTGCGCCTGGTGAACCCGCCGCCGACGCCGACGCTCCGCCAGATCCGCACGCCGCCCTCGACGTCGATCGGCGTCAAGCCGCTGTCGATGGTGTGGGTCGTGGTGATCGCGGCGCGCTCGTCGTAGATCACCGGCGTGAGCGACTCGGTGAACGAGCGGGAGGTCAGATCGAAGCCAAGATTCGCGTTGATGTACATCTTGTCTTCCCAGGGCTGCGCCTGCGCCGCTGCGCTCGCGGCGAGCGCCAGGACGAACGGCCACACCACATACCTGGTGATCTGCTTGACCATCAACGCCGCCGGAGGACGCGTCCGGCGGAACGCGCCGGAAACTCGCGCATCGTACCATGCGGCAGCCCGGGCGCCGGCCGCCGTAAATGCTTGCGATCGGCCATTTACAGGCCTAGACTGAAGGGGTTTTCACACTAACGCGAGCGCCGGCCTGCGCTGATCGGCCGCGCTCACGAGAGGGAGCCGCGATGCCAGCGAACCTCGTCGTCCAGGGGTCCTTCACGGCGCGGGTGCCCCGCCTCAAGCCTCGCGTCCAGCCGACGCCGTCGACGGCGATCCAGCGTCACGGCGGCGCCGACATCATTCCGCTCGACGCGTCGGCGCTCAATCTCGCCAGCAGCGCGGGACGGCCGATGCCGGCGAACGTGCAGCGCAAGATGGAAGCGCTCTTCGGCGAGGACTTCTCCGACGTCCGGATTCACTCGGGTCCGCAGGCGCATGCGATCGGCGCGATCGCGTTCACGCTCGGCTCGAACATCTACTTCGCGCCCGGTCATTACTCGCCCGACACGCCGCGCGGGCATCAGCTGCTCGGCCACGAGCTCACGCACGTCGTCCAGCAGCGCGCGGGACGTGTCCGCAATCCGCAGGGCTCAGGTCTCGCCGTCGTCCAGGATCATGCCCTGGAAGCGGAGGCCGAGCGGATGGGCGCGCGCGCGGCCGCGTTCACACCGTCGACCGCCGCACCGTCGCGGACGTGAGGACGGGCCTCCGAGTTTTTCTCAACGAGGCCGCGCGGGAGCGTCCGGCGACAGCGATCTGATCGTCTTCAGCGATTGAACGCCCGAGCGCACCTGCTCGTGCGTGAAAAAGCTCTCCATCGGCAGTCCGGCCTGCGTGGCGTGCTGCGCGTCCGGGCGATAGTTGCCGGACGCGTTGCTCCACCACTCCAGCTGGCCGTGGCGGAACTGCGCCTCGCCGGCGTAGCGCACCGCGTGCCCGTCCGCGAGCACCGGATGGCGATAGCGCGGATGCATCCGGATCTCGCCCTCGGCGCTGGTGATGAACACGAACCGCGCGTTCGGAAGGGTCTGGCCGTGCGAACGCGGGCTGCTCAGGCGGTACTGGCCAAAGAAGGGCTGCAGCGTCGCGATCTCGTCGCGATTGACTTTGATGTTCGCGGAAGGATTGCGATTGGGATAGAGCCGCGACGATCCGTTCGCGGTGACGGGCGTCATGCCACCGCCGATGCTAGCACTACCGGGACCGCGAAAGCACGCATTGCCGACGGCATATAATGCGGCTCTCGAAGGAGCACTCAGTGTCGGCATTCGGGTGGCGTGGCGAGCGCAGCGTGGACGAGTGGCTGTTCACCGAGCCGTCCGCGTTCGACTTCCTGCAGGCCGTCCGGCTGCTCGAGATCCGCGCCCAGGGCGCCGCGCGACCGTCCGACGCGCCGCCGTACGCCGACGTCGTCCGCTTCCGCACTTCGTTCGACCTCGGATTCGCGCCGAGCGAAATCCGCGGCCTCCAGCGGCCGGCGCCCGGCGGCGTGCCCGAGATGACGATCGCGATGTTCGGCACCGGCGGCCCGGACGGCCCGCTGCCGACGTCGTTCACCGAAGACATCCTCGATCGGCTGAAGCACCAGGACACGGCGCTGGCCGCGTTCCTCGACATCTTTCATCACCGCCTCGTGTCGCTCCTCTACCGCATTCACAAGGTGCACCGGCTCGCGCTGGTGTCGGTGTCCCCCGATCGCACGCCGGCCGCGCGCTACGTGCTGTCGCTGATCGGCCTCGGTCTGCCCTCGCTGGCGTCGCAGCTCGAGGCGCCGTCCGCGACACTGCGCTACGCGGGGCTGCTGGCCGCCGTGCCGCGATCGGCCGCCGGCCTCGCCGTGGTGCTGACCGACTACTTCGCTGTGCCCTTCGAGGTCTGCCAGTTCGCCGGCGACTGGTACGCGCTCGACCCGGATCAGTGCACCCACGTCGGCGTCGCCGGCCGCAACAACGCGATCGGCCAGAACGCGGTCGTCGGCACGCGGGTGTGGATTCAGGACGCGGGCGTGCTGCTGCGCATCGGTCCGCTCACCGCGCGGCAGTTCGGCGACTTCCTGCCGGAAGGCGCGGCGCACGGAGCGCTCGCGGAAATCGTCCGCTTCTACGCCGGCGCCGATCTCAAGGTGCGCATCCAGCTGCTGCTGCGTCCCGAGGATCTGTCGCAGGCGCGGCTCGGTCAGTCGCGGATCGGGTGGACCGGCTGGCTGCACACCAGGGACGCTGAGCGGCCCGACGATCAGGTCCGAGTACGACTCGACCCGCCCGTACGCCGCAGGCTGGGCCCGGCATGAGCGTCATCGGCTACACCGCCAGCCGGTATCCGGTGCAGATCGCGATCCCGTCGCTTGGCGGCGACGCGCTGCTGGTCGAGACCATGGACGCCGACGAGCGCATCTCGGGGCTGTTCACGTTCCGCGTCCGGATGGTCGCCGAGAACGCGTCGCTCGCCTTCGACTCGGTGGTCGGCAAGGACGCCGCGGTGTCGATCGGCATGCCCGACGGCACGAAGCAGTACCTCCACGGGATCGTCGGGCGGTTCCGGCAGGCCGGCACGACGCTGCGCTTCACGACCTACTTCGCCGATCTCTACCCGCGGATGTGGCTGCTGACGAAGACGCGCGACTCGCGCATCTTCCAGAACAAGGGCGTCCCCGACATCGTCAAGCAGGTGCTGCAGGAGCACGGCGTCACCGACCTGAACGACGCGCTCACCGGCACGTATGCCGCGCGCGAGTATTGCGTGCAGTATCGCGAGACCGCGTTCGACTTCGTGTCGCGGCTGATGGAGGCCGAAGGCATCTCGTACTACTTCACGCACACCGACTCCGCGCACACGCTGGTCCTGGCCGACGACGCGTCGAGCTACACCGCCGGACCGACGCAGCTCAAGATCGCCGCGACGGAGATGAGCGCGCAGCGCAGCGACGCGCTGCCCGAGTGCGCAATCGAAGCGCAGGTGACGTCGGACCAGTGCAAGCTCGACGACTACAACTTCGAGACCCCGACGACCGATCTGCTCGGCACCGCGAGCGGACAGACGTCGGCGCTGACGGTCTACGACTACCCCGCCGGACTGCTGACCAAGAGCGCGATCGAGGCGCGGGCGACGCGGCGCGTCGAGGAGCTCGAGCTGCCGCGGCTGCTCCTGCACGGATCGACGAGCAATGCCTCCGTTCGGCCCGGCCACGAGCTCACGCTCGACGATCATCCGCGCGACAGCGCCAACACGAAGTACGTCGTGTGCCGCGTCGTCCATGAGGCGAGCCAGGACTCCTATACCAACCAGTTCGAGGCCTTTCCCGCCGATACGCCGTTCCGTCCGCCGCGGATCACGCCCGAGCCGCGTATTCACAGCTGCCAGACGGCGACCGTGGTCGGCAAGTCGGGCGAAGAGATCACCACCGACCAGTACGGGCGCGTGCGACTGAAGTTCCACTGGGATCAGTCGGCGGCCGCCGACGAGACGAGCTCCTGCTGGGTACGTGTCTCGCAGGCGTGGGCCGGCAAGCAGTTCGGCGCCTTCTGCCTGCCGCGCATCGGCCAGGAAGTCGTCGTGTCGTTCCTCGAAGGCGATCCGGATCGGCCGATCGTCACCGGCTCGGTCTACAACGCCAAGCAGACCGTTCCCTATGCGCTGCCCGACAACCAGACACGGACGTTGATCAAGACCGACAGCTCGAAGGGCAGCGGCGGATCGAACGAGATCTGCTTCGAGGACAAGAAGGGCGAAGAGAACCTTTACGTCCACGCGCAGAAGGACATGAACGTCGTCGTGCTCAACGACCAGACGTCGACGATCAAGAAGAACCGGACCGTCACGATCGAAGAGACCGACGACACGTTGACCGTCAAGCAGGGCAAGCGGACCGTCAGCGTTGCCGCCGACGAGACGCACGAGAACAAGGCCAAGCTGACCTACGACATCACCAGCGATCTGGCCGTGAAAGTCGGCGGCAAGCTGACCGTCGAGGTCACCGGCGAACTCACCCTGAAAGTCACCGGCGCGGTGAAGATCGAGGGGGCCAGCGACGTCAACCTGACCGCGACCGGCGCGTTGACCCAGAAGTCGACCGGCGCGATGACGACCGAGTCGAGCCAGAACATGACGATCAAGGCGGGCGTCAACCTCGAGCAGGAGGGCGGCGCGGCGCTGAAGATCAAGTCGGGCGCGACTGCCAACGTCGAGGCCGGCGCGATCCTCGTGCTCAAGGGTGCGCTCGTGAAGATCAACTGATGGCTGAGAGCAGCCCGACCGAGCGGATCGACACCTACGAGAACGGCGCGGTGCGGGCGGCGTACCACATGAAGGACGGCCGCCTGCACGGCGCGTACGTGGAGCGCAATCCGGACGGCACGCCGATCATGCAGGCGACCTTCGAGAACGGACAGCTCGAAGGCCCGGCCAG
This sequence comes from Vicinamibacterales bacterium, assembly GCA_035259385.1. Taxonomy (GTDB): domain Bacteria; phylum Acidobacteriota; class Vicinamibacteria; order Vicinamibacterales; family CAVVIG01; genus QHWK01. The sequence continues at coordinate 9,192 of DATFWL010000035.1, read as the reverse complement.
GTTCTTCGGTCCCGGTGGATCGGTGGCGCGGGAATCGACCTTTCACGCGGCGGTGCTGCACGGCGCCACGACGATGTACGAGGCGGGCGCACCGCGGATGCGCCTCAACTACAAGGGTGGGCAGCTCGATGGCGAGGCGATCTTCCTCGACGAGGACGGGCGCATCGTGCGAAAGGCCACCTACGCCAATGGCGCCCTCGAGGGACCGTGGCACGAATATCGTCCCGACGGCCGCGTCCGCGAGACGTCGCAGTACCGCAACAACCGGCTGCACGGCGAGACCGTTCGCTACGACGAGCAGGGGAAGGTGACGGAACGGATTCGCTACGAGAAGGGCGTGGTGGTCGCCGATCCGAAGCCGGCGGCCCAGAAACGTTGAGGCGACCCGCATGGGCATGCAGATCTGCGCCGGCGCGATGATGCAGTGCAGCTTCGGCGCTGCGCCGTCTGCGCTGAACGTGCTGCCCACCAACGGCGCGCTCACCGGCAGTCCGGCGGCGACGATCATGGATCATCAGCCGATCGTCAACGTGCCGCCGTTCGGCATGTGCAGCTCGCTCGCGAATCCGACGGTCGCCAGCGCCACCGCCGCCGCACTCGGCGTCCTGACACCGATGCCGTGCGTCCCGGTGACCACGGCGCCGTGGATCGTCGGGGCGCCGACGGTCCTCATCGGCAACATGCCGGCCCTGAACGATTCCTCGAGACTGATCTGCAACTGGGGCGGCGTCATCCAGATCACGTCGCCGGGCCAGTTCACGGTCAACGTGCCGTAGGCGCGCGTCGTGGTCCACGAGTTCTCATTCGACACGCGGCAGTGGTGGGCGACGATCGCCGCGTGCGTGCTGGCGCTGCTTCTGGCGTTCGCCGCCGGCTTCGTCGCGGGGATGATGTGGGAACGGCGCCATGACAGTGTTCTAGAAAACAGGCTGCGATCCGGCGAGCGGCGGCCAGCGCTTCCATTCCTGCTCGCGCTGCAGGCTCTTCATCACCACTTGCGTGAACGAGTTGATCGCCGCGTGCAGGCCAAAGAAGTGATGCAGCACCGACGCGAACAGTACCGGGCTCGCGCCGACGAACTGCGACTCGTCGAACACCAGCGCGACTTCGGTGCCGCGGCAGAAGCCGCGCCACGCCTCTGATCCGATCCGTCCCGCCACCGGCCGCGCGCGCATCTCGCGGATGCCTTCGATCTGGCGCGTGATGAACGGGCTGCCCGAGAAGTTGTAGAGCCGCAGGATCTCGCGCAGCGCGGCGAGGCTCTGCTCGCCGTTCGACAGCGACAGATGGTTCAGCGACAGGTTCGACACCAGCTTCCACAGCGTCTCGCCGCCGAGCGCGGGATACGCCGTGTCGGTGGGCCGCGTGAGACAGGTGATCCGGCTGAGCGGCGCCGAATCCTCGACTTGCAGCTCGGCGCCGCCCGGAATCTGCACCGCGAGCTCGCGGTTGGTGCAGAGCGTGTGCGCGTAGACCACCTGCACCGGCGGCTCGTTCGGGCGGAAGCTCAGATCGACGAAACTGAGCCACACGTCGGTGCCCACGAGATCGGCGCGGCCGGTGGCGGCCCGCCGCGCGTGCCAGAAGCTCGTCGCCGGCTCGTCGAGCGAGGCGTGCCTGAACGAGAAGAAAGGCTGAATCTCGAGCGTCGGCTTCTGCGGATCCGACGCCGCCGACACCGACTGAATCGAATGGACCTCGGTGATTACCTCGCGCCGGTGATCGGCCACCAGGCGGTACTCCGCCTGCCGGTGATCGATCCGGATCGGCTCCGTGGTCTTGAAGAAGAGATTCTGAATCGGCGTGCAGCCGAGGAGCACCGTGTCGCGGTCGATCGCCAGGCGGCCCGGCGGCGTGCCGCGGAACAGGAACAGGAGATCGAGGCGCTCGGTCGCACGGCAGCGATCGAGGCCGTCGAGATCGAAGAAGTGATACTTTGCCGGAAACTGCAGGTACTCCTGCAGCAGCCGGTAGCCGGGATGCGAATGCCGCCCCGCCGGAATCACCTCGTCGTCGGCGTCGAAGCCGACGGGCGAGACCGCGGTGTCCGGCAGCATCACCGGCAGGGAGCTTTCGTCGGGGACCATCGCGACGCCGGCCAGCGAATGCCCGAGCAGATCGTAGAGCGCGCTGACCACCGTCGCGTCACCCTGCAGGTGAAACCGCAGCCGTTTCAGCTCGAGCTCGGCGAACGACGTCCCGAGTGGCTCGAGCCGCAGCCGGAGCACCGAGGCGATGTCCGGCCGCGAGTCGAGGCCCTTGAAAGCCGACCGCGGGAAGAGCCCCGCGTCGACGACCTCCACCGGCCACAGCTCCACCGGGTAGGCGGTGCGGAACCGGCACACGTGCCCCTCGCGCGTCTGCGCGAACAGCCGTGTGTGCCTGGGCAGCACCCTTCCCGATGTCGCCTTGCCCTGCGCCGGATCGACTTCGAACCGCGCGATCGACAGCGGCGGCACCGGGTTGACGAGATTCGGGTAGAGGATGCCGAGCATGCTGCCGCTGATCTCCGGCAGCTCCGAGTCGAGACGCCGCTCGAGCCGCGCGGTGAGAAACGCGAACGACTCGATCAGACGCTCGACGTGCGGATCGGTGCTGACGCCGTTGGCGAGCTCGAGGCGCGCGGCAATCTTCGGATAGAGATGCGCGAACTCGCGCCCCTGGCGGCGCAGATACGAGAGCTCGTCGAGGTAATAGCGGAGGAACTCCTGGCGCTCGTCCATGCTCACGCCTGACGGATCGCCCCGCCGCGCTCCGCGATCACCAGCGGAAACGAGACCGGTTCGGTGAGCTGCTCCACGACGAGCGTCCCGGTGAGCGTCACGCGAAGGGCACGCCCGTTCGCGGTGTCAGGCGTCACCTCGACCAGCGGGTTGCGCAGCCGCGGCTCGTAGGCGCGGACCGCCTCGACGATCAGCCGCGCGAGCCGCTGCCGGTCGGTGTCGTTGGTCGGACTCAGCGTGAAGAAGTCGGGCAGTCCGTAGTTGGCGACCGTCCGCTCCTGCCCCTGCAACCCCTCGAGCGTGTCGGAGCAGCGGGTATTGAGCAGCCGCGACAGCTCACCGCGAACGGACTCGAGAATCCGATCGCGGGTGAGCACGCGCTGCGGGTGCGCCTCCTCCCGGTGCTTCGGTTCGTCGTCCTGAAGGCGGTTGAAGAGGGGCGCCCGCGAGCGCGGCCCCCTCTTCGGCCCTTCGACGCCTATGACGGTTGATTCGTCGCGAGATCCCATATCGCGCCGTTGTTGCCCTTCTTGCCGGTGCCGACCTGCTGCTCGGTGTAGTCCCACTTGATCTTCGAGTAGTTCAGCGTGACCGTCTCGGTCGGCCGATCGCCGCCGCCGCTCGACACCGACACCGAGGAGACGATGGTGTTGTCCATCGTGAACACCAGGTACGGCAGGATCGTCCCCGAGTCGTTGCGGCCGATGGTCATCGTCACCGTCTTGAGGTTGGTGCCGGCGTTGCAAGCCGCGATCATCGGGCACGTCGACAGGTCCACGTACTTGCTGACCGTCAGATCCTGGTGGTTCGGCTTGCCGGAGGTGCGCTCCGTAGCGCTCGGGCTCGCCGTGATCTGCATCGCCACACCGTGGCTGGCGCTCAGCACCTCGATCTTGTCTTCGAAGCCCTTGATCGTGCTCTGTCCTTTGATGTCGGGAATGTCCAGGAAAATCGCATCCATGATCGTCTCCTCTTGAGTCAGAAACGGGAATTCGCGGCGCGCGCCGCGAATTCTTCACTCGTCATTCCGCGGTCGACGCCCTCAGACGCCCACCGGCTGCGGCAGCTCGGCGACCAGGCGCATCGACACGGTCAGCTCCTCGAGCTGGAAGTGCGGGCGCAGGAATGCGACCGCGCGGTAGCAGCCCGGCTTGCCCGGCACGTCGAAGACGTCGACGCGCGCCTCGCGCAGCGGGTACTTCGCCTTCACCGCCTGCGGCGCGTTGTCATCGAGCAGCACGTAGTCGGCAATCCACGTGTTCAGGTACGACGCGACGTTGTCGCGGGTCATGAAGCTGCCGATCTTGTCGCGCATCATCGCCTTGAAGTAGTGCGCGAAGCGCGACGCCGCGAGCACATACGGCAGGTTGCTCGAGATGCGCGAGTTGGCGTTCGCCGAATCGGTGTTGTACAGCTTCGGCTTGTTCGTGGTCTGACCGCCGAAGAACGCGGCGTAGTCGGTGCCCTTGCAGTGGCACAGGGTGACGAACCCGAGATCGCTCAGCTCCTTCTCGCGGCGGTCGGTGATCGACGTCTCGCTCGGGCACTTGAGCGCGATGTCTCCCGCCTCGGTCTTGAAGGTGTGCGCCGGCAGTCCCTCGACGACGCCGCCGCCCTCGGGTCCGCGGATCGCCGCGGTCCAGCCGTACAGCGCGAAGGCGTTGGTGATCCGCTGGGTCAGCGCGTAGGCGGAGTTGCCCCACAAATACTTCGAGTGATCGGTGCCGGTGGTGTCCTCTTCGAACGCCATGCCGTCCACCGGGACGGTCTTCGCGCCATAGGGCAGGCGCATCAGCACGCGCGGCAGCGTCAGCGTGACATAACGCGAGTCCTCGGTGTCGCGGAACGAGCGCCACTTGACGAGCTCGGTCGACTCGAAGCCCTTGGCGAGATCGCGCGGGACGGCGAGATCGGTGAAGCTGTCCATGTCGAAGAGCTTCGGGCTCGCCGACGAGATGAACGGCGCGTGCGCCGCGGCGGCCACACCCGAGAGCATCTCGAGCATCTTCACGTCCTGCGGATGCCGCCCGAACTCGTAGTCGCCGACCAGGCAGCTGTACGGGTTGCCGCCGAACGTGCCGTACTCCTCCTCGTAGATCTTCTTGAACAGCACGCTCTGATCGAACTCGGTTGCTTTCTCGAGATCGGTCAGCAGCTCCTTCTTGGTCGCGTTCAGGAGCCGGAGCTTGAGGCGGGTGCCGGTCTCGCTGTTGTGCACGAGATACGACAGACCGCGCCACGACGCTTCGAGCTGCTGGAATTCGGGGTGATGCAGGATCGTGTTCATCTGATCGCTGATCAGCTGATCGATCTGCGCGATGCGCGTCTTGATCGCCGCGACCACGTCGTCGCTGACGGTCATGCCCTCGTCGAGGGCCTGGGTCGCAAACTCGTTGACCAGGCTGCGCGCGTGCACGAGCTGCGAGTCGTCGCGCACCATCTTGCCTTCGGTCAGGAGCCGCTCGACGGTGACTTCCTGGGTCGCCTCCGGCTTCGGAGCGTCCGGCTTGGTCGCATCGTTCTCGGGACTCATCGGGCACCTCCATCACCGATCGCGGCCTTCACTTTCTTGAGGCCCTCGGGATCGCGCCCGACCTGCGTGAGCAGCGCGTCGAGCTTCTCGTTGCCGTCTAGTTTGGTGAGCAGATCGGACAGCCGCTGGCGGATCTCGTACAGCTTCCTGAGCGACTCGACCTGCTGGATCATGTTCAGCGGCCCGAAGTCGTCGATGTGCCGGAAGTTCAGCTCGACGTTCTGGTTGCCGCCGCTTTTCGACAGCTTGTTGGCGACCTGCAGGGCGAGTCGAGGCGAGATCGACGCCAGCACGTCGTTGAAGTTGTCGCGATCGATCTCGACGAACTTCCGCTCCTTCAACGGCGGCGGTGCGTCCGTCGGTTTGCCGCTGAGATCCGCGAGGATGCCGACGACAAACGGCAGCTCCTTCTTCTGGAAGGCCCCACCCAGCTCCACGTCGTACGTGATCTGCACGCGCGGAGGCCGTACCCGATCGAGTTTGTGCTGCAGACTCTCAGGCATATGCGCTCCTGTTTCTGTTGACCACTGCGGTCAGAACCCTGGGCTCGATCCCGTCGATCTATCCGTCACCTGGCTGCTACGGCTTCTCGCCAAGCTGCAGCATCCGGAAAATCTCTCCCAGCTGCGCCGAGTCGCGGACGAGCTCCGGCAGCAGTTGTTCGAGCGTCAACCCGCCCCAGCCGATCGCCCGCCTGACCAGAAACGGCACCGGGCTGTGCGGCTCCGTGCGCGAGAGGAAGTCGGCCGCTTCGGCGAGCCGCCGGTAGGCCTCGGCACGCGTCTGGATCGGCGGCGCGAGATCGCCGCCCTCTCCGCGATCGTCGTCGAGGACGACCGGCGCCACGGCGTCGGTCTCGTCGGCGCCCGGAGGCTCCGGCGCCGATCGCGCCGGCAGGCCGCGGCTCTCGAGCGCGTTCGACACGACGTGCGCCGCCGAGGCGATCGCCTCGCGCATCTTGGCGAGCGCCGGCGCCCTGGCGCCGCAATGCGCCTTCAACACCTCCACCAGCTCGTCGAGCGAGCGCAACGCGCCGCGCGCGTCGGCCGCCAGCGCCATGAGCCACCCCGTCGGCGTCGCGGCCACGCTCTTCTGGAAGCGGGCCTCGGTCAGGGCGTCGGGTGGCGGCGGCTGGCGCGGCCGCGCCGGACGGCGGCACGCGAGCTCCCAGTCGGCGAGCGAGTAGGCGTCGAGCTCGCCGGTTTCGGGGCGCACGATCGGCGTCAGCCGCGCCGCAATCGACAGCTTCTCGTCGATCCAGTAGAGCGGCGACAGCCGGTAGTCGAGATCGCCGTCGATGATCTCCGGATGGAGGCTGTCCCAGTAGGTGTCGCAGAGCTCCGCGATCAGGTGCAGCCCCTCGCGCAATCCGGCGAACCCGTGCATGTGAATCCACGCTTCGAGCAGCCAGGCGGCGATCTGCACGTCCTTCGACTTCGTCTCGATCGCCGCGAGACACGCCTCCGCCACACCCGGCCAGTCGGCTTTCTTCAGCTCGGTCTTCCACACGCCCTGTTCGAGCGCGGGATCGTCCTCACGCCGCAGCGCGGCGATCATGTCGTAGGTGCCTTCGTACCGGAGTGGCCCGCCGGTGGGCTCGTCGGCCGAAATCGGGATGAGGACGGCGTCGGCATCGAATCGAAACGCGCTGTCGATGACTGTCATGGTCGCCTCGCTACGAGCCCGGACACGAAACGGTCGCGGGCGCCTGCACGGGGAATTCGTCTGCGGCGATCGGATCCTGCTTGCCTGGCTGGAAGAGTCGAACGCGGACGTAGACGCGGAACGCCTCCGGCGGCGGCTGCGATGCCGCCACGACCGGCCGCCGCTCCGGATCGCGCTCGACCGGGATGTCGAAGCGCAGCGTGTTCGGCGCGGCGTCCGCCGCGGTGATCAAGTCGGCTGCCGCCGGATGCCCGGCGCGGAGGAGCGCCAGCAGCGACCACGCGCCCTGGAACTCCATCCGCACCGTTCGCGGTTCGACGAGGCGCCGCCATGCCGACGAGATCGCGATCGGTTTCTCGGGCGAGTCCTTCGCGAAGCGCATCGTGAGCTGCACCGGATCACCCTGCACCCACTTCACCGGCTTCGCCGGGTCGCCGTCGTGGATCGTCTGCCGGCCGATGTCCATCGACCATTGCGCAATCTCCGAACCGCCGATCTCACGATCGCGGTTGACGCGGAATTCGGGGACGACGTCGAGCGCAACGGCGCCGCCAGGCAGCTCGCGCGCCGGCGCAAACAGCGGATAGAGCGCGTCGACGCGCCGCAGGAATCTGGCCGGCTCCTCGCCGCACGAGCGCGCCTGCAGCTGCGCCGCCAGCGATCGGCCGTCCTGGCGGTCGTACACGCGCAGGAACTCCAGGATGTCCGCGGGCGCGGAATCGCGCATGCCGTCGAGACTTTGCGTGAACGGGAATCGCGATGCCAGCAGCGTGTTGAACGACTGCGCGATCGCCGCGTAACGAGCCTGGATGCCTGTGCGCGCGAGCTCGCGGCAGTGCTTGGTGACATCGTCGAGCAGGTCGTTGCGCACGCCGATCAGGAAGCTGCCGCCGGCGCGGACCGGTCCGAGGCCTGCACCGGCGCCGCAGTCATGGCTGGGGACGACCAGCGGCAGGCTGTCACGCAAGAACGCGTCGAGCGTGCCGAGGCCGTTCCCGGCGATCTTCTGATCGAACGTCGTCACGTCGTCGACGATGCCCGACCAGCGGCGGGTGAGGGTCGTGACGCCGTGCGTCGCCGACAGGAAGCGGACCAGCGGCTCGGCCTCCAGTGCGTAACGGCGAAGGCTTTCGCGCTGCTCGTCGACGAAGCCGGCCCACCGTTTGCTGACGTCGGCCGGCGACGGCGCGCCGCTCTGCGCGTCGGATAACGCGGCAACTACCGCGTCGGTCTGCCGCGCGAAGATGTAGGGATGGCGCGCGGCGGCCTCGCGCTCGAGACGCTGCAGCGCGTCGGTCGCCTCCTGGTTGAGCGCGCGCTCGAGGTCGCCGGCAAACGTGTCGTCGCCGCTCTCGAGAAATGGCAGGATCCGGCCGATCTTGGCCAGTCGCGCACCGAGCTGCGCAATGGCAGCCGACAGCGCGGCCGGCTCGGCCGGCAACGGTTCGCCTTCGGTGACGTCGAAGGCGAGCCGTGCGGCAAGGCCCGCCGCGACATCCTCTTCGAGCGCCGTGACCACCGGATGCCGGTACGTGGGCTGAAGGTGCGGGAAGGCTCCGCTCCGGTATTTGTCGAACGACTCGTAGAGCGCGACTGCGTGATCGATCGCTTCGGGCCGCCACGTCGGACGCTGCGGCAGCGTCATGTCGCCCTCGGTGCTCGGCAGCGCCGTCCGGAAGTCGTGCGATTGGAGATCGTCGAACGACGCCTTGAGCCTGGCGACGCCGTCGCCGAGCACGAGGCCCTTCTCGCCTTTCTCGAGCAGCGGCCCGAACGGTTCGACGCTGGCCACGAGCAGCGTGCCGCTCAGGTTGTCGCGCTGCGCCGCGATCTGGCGAATCACCGGCGACAGGTCCGGCCTGAGCTCCTCGCACAGGCTGGTCGAGGCGATCGCCTTGAACGGCGACTGATCGAGAACCGGCAGCCGCAGCTCACCGGATCGCGCGCCGATCGCCGCCCAGGTGTTCACGGCCTGAGACAGCGTGTGCGTCTCATCGACCAGATCCGTGAGGGCGGCGCCCTCGCTGACCATCGACTTCCACTGCTCGACGAACCGCTGCTCTGATGCGCGCACGGGATTCCGATCCCCGAACCACGAATCGGCGAATGCCTCGAGCCCTTCCCGCGCGCGTCGCTCGACCAGTCCGGCGAGCGGACCGCAGTCAACCCGGCGCGCCGTGGCGTCACGCAGCGCGTGCCCGTACGGCTCTTCGGGCACGTTCAGCCGCTGCATGCCCGAGCGACCCGTCACGTAGTTGCCGAGATCCGCCA
>DATFWL010000034.1:0-5997 GCA_035259385.1 Vicinamibacterales bacterium | reverse complement strand
GGCGTGGCGCGACCTGCTCGCCACCCACGACCTCACGATGCGGCGCGAGCTCAAGCGCTTCCGTGGCCAAGAAATCAAGACACTCGGCGACGGTTTTCTCGCCGCGTTCGATGGGCCGGCACGCGCGATCCGTTGTGGCGTCAGCGCGGTGCGCGCGGCGTTAGCTACCGACTTTCCGATTCGTGTCGGTATACACACTGGGGAATGCGAGCTCGTGGCCGATGACTTGGCCGGTATCACCGTCCACATCGCCGCGCGCGTCGGTGCGCTTGCGCAGGCGAACGAAGTACTCGTCTCGCGTACCGTAAAGGATCTTGTAGCCGGCTCGGGTATCACCTTCAGCGATAGCCGGACACACAGGCTCAAGGGCTTGTCCGATAAGTGGCAGCTCTACGCCGTAAGGCAAGTGTAACGATGGCCACGATTATCAACGAGGTCCTTCTGGGGTGGCCAAGTAACTGCAGAGGGTACGCGCACAAAATGAGACATCAATATACGAGATCTGTTCACTCAATGGTTAGCCATCCTAGGACCAGGGGAGAGCGCGGAAATTGAACGAAGGATCCATCCGTATAGGTGGACTCGGGCCGCTGACGTTGCCCGGACTATGGTGGGCGGGCCACGATCTCAAGGACGGTATGACACTCGCCGTGGAGCAAATCAACGGCACCGGCGGAGTGCTGGGCAAACCGTTGACACTCCTGTTCGAAGACACCCAGGGCAGACCTCAGGTCGGCTTGGCCGCGGTAGAAAAGCTGCTTGGAGTAGGTGTCCATGTTTTTGCCGGTGAGTTCCACAGCATCGTCGCCGATGCCATCGTGGAGTCGATACAGCGCTCAAGTCTTCCGTTCCTCTGCGCGTCCGCCACGATGGACAGCGTAACGGCTCGGCGGCTGAGTGCGGTATTCCGCCTTGCACCGCCGCAATCGTACGGATGGTCCGTCTATGCAGATTGCCTGGTGTCCCACGGCTTCCAGCATGTCGTCGCACTCCAGGAGGACAATCCTTATTGGAACAGGGGCGCACGAGTCATTGAGGCTCGACTCCACAACCTGGGAATTCGGTTCACGCGGCTGCCAGTGACTGCCGGATCGACCGATGTGGCGGCGTGTATACGGCAAGTGCAACGTATGCGGTCCGAGCATCCTGCCCCGGACATCTTGCTAATGCTCGCGGCCTACCCCGAACCGTTTGTCTCGCTCGCACGCGAAGCCCGCAAACATGGGCTACGGCCGCCCGCATGCTTCCTGGGAGATCCTGCGGGGCGCGTCGCGTGCCAGGACCGATGGGGCGGCGCAGACACAGACGCGATGCCAGTGCCATTCCTCTCGTATATGCGGTCGGATCATCCCACGGAGGAAGGGCGACGCATATCGAAGCAGTTCAAGGGCCGGTTTGGGCGTGAACCGACCTTTGTCGCGTACGAAGGATACGACAGCGTTCTTGTCTTTGCGCGCGCTTGCGACGACGCAGGGACCGTCGACCCCGAAGCCGTATGCAACTCCCTACGGAAAATCTCGGTACTCGGTACGCGCGGCACCATCCAGTTCTCGACGGAGCCTGAGGGCGTGGTGCATCAACAGTGGAAATGGCCGCCGGTGTGCGTCGTCGCCTACAGTCGACCGCAACAAAGTTTTCCGGAAGCCGACCTCCTATGGGACGCGGCGCATGGCTACCCAGGTCGGGCGCGTCTTCGACGTGAGGCTGGCTAACCCTTCGCTCCAGCCGACGCGCTACGGCCGTCGGCCTCCGCGGCTGATCTTGTTTCGTTAGACCGCGATACAACCTGACCATGCAATTCGAGCTCAGGCCCACGACGGATTTGGTCATCGCCGCGAGGAGCAGCAGAAAGCTCCAGGGAAGCGGCTCGACGCAGGTGATTACACGATGCGTAGCCTAACCATGTCAGTGCTTCTGCTGTTTGCTGTTAATGCGAACGCGGCAGAGGTCGTGCGCGTTCCCCCTGGGAACTGAACAACAGCTTCTGGATGAGTCTTCATCAGACTCTGATCGCCGATGCGATGCGTCCGAAGCCGCGCGATCTCGGCACACCATCGGTAGAAGAGCAGGCAGCTTGGAACGAAGCCGTGACGGCGTATCGCACCGCTGGCGGACAGGGCGACCTGACATTCGCCAGGCCGATGCTCATCACTAATGACGGCCTGACACAGATTCCGGACGATGCCACGCAGCCGATCATTGACGCGCCACTCGCGGACGCCCTAAAACGCGCAGCCCCAGTCTATCACGCACATTGGTGGGAGGCGGACCACAAGGCGAACCAATTCTTCATTGCCTACGCAGCGGCCATGCTTCGTGAAGCCGGTGAAGATCTGATTCGCGCACACGAGGCTGTGTACCGAACCGTATGGCCGAAGCGCGTTCTCGTTTACGTTTCACCATATGCTGGGCCATATGGCGCCTACACGATGACGGGGAAAACTGGCGGCCTGATCACTACGATGTCCAGCCGTGATTCCGGTTATCAAGGTCTGCGCGCTCTTGAAATGCTCTTGCACGAAAGCGCCCACGCCGTCGTTGGTCCGACCAGGGAAACGTTGGCCGCCGCAATCTCCGCCGCACAGAATCAACAGGGCCTCGACGCGCCGCGGGATCTGTGGCACGCGATTCTGTTCACAACATCAGGCGAACTGACGCGCCGACTCCTCACCGAGCGCGGCGCCACGCAGTACGCTCCTATGTCCGAAACCGTTTTCACGAGGTATCGAGAGCCGATTCAGAAACACTGGATTCCATACCTCAACGGTCAGGGAACACTGGAAGATGCGATCGCGAAGGTCCTTTCCGCGATTCCACGATGAGTCGTCTCATTATAAGGCGCCCAATGAATCGTTGGACGCGAGCGGCAGGAGCGCGTTTCTCAACTTGCTTGGTGCGGCGGTGTGTGCTTTGATTCGCGCCGCAGCGTCAACTCAACCGTTGGGCGGCGCGCGGGGAACTCGTGTGGACGGCAATTCTCTCAGAAGCAACGGTCCGGGAACTCCTGTGCCGGAGGTCGCGAACCTCGGGCTGGTTCGTCCTCCACTCGTCTACCTAGGCGCGATCGTACTTGGGTTCATAGGTCATGTGCTTTGGCCCGGGCAAATTGTGCCGCGTTTCATTGGGACGCCAGTCGGCGCTCTTCTCACTCTGGCAGCCGTTGCGCTCTTTCTTTACGCAGTTCGCACATTCAGAGCGGCCGGAACGCCTATTCCAGGCAACCAGCCCACGACAACGATTGTCCGCACAGGCCCGTATCGCTTCAGCCGGAACCCCATCTATCTCGCCTTTTCGCTTCTTCAGCTCGGACTCGCACTCTGGGTAAACAGTCTCAGCTTGGTGATCACACTCATTCCAGCGGCGGCACTGATGTCGTTTGTGGTTATCCCGCGAGAGGAGCAATACTTGGAGACCCGCTTCCCGTCGGACTACCTGGCCTATAAGGCTTCTGTGCGTCGCTGGCTGTAACCAGCCGCCGAAAAAGGGCATGGAGCCCACGCGCAGGAGCGTGCGGCTCAATACCTGGCATTTAGGCGCTCGATGATGACGAAGAGTGATGAATCCACGTTATTGGGCACGCACGGCTTTAGCCGCAGTGGTGCTGTTCTTCATCCTGCTGGCCGGCCTGCACTTTATTGAACCGGAGTTTGATCCTTCAAAGCGCCTCATCAGCGAGTATCAAGTTGGCCGCTACGGTTGGGCTATGTCACTCGCTTTCTTCTCATTAGGTGTTGGAGTGCTGGCCACGTTGCTATCGACGTCGGACTTTTCGAGGAGCAGAAGGGGCCTGATCGAACGATGGTGGCTTCTGGCAATCAGTGTCGCTTTCTTTGGGGCCGGAATCTTTTATCCCTACACACCACCTAACCTTGATTCCTATATTCACGGCGTATGTGGTGTGATTGTGATCGTTACTTTTCCAATTGCGGCTACGCTTTACAGTTCTGCTTTAGCTCACAGCCGGACTTGGACTGCATCACGGGGGCAGCTGCGATAGACAACTGTGTTGGTTTGGGTGGGATTAATCTCGTTTGCGGGATCTACTATCGTTTTAGGAATCGTGCATCCCGTTGACAGATCGAATTCCAATTTACTCATCGGCTGGCAAAATAGATTCATGATCGTAATGTATAGTTTATGGTTGATGTTCGTTACGTGGCCAATCGCGTTTGCTAAGAAGGCGTAGCGCAGGAAAACTTCACTAAGGGGATACCTGCCCATTTCAAAACGCGCCTAACAGGTCGTGCAGTGGAGCACGGCCGTTCAGCTTGCTCGCGCACTGGCAGATTAGAATTAAACCACCATTGAATCCTCATGTCGTCTCGTTCGACTTCGCTCTGCAGCTGAATTCGGCAAAATTGACATCCTCCTGGTCTGGGTGTTTAAATGTTGCGGCACCGCGGGCCTCCTTTCTACAGGGTAATCTTTACCGGAATCGGGCACGGACCGGGTTAGATGAGAGCCGCCTATTTCATTCCGACCATCTTGGGTACCATTGCTCTTAATTACCCACGGACTTGCGTTCTGGTTCCTGCTCCAACGTTGATAGTGCGGGAATCAGTCAGACGCAACGACCTGAAAGGTTTTAATGGACGGACAATCCAGGCACGTGCGCTCGCCTACTCCGGGTGGCGCGGATAGCGGTAGGAGCGTCGGCATCGGTCGCCCCGCAACGCGCCTCGAAGACGAGCGCCTCCTCCGAGGATCCGGCCGCTACGTTTCGGACCTGATTGCGACCTCCGACGCTCTACGCGTCAAGGTGCTGCGCTCGCCCCATGCCGCCGCCAGGATTCTAGCGATTGACGCGACCGTCGCCCGCACGTTGCCGGGCGTCGCAGCGGTGCTCTCGGCCGATGACCTGGCGGGAATCGGCGACCTGCCCTGCGACTGGGTTGCTCCCGGCATGGATATGGTGCCTCAGCATCCAATCTTGGCGCGAGATCGCGTCCGGTATGCAGGAGAACCAATCGCGGCGGTCGCGGCCGAAACCGCGCACGCAGCGGAGGACGCGTTGGCAGCGATCACTGTCACTTACGAGAAGCTGCCTGCCGTCGCCGACCAGGAGGTGGCCATGAAGGAAGACGCGCCCAGACTTCACGATGCGGTGGCGAGCAACATCGCTTATCGATACCGCCGAACCGCAGGCGACACTGGCCGCGCCTTCGCCGAAGCCGAAGTGGTAGTGCACCGACGCTTCACCAACAACCGCGTCACCGCTGCACCGCTCGAAGGCCGGGCCGTACTTTCAGATTTCGATTCCAGAAATGGCGTGCTGACTCACCACACATCGAGTCAACTGCCACACGCCCACGCACGATCCTTAGGCGAATGCCTCGGCCTGGCGCTTCACAAGTTGCGGCTCGTCGCTCCCGATATCGGTGGCGGGTTTGGGGCCAAGCTCGGGTTTTACGCTGAGGACGTGATTTGCGCGCTCCTGTCGATGCACACGCACCGCCCCTGCGCCTGGGCAGAAGGGCGGGGCGAGAGTTTTCTCGCGACCACACATGGACGCGATCAGATCCAATACGCCGAACTCGCAGCCCGACGCGACGGCCGAATCATCGGCCTCCGCACTCGCCTGATCGCTGATATCGGAGCGTATGCGTTGGGCATGGGTCCGGGCGTGCCCGCAATCAACACCGGGGTTTCCGTGACCGGCCCGTATCATATTCCGAACGTCGAAACCGAGGTGATCGGCGTCTACACCAACCGCACCCCGACCGGGCCTTACCGCGGCGCCGGCCATCCCGAAGCTTCCTTCCTGATTGAACGAATGGTGGACGAGATCGCGCGGGAACTCGCACTCGATCCAGTCGAAGTGCGAAGGACGAACTTTGTGCCCCGTTCTGCTATGCCCCATCGTTTACCGACCGGGTTGACGCTTGATTCGGGCGATTACGCCGCCAACATGGACGCAGCCCTGGAGCTGGCAGGCTATGCCCAGTTGCGCGCGAAGCAAGCCCGTCTGCGCGCTGAGGGCCGTCATCTCGGTATCGG
>DATFWL010000033.1:0-17347 GCA_035259385.1 Vicinamibacterales bacterium | reverse complement strand
CGGACGCTGAACATGTCGCTGGTCGGCATCCGCGACATGTCGATCATCGAGACGCCGCCCAAGGATCGCCTGTCGATTCAGACCAACGTCGTGAAGTTCGATCAGCAGGTGATTGGTCGTGCCATCCGCAACGAGCTGGCGCGCGGCGGCCAGGTGTTCTTCGTGCACAACCGTGTCGAGTCGATCTTCTCGATTGGCAATCTCGTCCAGCGTCTTGTGCCGGAGGCGCGCGTGGTCGTCGGCCACGGCCAGATGGAGGAGGAAGCGCTGGAGCGGGCGATGCTCGACTTCGTCGCGAAGAAGTTCGACGTGCTGCTCGCGACGACGATCGTGGAGAACGGCCTCGACATCCCCAATGCCAACACCATCATCATCAACCGCGCCGACCGCTACGGGCTGTCGCAGCTCTATCAGCTGCGCGGCCGCGTCGGCCGCTCGGATCGCGCGGCGTACGCCTACCTGCTGATCCCGCCCGAAGACAACCTGTCGCCGGTGGCGAAAAAGCGGCTCGCCGCAATCAAGGAGTTCAGCGATCTCGGCAGCGGGTTCCGGGTCGCGGCGCTGGATCTCGAAATCCGCGGCGCCGGCAACCTGCTCGGCGGCGAGCAGAGCGGGCAGATCGACACGGTCGGCTTCGAGATGTACATGAAGTTGCTCGAGCAGACGGTGCGCGAGCTGAAGGGCGAAGAGCTCGAGGACGACGTGCGCGCCACCGTGAACCTGCGCGTCGACCTGCGGATCGACGCCGCCTACGTGCCGGACATGAACCAGCGGCTCATGCTCTACAGGAAGGTTGCGGCCGCCCGCCGGGAGGAGGAGATCGACCGGGTGCTCGAGGAAGCGGTGGATCGATATGGTCCACTGCCCGACTCGGTGCTCAATCTCGCGGACTACGGCCGGATCAGAATCCTGGCGGATCGGCTCGGCGTCGACACCGTCGACCGGGAAGCCCGCATCGTCGTCATAAAGTTCAGACCGCAGGCGAAGGTCGATCCCGTGCGGCTCGTGTCGCTGGTGCGGCAGCGGCGCGACCTCACGCTCGTCCCGCCTGCGGCTCTCAAGCTGAACCTGGACCAGAACCGGGATTCGGGCGTCGGGAGCCGGGATTCGGCGAAGACAGGCTCGGCCGGCGTGATGGCGGCTCGCGCGAATCCCAAATCCCAAATCCCGAATCCCAAGAAGGCACCGGCCCCGAGCTGGTGGACGGCGCGTGCGAAGGAAGGCGAAGTCAAGCCGGGCTTCACCAAGGCCGAGATGACGCGTGCGTCGAAGGAAGATCCGAGGGCGCCCGGCGGCGTCTTCGAACGCGTCGGCGGGTTGTTGAGCGAGCTCGTCGATCAACGATAAGATCTTGTGAGGTCAGGAACGTCATGAAGATGAAGGCTGTTGCCGTCGCGGTCCTCTCGCTCGCAGTCGCCGGGTCGCTTCGCGCGGAGATCATCGAGCAGATCCTCGTGAAAGTGAACGGCGAGATCTTCACCAAGAGCGATCTCGAGCAGCGCCAGGTCCAGGCGCTCCGCCAGAAGGGTCAGGCGCTCGATCTCAAGAGCGATCCGAACAACGTACAGCTGCGCAAGGCGCTCGACGAAATCACGCCCCAGATCATCGTCGACGCCGTCGACGAGATGCTGATCGTCCAGCGCGGGAAGGAGCTCGGCTACAAGCTGAGCGACGAGCAGTTCAAGAGCGTCGTCGAGAACATCCGCAAGGAAAACAAGATCGAGACCGAGGAGCAGTTTCAGGCCGCGCTCAAGTCCGAGAACATGACGATGGCCGATCTGCGGCGGAATCTCGAGCGCTCGATGATCGTGCAGCGCGTGCAGCAGAACGAGGTGATGGGCAAGATCGGCGTCACCGACGACGAGGCCAAGGCGTACTACGAGGCGCACATGAACGAGTTCACGACCGCGCCCACCGTCACGCTGCGCGAAATCCTCGTCGCGACGCCGACCGATCCGAAGGGCATCAACGTCGGCGCCGACGAAGCCGCGCTGGCCAAGGCGGAGGACATCCGGAAGCGCGTCACGACGGGCCGCGAAGCGTTCGACCGGGTCGCGGGCGAGCTGTCGGATTCGCCGTCGAAGGCGAACGGCGGGTTGATTGGACCGTTGAGTGTCAACGACATCGCGCCCGACCTGCGCAAGTTGATCGACAAGATGAAGCCCGGCGACGTCAGCGAGCCGGTCCGCGTCTCCCGCGGCTACCAGCTGCTGAAACTCGAGACGATGACCGCCACACAGGTGCTGTCGCTGGAGCAGGCGCGCGAGCAGATCAGCGAGCGCGTGTTCACCGACAAGCGCAAGGCGGAGTTCCAGAAGTACATCCAGAAACTGCGCGCCCAGGCGATCATCGAGTGGAAGAATCCCGACATCCGGAGGGCGTTCGAAGAGGGCGTGAAGCAGCAGAATTCCGGGGTTGGGGATTAGAGGTTGGGGGTTGGGATTGGGGATTGCGGATTGGGGTGAGTGGGTATTGGTGATTGGGGGATTGGGGAACTGGTGAAGCAGGATAGGATGTGAGAAACATCCTTATGAACGGGCAAGGCGATCACTCCAGACTGGTGCGCACCGCACCGATGACCGGTCCCCATCAATCCCCAATCCGAACTCCCCACTCCCCGCTCTCAGGCGAGGTGCAGTGGTTCGCGATCTGGACGCGATCGCGGCACGAGCAGGTCGTCCGCGAACAGCTCGAGCGCAAACGGTTCGAGGCCTTCCTCCCAACGATCACCCGCTGGAGCCGCTGGAAGGATCGCAAGAAGAAGATCGACTGGCCGCTCTTTCCCGGCTACTGCTTCGCCCGCTTCAATCCCGAAGACACGCTGCCGATCCTGAAATGCAGCGGCGTCGTGAACATCATCTCCTTCGAAGGGAAGCCGGCGCCGATCCCCGAGTACGAGCTCGAAAGCATCCGCCTGCTGGTTGGCAGCGAGCTGCAGTACGACCCCTGCCCGCTGATCCACGAAGGCATGATGGTCGAGGTCGTGCACGGACCGCTGAAGGGCGTGATCGGAAGGCTGATGCGCAAGGACGCGCCGAAGGCGCGCCTCGTGCTGTCGGTCGATCTGATCGGCCAGGCCGTCAGCGTGGAGGTGGATGCCGCGGACGTGAAGCCATACTGATGAAAATCGGCTCAGTCGATCTTCCGTCGCCCTATGCGATTGCCCCAATGGCGGGCATGACCGACACCGCCTTCCGCCGCCTCGTGAAGCGTCACGGCGGGTGCGGTCTCGTGGTCACAGAGATGGTCAGCTCGGAAGGCCTCGTGCGTGGCGTCGACCGGACGCTCGAATACGCCGAGTACACCGAGGAAGAGCGGCCGATCTCGATTCAGATTTTCGGCGGCGACCCGGAGAAGATGGCGGCCGCGGCGCAAATCGTCGAGGGCATGGGCGCCGACATCGTCGACATCAACATGGGATGTCCGGTGCCGAAGATTGCGAAGCACAACGCCGGCTGCAGCCTGATGCGCGAGCCGGAGCACGCTGCGCAGATCGTCGCGGCGATGACCGGCGCGGTGAAGATTCCCGTCACCGTCAAGATGCGCGCCGGCTGGAACGACGACAGCCGCAATGCCCCGACGCTCGCGAGGATGGTGCAGGACGCGGGCGCGGCGGCGATCGCGGTGCACGGGCGGACGGCGGCGCAAAGCTACAGCGGCGCCGCCGACTGGGACCTGGTCGCTCGCATCGCCGATGACCTCACGATTCCAGTCTTCGGCAGCGGAGATTGCATCGAGCCAGAGCAGATCGTGGAACGGCTGCGTGCCGGGGTAGAAGGCGTTCTCGTCGGGCGCGGTGTCCTTCGCAATCCGTGGATCCTCGCGCAGGCGACCGATCTGGCCGCCGGCCGGCCGCCTCGTGACGTGACGGCTGCAGAACGCGGGCAGTTCCTCTTCGATTACATCGATCTGCTCCTGCGCGAGCGTGTCGACGAGACGCGCGCGGCGAGCCACGATCGCTGGGTGATCAACAAGCTGAGAGCCCTGGGGTCCTGGTACACCAAAGGACTCGAGAACGGGTCGCATCTCCGAACCACGATCAATTCCGCCGAGTCGCTGGCCGTCCTGCGCGACACGATCGGCGCGTTCTTCATGGAGCCGGCGCGGGTCTGAGCATCGGCACCGTGTATCATGTCCGCGGCGCTGTGTGTCTTTTGAGAGACGCCGTACCCGCTATATAGCGGGAAACTGGCGCGGCCGATACCCCCAACGGCTCGTCTCCGCATTCCGTCTGTCTGCGGGTCCCGCCTGCGACATGCGCACTGACGTGCGTCCCGGCTTCCTTCGCGGGTCGTGTCCCCCGACCAGCCGCCGAACTGTAAGTCACAGGGCGAAGCGCCGTCCGCTGAGCACCACCGTTCGATCCGGGTTGGTCGTTTCGGCGCGGCTTGTTGCCGCGGCCGCCATCGTTGCCCTGATCGCCTGCGGCCGCGGTCCTGAGAGAACGCGCCGGATCACGCCCGAGTACGACAAGAAAACCGGGAAGCTGACGTTGCTGAAGTACGACTCGAACGGCAACGGCCGCGTCGATACGTGGAGCTACATGGACGGCGCGCGCGTAGTCCGGATCGAGATCGACAAGGACGAGGACGGCAAGATCGATCGCTGGGAATATTACGGACCGGATCAGAAGCTCATCAAGGCAGGCTACTCACGTCTCGGTGACGGCAAGGAGGACGCGTGGTCCTACTTCGGCGCCGACGGATCGGTCGAACGCGTCGAAATCTCGACCAGGCGTGACGGGAAGGTCACCCGTGTCGAGCGGTATCTCAACGGCGTCCTCGCCTCCGCGGAGGAAGACACCGACGGCGACGGCCGGATGGACAAGTGGGAAACCTACGACGGCCAGCGGCTCGCGAGCGTTGCGTTCGACACACAGCACCGCGGCGGCCCGGACCGTCGCCTCCTGTATCACGCCGACGGGACGGTCGCGTTCGAAATCGATCGGGAAGGTGACGGCCATTTCGTGACCACACCGGCGCCGGAAGGACCGCCGCCGCGGCGCCAGCCGCAATGACGACATCGGTCCTCTACCTCGGATGTCCACCGACCGAGCGTCCTGAAACCGCGCAACTGTTGAGCGCCGCGGACGCCGGCGTCGTGTGGGCGGACAGCGTGGCCTGTGCGCTCAGCGAACTGGGGCGCCGTAACAGCATCACGGCCGCATCAGTGACGCGGCGAAAGCTCTCGGGATTCGGCGGACGAACCCGTACCGGAAGATGCGCTCCCTACGCGTCAATCGCGCTCGGGCGCTCCTGAAAAATGCACAGCACGACGAACGGTTTTCCTCCCGACAGGCTGCCGGTGATACGGGCGCGGCTGCTGATCGCGTTCGCTGTCGGCGCGATCTTCTGTGCACGGTCGGCCGCGGCACAAACCGTCGAGGAACCGGATCCGGCGAGGGTTCGCGTCCGGCTCGGGCCGCTGTGGATGAACCCCACCGTCGCGATGACGAACATCGGCGTCGACAACAACATCTTCAACGAGCCGGACGAACGGAACCCGAAGAGCGACTTCACGTTCACGCTCACGCCGGCGGTCGACCTCTGGCTGCGCACCGGCTCGACGTGGGTCGTCGGACGGGTCGTCGAAGACCTCATCTGGTACCAGACCTACGCGAGCGAGCGCAACGCAAGCACTGGCTACAGCGTGGGCTGGCGCGTTCCGCTCGCGAGGTTCGGCTTCAAGATCGACGCGGCCCGCCGCAACGCCCGCGATCGTCCGAACCTCGAGATCGACACGCGAGCCGAGCGGGCGGAAACAAAGGTGACTGGGCTCGTCGAGTACCGGATGCTCTCCAAGACTTATGTCGGCGTGACCTTGGAGCACCAGGGCACGGACTACGACAGCGAAGAGGTCTACAACGGCGCCAACCTGCAGACCGACCTCGACCACACGACGACCGGCGGCGGCCTGTCGCTGCGGTACCAGCTCACGCCCCTGACGTCGGTGTCGCTGACCGCCACGAGGACGGACGATACGTTCAAGTACTCGCCGCTGCGCAACTCGACGCAGTCCACCGTGTCCGGCAGCGTCTTTCTCGACAAGTTCGCGCTGATTCGCGGCACAGCGTCGTTCGGCTTCACCGATTTCCGCCCCGACTTGCAGAGCCTTCAGTCCTACAGAGGTCCGACGGCGAGTGCCAACCTCGCGTACACGCTGCTGGACGCGACCCGCTTCACCTTCGACCTCGGCCGAGACGTGCAGTACTCCTACGACATCGCGCAGGCGTACTACGTGCAGACGCGCGTCGGCGGCTCCGTTCAGCAGCAGATCTTCGGCCCGGTCGACGTCATCGCCCGCGGATCGTTCGCAACGCTGTCGTATACCGATCGCCAGTCCGCCGGCGTCACGGTGCCCGGCCGGGTCGACGACGTGAGCTCGTACGGCGGCGGCGTCGGATACCATCTCGGGCGCGACGTCAGGCTCGGATTCAACATCGACCACACCAACAGGACGTCCGACGACGCGTCGCATCGATACAGCGATCTCATTTTCGGCGCGTCGGTCACCTACGGCTTTTGACACTCGGCCTCCGAACGGCAAGCCATCGCGCCGCAGGAACCCGATAGAATAGACGCCTTGCCTCTTCGCATCGCGTTCGACATGGATGGCGTCCTCGCGGACATGGAGGGAGAACTCGTCCGCCAGGCCGAGACGCTCTTCGGCCGTCCGATGCCACGGCGTGCTCCCGATCGTGACGAGGCCTCGAGTACGGGCGCGACAACCGGTGGCGGCAGCCCCCCTGGCGAAACGCCGCCCGACTCGCCGAATCCTGCCCAGGCGGCGGCCGAAACGTCGCCGGACAACGTGCCGCCGCTGCTGCGCATGACCATGTCGTCACGACAGCAGCGGAAGCTATGGCGCCACGTCGAATCGATCGAAAACTTCTGGCTGACGCTCGACGAGACCGAGCCGGGCATCGTGGCACGGCTGGCGACGATCGCGCGCGAGAGGCGCTGGGACGTGATTTTCCTGACCAAGCGCCCGGAGTCGGCGGGCGCGACTGCACAGCTGCAGAGTCAGCGCTGGCTGGAGTCGAAGGGCTTCTCGCTGCCGAGCCTGTACGTCGTGCAGGGATCGCGAGGTCGGATCGCCGCCGCACTCGGCCTCGACATCGTCGTCGACGATCGGCCCGAGAACTGCCTCGATGTCGTCGTCGACTCGCGCGCTCGCGCGATTCTGGTGTGGCGCGACGATGAGAAGCTGCTTCCGGGCGCCGCGCGACGGCTCGGCATCGGCGTCGTCAAGAGCGTTGGAGAATGCCTGGACATCCTCACGAAGGTCGATTCCAAGGAACAGGAATCGGCCGGCGTCGTCGATCGCGTCAAGCGGTTGCTTGGCTTGAAGGAAACCGCTCGCGCCTGACCGTCGCGTCCCGACTGCTGGAACAACCCGCCGGCGCGCTGCGCCTCGATCCCGCCGACCTCGAAAGTCCACAACCAGCGCCGTACTGAGCGACACACCGAACCTGCGCCCGACATCGTCGTGATCGTCGTGCTCGGAGGACCGGAGGTCCGCCGCAGTCGGGTGAGATCGGCTGAGTCGATCCGCGCAACGCAACGTACGCGGTCACTTGTCGTCAGGTGGCTCGTCCTTGCGTTTTCGCCACGGCCGCTCGCCGCCGCGTTGTGGCTTCTCGGTCCACTTCGGTCGATCACCACGCGGGCGGTCTGCGGGCTTTTGCCACGGCTTGCGATCGCCGCGCGGTGGACCGCCCGACGCATGTCGCCACGGCTCACGACGCGGGCGCGTTCCCTGATGGGCCGCTCGTTCCCCGCCGCGCCACTCGCGATCGGGAGTCGGGCGTTGGTCGCGCGGCGGACGTGGCGGCCGGTCCTTCCAGGGACGAGCGCCTCGTGGCGAGCCGCCGGGCTTGTCGCGCCGTGGTCGATCGGCGCGTGGAGGCGGCGAGCCGGCTGCGCCTCGATCGCGATCGGATCCGACGGGCGGCCTGGACGGGTTCCAGTTCGCGCGCTGCTCGCGCTTCTTCCGGCGCTGCGCTTCCTTGTCGAACCGCGCGCGCGGATCCTTGTGCTGTCCGCCGGGGCGCCAGTCGCGGTCGCGCTTCTCGCGGGGCTGACGCGGACCGCGTTCGGCGGCGTGCTGCGCGTCGGGCGATTCCCACAACCGTCCGCGGGCGAACCATTTCACGTCGACGTGCTCGTTGGTGCGCTTCAGCTGGGCGATCGTCGGCAGCAGTTCCTGCCGATCGCGGGCTCGAAAGGCCGTCGGCTTGTTGTCGATGAGGATCGTCCAGTAAGCGAAGCGCGGCGGCATTCCGCTATTGTACGGCGTCCCGCCGAGCCTGCCCGTCTCCGCCGCCGGCGACGCTGTGCGCCTGGCGTCAGGATTTGGAGAACCGCTTCAATTTCTCGACCAACGTCGTCCGCTTGAGGTGCAGCAGCCGCGCGGCCTGTCCCTTGTTGCCGCCGGTGCGTTCCAGCGACCGTTCGATCAGCTCCCGTTCGATGGTCGCGACGAACGCATCGAGATCCACGCCCTCCTCAGGAAGCGCGACCGCCGCCGACAGGACCATCTCTCGCGACTGCTGAATCTCGGCTGGCAGCTCGTGGACGTCGATCTGCGAGCGGCCCGCCGCCAGCGCCACGGCGCGCTCGATGACGTTCTCGAGCTGCCGTACGTTGCCGGGCCACGCGTATGCCATCAGCCGCCGCATCGCTTCCTGCGAGACCGTGATCGCCCGATCGGTGGCGCGCCGTTCGCGTTCGCCCGGCGGCTTCGGGCGGCGCTCCTCGCGCAGCTTGTCGAGGAAATGCTGCACGAGCAGCGGAATGTCTTCCTTCCGCTCGCGCAGCGGCGGCAGATGGACCGGGATGACGTTCAGCCGGTAAAAGAGATCCTCGCGG
Source organism: Vicinamibacterales bacterium (assembly GCA_035259385.1). Classification (GTDB taxonomy): domain Bacteria; phylum Acidobacteriota; class Vicinamibacteria; order Vicinamibacterales; family CAVVIG01; genus QHWK01. The sequence continues at coordinate 8,477 of DATFWL010000033.1, read as the reverse complement.
AACAGACCGTCGGCGACCATGCGGCTCAAATCGCTGTTGGTGGCCGCAATGATCCGCACGTCCACTTTGGTCGTGTGCGAATCGCCGACGCGCTCGAACTCGCGCTCCTGCAGCACGCGCAGCAGCTTCACCTGCAGCGCGACGGTCATCGTGCCGACCTCGTCGAGGAACAATGTCCCGCGGTGCGCCTGCTCCATCCGGCCCTGGCGATTGCCGACCGCGCCGGTGAACGCGCCGCGGACGTGGCCGAAGATCTCGGCTTCGAGCAAGGTCTCGGGGATCGCGCTGCAGTTGAGCGCGACGAAGCGGTGCATGCGCCGCGCGCTGTTGTGATGGATCGCACGCGCGATCACTTCCTTGCCGGTCCCGGTCTCTCCGGTGATCAGGATCGTGCTGTTGGTCGGCGCGACCGTTTCGAGCAGCTGGAACAGCAGCTTCATCGGCCGGCTCCTGCCGATGATGCCCTCGAAGCGGTAGCGCTCCTCGAGCTGCGCCCGCAGGTACGCGTTCTCCGACTTCAACCGCCGCTGCTCGAGCGCGGCATCGAGGACGTGCAGCAGCTCGTCGATCTGAAACGGCTTGCTGACGAAGTCCCATGCGCCGCGCTTGATTGCTTCGACGGCGTCCTTCACCGTCCCGTAGCCGGTGACGACGATCGCGATGATGTGCGGATAGCGTTCGACGGCTGCTTCGACGACGGCCGAGCCGTCAACGCCCGGCAGCCGCAAGTCGGTGACGATGATGTCGAACGCGAAGTCGGCGAGCTTCGCGATCGCCGCCTCGCCGGAGCCGGCCTGCTCGACGCGGTAGCCGCGATCGCCGAGCTGCTCGGCGATCGCTTCACGGAGCGGCGCCTCGTCCTCGACCAGCAGCAGATGTTTCTGCGTGTCAGCCATTTAGATGCAGCGCCAAGATCTTGACACAAAGGGCTGTGCGACCGATAGGCCCTTGAGCGCATCGGTCCTATACTCCCGGCCGTGTCCGTCGCTGTCGCTTCACATTCGTTTCCGAAACACCCCATTCTCCGGCGCGAGCTGACCGCGCGCTATCCCGAAGCGGTGTTCAACGAGACGCGACGGCCGCTCAGAGGCGACGACGTCATTCGCTTCCTGCGCGGCCACGACAAGGCGATCACCGGCCTCGAGGTGCTCGACGAGGGCGTGTTCGATGCGTTGCCCGGCCTGCGCGTGGTCAGCAAATACGGTGTCGGCCTCGACATGATCGATCTGGAGGCGGCACGTCGGCATCGGGTCAGCGTCCGATGGACGCCCGGCGTGAACCGGCAGTCGGTCGCCGAGCTCACGATTGCGTTCATGATCGCGCTGTGCCGCCGCATCGTGCCGCTGGCGGTCGATCTGCGGGAAGGGCGATGGGGCGCCGGCGGCGGCCGGCAGATCTCGTCGGCAACCGTTGGCGTCATTGGCTGCGGTCATGTCGGGAAGGCGGTTACGCGATTGTGCGTCGCCTTCGGGGCAACGGTTCTCGCGCACGACATCGTGGACTACGACGCGTTCTATCGCGCGCACGGCGTGCGCGCCGTCGCGTTCGACACGCTGCTCCGCGAGTCCGACATCGTCACCGTGCACGTCCCGCTTGACGCGTCGACACGCCACCTGATCGATGCGCGCGCGCTCGCGCTGATGAAGCCGACCGCGGTCCTCATCAACGCCGCGCGAGGCGGCATCGTGGACGAGGACGCGCTGACGGCGGCGCTCCGCGACGGGCGGATCGCCGGCGCAGCCGCGGACGTCTTCGCAATCGAACCGGCGACTGACCTGGAACTGCTGCGACTGCCGAATTTCATCGGAACGCCGCACATCGGTGGCAGCACCGAGGAGGCCGTCCTTGCGATGGGACGCGCCGCCATCGCCGGGCTCGATCTGGAACACGGTTCGGTCGACCTGACGTCAAATTCATGACAGTGTTGAAATTCACGCCACCTCCTAAACCTGCAGCCTGCAGCCACCGATACAACCTCACGGAGGCAAGTGCCAAGTGGAACGAAAAACGATTTCGATCATGAAGGCGTGTGAGCTCGTAGGTGTCAGCCGGAGAACCATTTACAACTGGCTGTCCAGCGGGAAGATCGAATACGTGCGCACGGCGGGTGGCTCCGTCCGCATCTTCGTCGACACGCTGTGGCGCGATCCGAACAATGCCGAGCGCCCGGCCGTGCAGACGATGTGGCAGGCGGAAGGACGGAACTAGGCGTGCGCTCGCGCGCGGTCAGCGTCGAGGAGCTGCTGGCGAGGCAACCGATGGACGAAACGCCGGAACTGCGCCTCCTCTTTCACCGCTTGAACAACCAACTCGGCATCATCTTGGCGCATGCCGAGCTCCTCGAATCCAAGGCCACTGACGACACCAACCGCGCGCGCGCCGCGCAGGTGGTGTCGAGTGCCTTGGAGGCGATGGGGACCGCCAAAGAGATCCGTCGTATTACATCGAGTCCTGTTGAGCCCCACTAAGACGCCCGATCTGTAAGTACGGCGCCAAATATTTGGCGATCAACGTTGAGAGATCGTCAAAATACTGACGATTTCGACCCTCCCCACTCCCTCAAGCATCCGCAAGTTCTGAAACAGTTCATGGCGATAAGCCATGAATTGAGAGTCGCTTCCAGCCAGGCTCCAGCAATCGTTGCCGTGTTTCGGCACACAGGCTCGGCCGTTGGTACCGCCATTGCGATATAGCGCAACAGTCTGAAGAGACGCGAACGCGTCTCGGCCGTTTCAAAGCAGGAGATTTCATGCGCGCCCAGCCGATCGCCGCCAGTCAGAATCGCCGAATTGTTGCCGGCCTGCCGTTTGTCGAATCGCTCGCCAGGCGCATGGCGGCGTCGATGCCGAATTCAATCGATATCTCCGATCTCGTGCAGGACGGCGTCCTCGGCCTGATCGACGCGGCGCACCGCTTCGACGAGGCGCGCGGGATCAAGTTCGAGACGTTCGCCGAGCGGCGCGTCCGCGGCGCGATGATCGACGCGCTCCGCAAGGACGCCTGGCCGCGTGGCGTGCGCCGCCAGCGGCGCGAGCTCGACGCGGCGCGCGAAGCGCTCCGCCGCGAGCTTGGACATGAACCGTCGATGGCGGACCTGGCGGCCCGCGTCGGCTCGGACGAGAAGCGTCTCAGCCGCACCATCGTTCGAATCAACACCATCGAGGCGACGTCGCCCCTCGCCACCGGCGAACACCTCGACGAAAGCTCGTTGCCGACCGCGCTGGTGCCCTCGGAGCCCGAGGCGCCGGATGCCGCCTACGAGCGCACCGAGACGCGCGATCGCGTGCGTGCGGCGATTCAGTCGCTGCCGTGGCGCGAGCGGAAGGTGATCGGCCTCTACTACTACGGCGAAGTGACGATGAAGCAGATCGGCGCCGAGATCGGCGTGAACGAATCGCGCGTGTCGCAGCTCCACGCGCGCGCCATCCGCCGCCTGCGCGACGCTCTCGGCGACATGAACAGCGAGACCGTCGCCGAGATGAAGCGCGAGCTGATCGACTTCGCCGCGAAGAAGCCGGTGATGACGAAAGCGGCGCGCCCGTCCGTGGCGGCCGCCGAACCGAACGCGCCGGCGGTCGTGCTCCCGTACAAGCCGGTCGACGTCAAGCGTGCCGCGCCGGTCAGGGCGCCGCTGCGCGTCGCGCGCCGCCAGCGCCAGGAGCGCGAGGCGGTCGCCGCAGCCCGGTAAGAACGCATCCCCGAGAGCGCGGAGGCCGACCCGGCTGGTCGGCTCCGTGCCCTCCGCAGACCCTACGACAACCCTTCGCGTACCGCCCGCAGGAGATCGCCGAGTCGGAACGGCTTGGCGAGCCAGCGGCAGCCGCTTTCGACGAGAAACTCTTCTGCCTCGGTGCCGGCCACGTCGCCGGTGACGAAGATGACGCGTTTCGTCAGCGTCGGCACCGCGGAGGACACCGCGCGGTAGAACGATTTGCCGTCCATGCGCGGCATCTTCAGGTCGCAGATCACGAGGTCGAACGGCTCGGCGTGCACCCTCTGCAGCCCCTCTTCGCCGTCGGCCGCGTGCTGGACGATGTAGCCGGCATCGCGCAGCGCCTCGGTGACGGCGCTCGCCAGCTGCATTTCATCCTCGACCACCAGGATCGACGCGCCCGCAATCGTTGGCGCGGAGATGTCCACTCGCGGCCGCGACACGGCTGACGCCGCCCGCGCGCCGCTCACCGGCAGCTCGACGTAGAACGAGGCGCCTTTGTCCGGCCGCGACTCGAGGCGGATCCGGCCGCCGTGCTCCTGGACGATGGCATACGCGACGGTCAATCCGAGACCTGTTCCCTTGCCCACCTCCTTGGTCGTGAAGAACGGGTCGAAGATCTTTGGCTGCAGGTCGTCCGGAATCCCGGGGCCGTCGTCGTTGATCTCGAGGATGACCGTCTCCTGATCGGCGTCGTGCCAGGTGCGGATCACGATCGTCCCGCGGCCGTTGGCGGCCAGCATCGCCTGCTCGGCGTTGATGATCAGGTTGAGCAGGACCTGCTGCACCTGATGACCGTCCGCGAAGACCTGCGGCAGACCCGCGGCCAGCGCGTCGATGACCGCGATGTTGGTGACGTGCTGTTCGTAGGCACGCAGCGCGAGCGTCTCGCGGCACACCTGGTTCACGTCCACCATCGCCCGCGTCGTCTGGCGCTTGCGCGCGAACGTGAGAAGGTTGCGGACGATCTTGGCCGCACGCTCCGACTCGGACAGGATCGTCTCGAGGCCCCGCCGCACCGGTTCCTCGAGCGACGTCCGCTGCGAGAGCCGCTCTGCCCAGCTGAGGATCGTCGCCAGCGGGTTGTTCAGCTCGTGCGCGACACCCGAGACGGTCTGTCCCAGCGCGGCCATCTTCTCCGCCTGCAGCAGCTGGTGATAGATGTCGCGCGTCTCGTCGTCCAGTTTCTTGCGCTCGCTGACGTCGCGCACGAGCGCCTCGATGCGCACGGTGTGCTCGTCGCCGGCGGCGTCGGCGCGCGCGGTGAGCTCCACCCAGACGGCGTTGCCGTCGGCGCGGCGCAGGCGCAGCAGGTAGTCGTTGACCGAGCCGTCGCTGGTGAGGCGCTCGAGCAGCGCGACGCGAGCCTGCGGATCGATGAAGCGATCGCGATCGAAGGGACGCACGTCGGCCTCAGCCGTCTCGCTCGCGTAGCCGAAGATCAGTTTGAGATGGGGATTCGCCGCGATCGTGGCGGACGACTCGGGGTCGATCGTGCCGATGTAGACGCCTTCGTGAACCGCCTCGAACAACCGGGCGAATGCCGCCGCGCGTCGGTCCACGTCGGGATTATAGCGAGTTGGGATTCGGGACTCGGGATTCGGGATTCGGGATTTGGGATTCGGGAGTGGGGATTCGGGATTTGATGTGAACTGCTGAATGAGTCCGCGATACCCCTCTTGGGTCGCGGATGCACGCGCGCGGCTGCTCTTGTCAACAGTTAGAGATCGATCTCGTGCGGCATCCATCGTGCTGATGCCGCCGCGTGTCCGAAATCAACAGCTATCGGGATCTGGTCTGCTGGCAGAAAGCCATCGATCTCGTGTTGCTCGTCTACGAGATCACCGACAAGTATCCGCCCAATGAGCGCTTCGGTCTGGCATCGCACACTCGCAGATCGGCCGTGTCAGTGCCTTCGAATATCGCCGAGGGCACGCGGCACAAGAAGACTGGATACATCAGCCGACTGGTCATCGCTCTCGGCGAGCACGCCGAACTCGAGACACAACTGATCATCGCGGATCGTCTCGGATACATTCGACAAAACGACAAAGAGCGGATGGAAGGCCTCTCGGCATCAGTGGGCCAACTCACTCACGGCCTGCTACGATCGCTGGAACGCGGAAGTCATTGAGAGCGGACCGACCGACCCGCGAATCCCAAATCCCAAATCCCAAACCCCAAATCCCGAGTCCCGACGCCTCACTTCGGCTTCGGCGTCGGCGTGTGCCCGCCCTGGAACCCGGCCCATTTCTTCTCGTTGGCCGCGCGGATGTCTTTCACCGAAGCGCCGGAGGCATGCATTTGCATCGCGTCACGCGCGACGTCCAGGCACACCGCTCAGGTCATGCCGTGCGGTTCCCACTCGGTGACGTCGCCCTTGTCGTTGCGTGCCTTGACGAAACATTCGTCGTTGCCGCGATGGCCCATGTTCTCGCAGCCGCAATAGCAAGGGACGTAGCCGGCGACCTCGGGATGCTCGGCGGCGAACAGATACGCGTCGCGCACGACTTCGGGCGGGCGCGCGGGCGCCGGATCGTACGGCAGCGGCGGCAGCCGATCCTGCTTGTGCGGTCCGAACCTCGCGTTCGCCGCCGGGCCATCCGGAATCGTCTGCGCGGCGCGCGTCGGTGCGGCGGCCGGTGGCTCGCCCTGCGCGGAACGCGTCGCGACATAAACGGCGACTCCGGCGGCCAGCACGACGATGGCCGCCGTGAGGAGGCCCGTGTAGGAACGACGCGACGTCTCAGGCGGCGTCGCGCCTGGACCAGACGGCCGATTCTGTGTCTTCGAGGATGATTTGCGACCCATCGGAGGTCCATTCTACCGTGCGACCGCCCTGGTCTGCCGGGCGAGTTGTCGCCCGAAGTACAGCAGTACACTTGTCGGACGACGGGCTCACTCACAGCGACTCCCGCCCAGGCGCCGGGCACGCGCGCGTATCTCGCGTTCGTCGCCGTGTGCCTGATCTGGGGCACCACCTATCTCGGAATCCGGATCGCGCTCGAGACGATTCCGCCGCTGATGATGGCGGCGTTGCGATGGATCGCGGCGGGTGCGCTGCTGGTCGCCGTGCTCGTGGTTCGCCGCGAACCGCTGCCGCGGCGACGCGAGTGGCCGGCGCTGGCGCTGCTGGGCGTCCTGCTTCTCGGCTTCGGCAATGGCGCCGTCGTCTGGGCCGAGCTGACGGTGCCGAGCGGACTGACGGCGGTGCTCGTCGCGATGTCGCCGTTCTGGATGGTCGGCATCGACGCGCTGATGCCGGATGGGCAGCGGCTGACGCTGCGCCGCGTCATCGGCCTGATCGTCGGGTTCGGCGGAATCGTGCTGCTGGTCTGGCCGGAAGTTCACGTTGACGGTTCGGGCCGCGCCTTTCTCGGCGGTGTCGTCTCGACGCAGATCGCATGCGCGGGCTGGGCAGTCGGTTCGTCGTATGCGCGCAAACGCGGCCGCGGGCACGCCAGCCATGAAAACGTGCTCGCGACGGCCGCGCTCGAGATGCTGTTCGGTGGACTCGTCCTGCTGGCGGCGTCGCTGGCGTTCGGCGAGACGGCGCAGGTGCGGTTCGCGCCGCGCTCAGCAGGCGCGTTGATCTATCTGATCTTCGTCGGAGCGATCGGAGGCTTCTCGGCTTACGCGTATGCGTTGAAGCACCTGCCGGTGGCCACGGTCTCGCTCTACGCCTATGTCAACCCGATCATCGCGGTGATCCTGGGCACGCTCGTCCTCCAGGAATCGTTCAGTCCGCGTATCGGGATCGCCGCCCTCGTCGTGCTCGCGGGCAGCGCTCTCGTGAAGACTGGAGATGGCTGATGGCTGATGGCACATGGTGAATGGCTCATGAGTAGGGCCGAATGGTCATCGACCATGAACCCTATGCCATCAGCCATCAGCCATCAGCCATGTCGGGTGCTTTTCACACCACCCGCCGCCCGCTGACCAGGCGCACCAGAAACAGCACGATGGCGATGACCAGCAGGACATAGATGAAGTTGCCGAGAGTGTAGCCGCTGACCACGCCGAGCAGCCACAGCACGATCAGAATGACCGCGATTGTTTCCAACATGTCTGTCCTCCAGTTCTCACTCCCACGCTCCGGCTGCCTGCAGAGCAACTCGAATGCCATGGTGCCGCTGTGCTCGACGGAAAAGACGAGCTGGGGGTCTTCCGAATCAATCGGTTTTCGGATCGCTCAGGGCAAAGGTCATCGTGCCGCGGATGACCGACCTGCCGTCGACGCGCGCGACCCCTTCGAGCATGCCCATCCGGCTGCGCAGTCGCACGACGTTCGCTTCGATCACGACGACGTCGCCGGGATGGACGGCGCGGCGGTAGCGCACGCGCTCGATGCCGGCGAAGAAGGGAAGCCGCTGCCGGTTCTCGGGTTTCGCGAGCACGAGGATCGCGCCGACTTGCGCCACCGCCTCGGTGAGGATCGTCGGCGGCAGGACTGCGCGTCCGTTGCCCGTCGGTGAGAGATATCGCTCGCTGAGCGAGACGTTCTTCACGCCGACGATGCGCTTGTCGACTTCGAATTCGATGATCCGATCGACGAGGAGAAAGGGATAGCGATGCGGCAGAATGCGCTCGATCGCGGCGTGGTCGAGCGGCAGCGTCAAGTCCATGCGGAACGAAAAATTATATAGTAGGAGCGCCTCCCGCACATGTCGTTGACTTCTGGGCCTCCCGGACCTCCCGGCATCAACGAGCAGTTGACGACGCTGTTCGCGCTCGGCCGCGAAGTGGCCTCGGTGCTCGATCTCGA
>DATFWL010000032.1:0-4220 GCA_035259385.1 Vicinamibacterales bacterium | reverse complement strand
GCTGAATGGCGGCGCCTTTGCGTTCGATGAGAAACGGCACGGCGTCCATGCGGAACCCGGAGACGCCGAGCTCGAGCCAGTAGCCCATCACGCGGGTGATCTCCTCGCGCACTGATGCGTTCCAGGTGTTCAGGTCCGGCTGGAAACTGTAGAAGCGGTGGAAGTAGTACTGCTTCGCCTCCTCGTCGAAGGTCCACGTCGTCTTCTGAACGCCGGGGAAGACGATGCCAGTCTCGTGATCGGCTGGACGTTCATCCGACCAGACGTACCAGTCGCGCTCCGCCGCGCGCGGATCGCGTCGCGCCGTCTGGAACCAGGGGTGTTCGTCGGACGTGTGATTGACGACCAGGTCGACGATCACGCGCAGGCCGAGCGCACGTGCGTGGTTCATGAGCTCGACGAACTGACCGTGAGTGCCGTATCTATCGCTGACCCTGTAGTAGTTGGTGACGTCATAGCCGTTGTCTTTTTCAGGGGAGGCGTAGAACGGCTGCAGCCATAGACACGTGACGCCGAGCCCTGCCAGATAGTCGAGCCGCCGCGTGAGCCCGTCGAGATCGCCGACGCCGTCGCCGTCGGCGTCCATGTACTTGTTGACTGGCAGGCAGTAGATAATCGCGTTCTTGTACCAGAGATCAGAGATCGCCATGTACTCGCGATCATAATCGCGAGCACATGACGAGTCGTCAGTCGCTAGTCGCTAGTCTTCAGTCGTAGTCCACAAGTCCCCCAGTCCCCCAGTCCCCCAGTCCCCCAAGTCCCCAGTCCGCTCAGAACATGTAGCGCAGGCTCAGCTGCGCGTCGCGCCGCGCGTCGTTCTTGCTGACCACCCGTCCGAAGTTCGCGTTCGTCGGATCGACCATCGTGAAGCCCGACGTCGTCGTCGACCCGGCGATGTTGCTCCAGTTGGGACGATTGATGAAGTTGAAGATCTCGGCGCGGAACTGCAGGCGCTGATTCTGGTTGACGCGGAAATTCTTGAAGAACGCGATGTCCCACTGCTGCTCCGACGGGTTGTACAAGGCGTTCCTCGGCGCGTTCCCGAAGGTGCCAGCCGCCGGCGCGGCGAACGCCGCTGGATTGAACCAGAAGTTCTGGTCGGTCCCCGCTCCACCCGAGAAATTCCGGTTGGCGCCAGCCATTGGATCGCCGACGAGATTGTAGGGTTGGCCGAAGTTCCCGTCGCCGACGCCCGCGATGTCGTTGGTCCGGACGACGGCGAACGGCGTGCCGGTCCGGTAGAACGTCGCGCCCGAGACCTGCCAGCCGCCCAGCGCGTTCTTGAGCGCCGTATCCTGATCCTTCCAGAACGGCAGATCGTAGATGTAGTAGACGTTCAGCACGTGGCGGCGATCGAAATTCGAGGGACCCCAGTAGCTCGATTCGTCGTAGGTGTTCCAGACGACGTTGCGCTTGTCGCTGGCGTTGTCCTCGGATTTCCCGAGCGTATAGGCGACTCCGACCTTCAGGCCGTTCAGGTAGCGACGGTCGGCGCTGATCTGCAGCGCGTTGTAGTGCGACGATCCGGCATTCTCCGACAGTCGAATCGCGCCGTAGCCCAGGTACGGACGCAGCGCCGCGATGTTCACGCCGGGATTCGCCTGCAGCGTGCCCGGGAGCAGCTGGTTGATGTTGCGCTCCCGCTGCAGGTTGCGTCCGAGGCGGCCGACGTAGGAGACATCGACCATGAATCCGTAGCGCAGCTCGCGCTGCACGCCGGTCGCCCACATGTAAGCCGCTGGAAGCTTGAAGACGACGTCCTGCGCGGTCATCGAGAAGGGCAGGTTCGCGGCGCCGCCTCCGCCCGGGTTGTCGGCCATGCCGTTGCTGACGCTCACCTGCGGTTGAAACGGCGGATTGCCGCCGAGCAATGTCGAGTCGTTCAGCGTCACGCGGTTGTGAAACACGCCTCCGCTCGCACGCAGCACGGTCTTGTCGTTGATCGAATACGCGAGTCCCGCGCGCGGCTCGAGCGTGTTCAGATGCGTCTGGGAGAAACCCTCCGGCTGATCGCGGAACAACGCGAGCACAGCGGGATCGTTCGCCACGACCAGGTTGTTGCCGTCACCCTGGAACCCTGTGCCTGGCAGGACGATGCCGTTGTAACGATTGCCGCCGGTAATGCGTCCGGTGACCGGATCGATGATCGCCGCGTTCGCGGGATCGTAGAACTGCGGCTCGAAGTTCGCGATGTTGTTCGTCTGCGAGTGCCACGGGGGCCAGATCGCCCAGCGCACGCCGCCTTCGATGGTGAGATTGCTCGCAGGCTTCCACGAGTCCTGAACGAAGATGTCGGTGGCCAGCGCCCGCCACGGCGTGAAGGCGCGCTGTCCGATCTCCGCGTAGTTGCTGAAGAGTCCCATCGCCGCATTCGCGACCGCGAGGCCGGTGCCGCCGGCACGGTTGTCGAGGAACTCGAAGCGGCCGTTCTGATTGTTCGTGCTTCCCGGAATCGCCTGGACGTTGATTTGATCGAAGTCATCCTCGCCCGAGTACTCGACGACCACACCGGCCTTGACGGTATGACGCCCTTTGACGAGCGTCGCCGCGTCCGAGAAGCTGTGAATCGGTCCCTGCGACGAGGACGGGTAGGGCCCGCCGTCGATCTCGGTGAAGCCGGCGACTGAAATCGTCGGGATCTTGTCGGGAATCTCCTTGTTCGCCGGGAAGATGTACGGGTAGTTGATGCCCGTCCGGCTCCGTTTATAGAGATCGGTACCGGTGAACACGTTGATGAACACCTGATCGAGCGAATGGGTGTAGGTGACCTCGTTGATCAGATTGTTCCGGATCGTGCTCGTCCAGCTGAGGGTCTGCGTCGAGTTCGGCCGGTCCCAGTCCGTTCGCGCATACGGAAACCCGGTCGCCGGACGGAACGCGTCGATCGCCACCCAGTTGTACTTCGAATAGCGGAACGTGATCTGATTGCTGCTGTTCAGCCGATAGTCGAACCTGATGTTGTCCTTCCGCTGGTCCTGCGGGTTGTCGCTGCTGAAGATCGAGTTCGCCGATCCGAGCTGGAAGCCCGGCGTCGGCTCGGGATACGCATTCAGCAGCGCCACACCGTTCGGCGACAGCAGGCTCGGCGGAATCACGTTGCCGGGAAACGGCTGGCCGGTCAGCGGGTTGTTGATCGTGATCGCCCGCCCAAAGTACGGATTCGCCGGATTGAGCAGTTCGCTGAAGTCGCCGCGCCGCATCGCCAGCGATGGCACGGTCGCGGTGTTGGTCATCACCGCACGATAGTTCACCCATTCCTGCGCGCCGAAAAAGAACAGCCGATCCCTGAGCACACTGCCAGGCATCGGTCCGCCGAACGCGTACCCGTACTGCTTGTACTTGAACGGCGCCGGTCCGCTGTTCTCGCTGGCGTTGGGACTCCGGTTGCGCGACCACGTGTTCGCCTGCAGTTTGTCCGAGCGCAGAAAGTACGAGCCGCTGCCGCTGTAGCGGTTGCTGCCGCTCTTGGTGACGAACCGGATCTGGCCGCCGCTGGCACGACCGTACTCCGGCATGTAGTTGCCGGTCAGCACCTGCACTTCCTGGATCGCGTCCACGTTCTGGATGCCGATGATCGCGCCCGACGAGCGCGTGCGAATCGCGGTCGCGCCGTCGATGGTGATGTTGTTCTCGTCGGTGCGGCTGCCGTTGATGTTGAAGCCGCCGTTGCCGAGATCGGAGAAGCCGCGCGAATTGAAATTGCCGCCCATCACGCCCACTTTCAGCCCGACCACGCCGATGGGGTTGCGCCCGGAGAACGCCAGCTGTTCGATGTCCTTGGCTTCGATCGTCTTTCGCAGCGCGACGTCGGTCTGCAGCAGCGGCGAGCTGGCCGTGACCAGGACTTCCTCGGCGATGACGCCGGTCGGCATCGCGAGATCGAGCGTGAGATTCGCGGTCGCGTCCAGCTGAACGTTCTCCCGGCGGATGGTTTTGAAACCCTGGAGCTCAGCGAGGATGTCGTACCGACCGGGCAGCAGGTTGGGGAAGGTGTAGAAGCCGGTGGCGTCGGTGACGGTCGTGACGCCCTGCTGCGTTTGCGTGTTGTGCGCGGTGACGGTGACGCCAGGCATCACGGCGCCCTGCTCGTCCTTGATCGTACCGGACAGCGTGCCTCGATCGAATTGTGCGACGACGGGCGCCGCCGTGGACAACAGCACGAGCAGCGCCGTCCACGCGATCCGGCGATAGAACGGTAGCCGCGAACGACTTTCGATCCG
>DATFWL010000031.1:0-9028 GCA_035259385.1 Vicinamibacterales bacterium | reverse complement strand
TCCCTGGTACGAGGCTCCGCGATATCTGCTCCACCATCGTGATTCAGCCTTCTACGCTACGGTGGTGACCACAGCGGCGACGGTCGGCATCCAGGGCACTCTCACAGCTCCACCGTCACCGTGGTAGAACGCGGAGCGCCTGATCGGATCGATTCGCCGCAAGTGCCTCGATCACATCATCATCATGAACGAGCACGGATTGCGTCGCACCTTGCCCGCGTACATCGAGTACTACCTGAAATCGCGCACTCATCTCTCGCTCAACAGAGATTCACCGATCTCACGCCCTGTCGCTCCGGCGACCGGTGCGATCGTAGCGATCCCGCACCTTGGTGGCTTGCATCACCACTATGAACGCGGCGCGGCGTAGCTCACGATTCATCAGTTTCCAGCAGCTGCCTGCGTTCGACGCCACATCAGCCCAAATGGTTCTGGCCATCGGGAATTGCTGTCCCAACGCGCCTTTTGAGCGAGCCGGCACGCGACCGTCCTGGTAATGTGAGGTCACGACTCAAGTCGATCCGCTCTCGACAGCGGCTTGCCGATCGCCCGACGAGGTTTTCAGCAGCCACACGAAGCAAAACGCGGAGCTCTTGGCCGATCCCAGCCTTTTTATCAACTTCTGGATCGACGCCGCGTGGTTCGGAATCATGCCCAACGACCGCACTTCACTGTTGGGTTCCGCGACCGCAACGGCGATCGTTTCTGCGTTTCTGCGTGGGCGTCGAGACCGATAACTCGTACGTTGCTCATGACCGGCTCCTTCGCACGTGGCTCTGCGATGTGTTGACTCCAATCACGCAGCGTAACCCACGAGCTGCGAATCGGAGCCGGTCGTTTCATTCTGACTCTAAATAAAATCGGTCATTTACGATACGCGGCCGTGATCTGGTCGATGTAGGCGGCGTAATCGTCGGCCAGCGCGGTGTCGTGAATGATGAGTGAGTTTTCAGCATTCATAGTCGCGTTCTTGGAGAGATTGAAGCTTCCAGTTGCAATCGCGTCGTCGCAGACGACGATTTTGTCGTGCATGAAATTGTGCGTGGCAGTCGGTGAATATACATTGGAGTGTTTCTTCACGAGGTGCTTGGCGAGCGCGTCAAACAATGGCAATTGCGGCGAGCCGCTCTTCTTCCACGTGGCGACCGTGTGATCCATTTCTGACCCGTCGTAGATGCCATCAATAGGCACCCGATCGTTTTGAAGAACGTCGTTCAGAGCACCGAGAATCTGCTGCGATGTGATGACCATCGAAGCGATCTTTACGCGACGGCGGGCGGCAGAGATCAATGCTGCGACGTGGCTGTCGATCGTCGGCCCTTCGCCAGGAGCGAAGGCGACGTCGATTTCGGAACTGCCAGCCCACACAGATCCAAGATCATTTACGCCAGTGGACTTGATGTTTCCGGTTGCCCAAAGCTCCTGGAAATCCGTCTCATAGTACTGAGCCAATTCAGGCGAGCGAATCTCGAGAACGTTGTTCTCTTGGTGCGTCCAGGCGTCGTCAGTGAAATTTGCAGACCCGGTGAGGACAGCGGCATCGGCAGTGTGGGCGTCCCGAATGATGTACTTGCTGTGCATCAAATGGCTGCCCTCGATCGGCTCGGTGCCAACCTCCTTGTCAGCGATGGCATCGGGAATCGTCAAGATCGCCTTCGTTTGGACTGGCGTTTTGGCGAAGTGCTTCTTCATCGCAACGTGGGTGCCCTTGGGTGCTGGGTCACCACCCATTGCGATGAAGGCGTCGGTCGTTTTTGTGTTCGGCTTGGTATGGTCGTAAGCGATTTTGACGTCAAGTCCAGAGGCAGCGCGTTCGATCAGCGCGTCGATGAAGCTCTTTCCCAGAGCGGCGCTGAGGCGAAAATCGTAAATGGCGATATGAACGGACGTTTTTGCAGCGGCTACGAACTCGGTCAACTGCTGAGCGACCGCCCGCGGCTGACTCGGATCGCCCCCATGAGCGGTGTCTCTCAGAAGGGTTACCGCGACGTGAGAGCCCGCGACGACACCGACCGCCGATCCAGAGACATGGTGACTGCGCACGAAGCACCTCGCGATCAATGGCCAAGCGTAAGAACGTGGATTGGGCCGCCGACGCACGCCGACCGAGGGAAACCCGAGAGGAAGCTGGCATTATAGGGGGATTCAGGCCGGAAGGAAGGCACCGTTTCAACGAATTCACGAGTCGGTGAATGAGTTGTTCGAAAGCAGCCAATTGACCGCCGATTCCATATATCGTTCGAGAGATAGCCGCGGCGAAATTCATCCTGAAGCGTGCACAAATTCTGATCCGGTCGGTGCCCGAGCGGCAAAAACGAATCGGATAGGGTTGGTGGGTAGAATTGCGCCGTAGCCTGGCGATTGCAAGGAGGCCTCGCGCTCGTGTCGCAGCTATTTTTGCCGACATTCTGCAATTCCGTGCGCGAGTTCTCGTCAGGTTGGGCAGTACGAGCGTCTATGGGCCAACAGGGCGCTGCGCGAACACGGCAGTGCGCGCTCTACGCCCGGCTGGAGGAATTGCCTGGGACGAGGAGCGTGCGCCGTTACCACACGAGCTCCGTGGGTCACTCGTCGCCGGTCGCTGATCATGCGGCCGCGTCGATGGAAGGGCACCTCCCGCAGGCTGCCGATCGGTTGGCCCTCAATGCAGGCTTGGCACGCGGCGGCCGCGCGCCGTCAGGTCGGCCACGAGCGCATCGCCGTTGCCGGCTACGCCATAAATATGGCAACATGGCAACACGCGAACGACTGTGGATATCCCGGACGGGATGTACCGTCAACTGAAGTCCCGCGCGGCGCGTGAAGGGAGTTCGACGAGGGCCCTCATCCTGCGCGGCGTCAAGCAACTCCTGAAGACCGAACGGCGGAAGGCCATGGTCCCCGTCTCGCTGCCGATCGTGCGTTCGAAGCGACCATGTACTGTGGCGATCGACAATGCCCGGATCTACGACCTCGCTTTTCCCTGACATCAACGTCTGGGTCGCGCTGACGTACGAGGCCCATGCGCAGCACCGGATTGCGGCGACGTGGTTCGACACGCTGACGGCGGACGTCGGGCTCGTCTTCTGCCGACTGACACAACTCGGCTTGTTGCGGCTGTTGACCATGGAAGCGGTGATGGGCGACGAGGTCATGACGCAACCGGAGGCCTGGGGTGCGTATGACCGGTGGCACGGCGATCCCCGCGTCGAACTGATGGACGAACCAGCGGCACTCGAGGCACGCTTTCGGGGGCTCACGCGCCTCAGTCAGCCCGCAACGAAGGACTGGGCTGATTCCTACCTCGCAGCCTTCGCCACGGCCGGGCATCTGAAACTGGTCACGTTCGATAAAGGACTGCGGGCCAAAGCCAAGTCATCGGTGATGCTCAGCTGACCGAAAACTCGATTCCGCGTTTCTGAGTTACCGATGCCTTCGCGGCTTCGGCGTTCTAACGTGACGGTGGCGGCGGAACCTGTTTCGATCGTGCGCTGCGTTTTCT
This sequence comes from Vicinamibacterales bacterium, assembly GCA_035259385.1. Classification (GTDB taxonomy): domain Bacteria; phylum Acidobacteriota; class Vicinamibacteria; order Vicinamibacterales; family CAVVIG01; genus QHWK01. The sequence goes on along the minus strand of DATFWL010000031.1, from coordinate 5,547 downwards.
GTCTCGATCGACACCAGAACGTGATCAAGACGTCTGGCCAATCTCTGGCCGATTCTTCACCGAACACCGAGTATCAACAGGATCCCACCCGAGCTACCGGCACGAGAACCCGCGAATCCGAACACCTGCAGTACGCTCTCCAGAAACCACTCTCTCCAGAAACCACTCTTGCAACCGATCAAGCGGCGTCGGGTCCGAGGATTTGAAGACCCAACTTCGCGGCCCTCTTCTTGAGCAGTTGCACTTGCTGCTCGCGGTGGCGCGCTTCGTAGTATTGCAGGCCCTTGTCGACGTACTCGTGGCCCCACTTCAGCATGCGATAGACCAGGCGAGCGAGCTTGTGGGCCATGGCCGTGATCGCTTTGGGGGCGCCGAGTTTGCCGCGAAGGCGGCGATACTGGGCGCCGAGGTAACTTTGGCTCCGCAGCAAGGTAGTGGCCGCCAGCCGTAAGGCGGTGGCGGCTCGATTGACGACGTGCCGAGTGCCTTTCCGGAGCACGCGGTCACCGCTGATGCGATTGTCGGGACACAGGCCGAGCCACGACGCGAAATGCCCCTCGGTCCTCCAGCGCGTCATATCCAAGCCGACTTCGCTGATGATGGTCTGGGCAACGCTGACGTCGATGCCGTCGATCCGCGTCAGATCGACGCCGCTAATACGGTGCAGCTCCCGGCCCACGTCAAACTGCGGCGCGTGGCTACCCGCTTTCCGGCGTCGCGTGGGGCGCGCGGGCAAGGTCTCTTGCGGTATCGTTTGAGACGGATCGGCGTCTGGACGCGTGTCGGCCACCTTGTTGGCGATGCCCTTTAGGTGCTGTTCGAGTTGCTGATCACATTCCGCGATCCGTTGCTGGTAGCTGTCGTACATCGCGACTTCTTGTTGGAGGACAAACAGGAGGTCGGTCTGCCACGTGCCCTCGAGGCTCCTGGCAATCGTCTGCCGCGTCGCGTGAATGCCGGGGTGGCTCAGCGCCGCCAGGGTCTCCGAATCCCGCTCGCCCGCGAGGATCGCACGCACAATCCGCTGCCCGGTCCATCCGCTCAGATCGCTGATGACATTCGCCAGTTGGATGTTCATCTGCGTCAGGACCTTCTGCATCCGCTGAATGCAGGTGCTGACCGCCTGCACATGATTGCCGCGTTGGCGCCAATAGGTTCGCACGACGCGAATCGCGGCGGGCGGATGAAATGAGTTTTGAAGCAGACCGTAGGTGTGGAGTTTCAGCAGCCACTGACTCTCTTGGACGTCACTCTTGCGCCCAGGGAGATTCTTGGTGTGCCGCGCGTTCACCAGATAGACCTCGAGACCGCGAGTGTCCAGGATCTCGTACAGCGGAATCCAGTACACGCCGGTCGACTGCATTGCGACGGTGGTCACGCCGCACTGTTGTAACCAGTCGGCGAGGCGATGCAGATCGGCGGTGAAACAGTCAAACCGGCGGACGGAGTCCGAATCGCGATCTGGGCGGACCGCCACGTAATGTGCGCTGTTGCCCACATCAATTCCGGCTGCGTGCGGATGCATTACCTCCAGGCCCGGATCATCGGATCGTAGCCGCCGGGCCAGTTCTTTCCGCTGCTTCCGGTTCAGTCCTGACGTGCGTGCGATGGCCATGCTGGGCTCCTCTCGTGCGTGAGACCAGGTTACGGCCCGGTTGCGATGGGTGTCTGAGTCTCTCCAACGGGGTCACAATCGTCGTCGGTTGTCGACAACGATCGGCCACCATGTCCGCGATCGCCAGGACCGGAGCCATGCTGTTAAACGGGCAGGAACGCGCCAGTGGGTAAAAATCGGCCGTAGCTTGCCGAACCTGGTCTATCGCTACGATCGCACTACTGCCGCGGCATCGCCAAGTTTCTGTTTCTTGCGACGGCGACGACGAGACGCCGCCGATGCTCTCCAGAAACCGTCTCGAACGAACGAGGTCAAGCGGCGTCGGGTTCGACGATTTTCAGCCCCAGCCTGGCCGCTCGTTTCTTGAGCAGGTGGACCTGTTGTTCACGGTGGCGGTCTTCGTAGTACTGCAGCCCCTTGTCGACGTACTCGTGTCCCCACTTGAGCATGCGATACACCAAACGGGCGAGTTTGTGCGCCATGGCGGTGATCGCCTTCGGCGCACCGAGTTTGGCGCGGAGGCGACGATATTGGCCGCCCAGATAGCTCTGACTCCTCAGCAACGTCGTGGCGGCTAGCCGGAGCGCCGTCGCGGCTCGATTGACGACGTGGCGCGTGCCTTTGCGAATCACCTTGCCGCCGGTGATGCGATTATCCGGACACAGGCCGAGCCAGGACGCGAAGTGCGCCTCGGTCTTCCAGCGCGTCATATCCAAGCCGACTTCGCTGATGACCGTCTGAGCCACGCCGACATCGATGCCGTCGATCCGCGTGAGGTCGACGCCGCTGATGCGGTGCAGCTCACGGCCCAAATCAAACTGCGGGGCATGGCTGCCGGCTTTCCGCCGCCGTTTGGGACCCGAGCGCAGTCTCGCTCCGGTCGTTGCGGACGGCTCGCCAGCAGGGAGCGCATCGGTGACTTTGTCCGCGAAGCGTTTCAGGTGCTGTTCGAGTTCGTGATCGCATTCGACGATCCGTTGCTGGTACGCGTCGTACATCGCGACTTCTTGCCGCAGCACAAACAGGAGGTCGGGCTGCCACGTGCCTTCGAGGCTCTTGGCGATCGTGTCGCGTGTGGCATGAATTCCGGGGTGACTGAGGGCCGCGAGCGCCGCCGGATCCCGTTCGCCGTCGAGCATCGCGCGGACAATGCGCTGCCCAGTCCACCCGCTCAGGTCGCTGATGACATTGGCCAACTGGATGTTCATTTGGGTCAGCACCTTCTGCATCCGCTGGATGCACGTGCTGACCGCCTGCACGTGGTCGCCACGTTGGCGCCAATACGTCCGCACCACGCGAATCGCGGCAGACGGATGGAATGAGTTGCGGAGCAGCCCGTAGGTGTGGAGCTTCAGCAGCCATTGGCTCTCTTGGACGTCGGTTTTCCGGCCGGGGAGGTTCTTGGTGTGCCGTGCGTTGACGAGATACACCTCAATGCCGCGCGCGTCGAGGATCTCGTACACCGGAATCCAGTAGACGCCGGTCGACTGCATCGCGACCGTGGTCACCCCACAGTGCTGTAACCAGTCGGCCAGACGATGCAGGTCCGCGGTGAAACACTCAAACCGGCGGACCGAGTCGGGATCGCGATCCGGGCGCACCGCCACGTAGTGCGTACTGTTGCCGACATCGATTCCGGCGGCGTGCGGATGCACTATGTCTAGCCCAGGGTCCTGCGTCCACAGGCGCCGGGCCAAGTCCTTCCGCTGCTTCCGATTCAATGCTGACCGGCGTGCCGTGACCATGGGTCCTCCTCTCGCGAGTGAGACCCGATGCGGCCCGGTGTGCGATGTATATCTGAGTCTCTCCAACGGGGTCGCGATCCTCTCGAGGCACCTCGCCGAGGATCGGCCACCAGATCAGCGATCGCTGAGACCGGAGCCATGCTGTTAAACGGGCAGGGACGCGCCAGTGCATCAAAATCGGCCGTAGCTGCCGCACCGAGTCGCCGCTACGATGGCACGCTTGGTGACCAACCACCATGTTTCTGTGTCCAGCGACGGCTTCGCCGTGTTTTGCTGTTAACCGGAGGGTTGGCTGGTTCGAGTCCAGCCTGACGAGCCAATCTCCTCTAAACTAACAGGGTGCTGAAAAAGTCACCGTCGCACCCGATGGAGTCGTACTACCATGCTCCATCAACGGAGCGTGCAGATGCGTGGACCGGACGAGCAAAACGGATCGATGTTCAGCTATGTCTCGCCTGAGGATCGGATCCCGCCGGACCATCCGCTGCGGTCGATTCGTCGCATCACCGATCGCGCGCTGGAACGGCTGTCGCCGGTCTTTGAGAGTCTGTATGTGAAGTTCGGGCGGCCGTCGGTCCCACCCGAACAGCTGCTTCGGGCGTTGCTGCTCCAGGTGCTGTATAGCATTCGCAGCGAGCGGCTGCTGATGGAACAACTCAACTACAACATTCTGTTTCGCTGGTTTGTGGGCTTGAACCTGGACGACCCGGTCTGGGATCCGACCACGTTCACGAAGAACCGTGACCGGTTGTTGCGGGGCGACGTGGCTGCCGGCTTCTTCGATGCGGTGGTGTTGCACGCCGACTCGAAACGGCTGCTGTCGGACGAGCATTTCACGGTCGATGGCACTCAGCTCGAGGCATGGGCGAGTCTGAAAAGTTTCAAGCGACGGGACGAGTCGCCGACGGAGCCACCCGACGATCCCGGCAATCCAACGGTGAATTTCCGCGGCGAGAAGCGGTCGAACGTCACGCACGCGTCGACCACTGATCCCGATGCGCAGTTGTACAAAAAGGCCGACGGGCAGAAAAGCGTCATGGCGTATCTCGGCCACGTCCTCATGGAGAATCGGTCCGGTCTCATCGTGAACGCGTGTGTCACCGCCGCGACCGAGACCGCCGAACGCGAGGCGGCGACGATGATGTTGCCGGTCGGCCGTCGGGACACTCGGCGGCGACAAGAACTACGATGTGCCGAGTTTTGTAGCGGCCGTGCGCGCCGCCGGCCTGACCCCGCATGTCGCACAGAAGGTCAAGTACAGCGCCATCGACGGCCGAACGATTCATCACCCCGGCTATGAGATCAGCCAGCGGAACCGAAAACTGGTTGAGCAAGCATTTGGTTGGATGAAGACGGTTGGATTGCTACGAAAACCGCGTCAGCGTGGCGGCGAGCTGGTCGATTGGCTCTTCACGTTCACGGCCGCGGCGTACAACGTCGTCCGGCTCCGTACGTTGCTCGCAACTTCTGCCTGACGCGCGCAACGCCATCGGCCGACGACTCTTCATCATGATCAGGTCTGCACCAAAGACGCGAAAGAGACCGACCGTGAACGTGACTTTTTCAGCATCCTGCTAAAGGTGGTGAGCCGGGGGGGAATCGAACCCCCAACCCGCAGATTAAGAGAACGACTGGTGTCTGTCCGAATGTGTCCGCTGACGGTTCTTGCGTCGGAAAGCGAGCCAATGGCGTCCTGAAGAGTCCACTGAGATCCGCCGCACGCCGTCCGTTTGTGTGTCACTCTGTGTGTCACCAGCCCCGGCTAACCCCGCCCCTTCGGGATCAGGCCACCAGCAGGACTCCTGGAGCCCGAGCTCGTCGCCCCCCCGAAGGTCTGGCTAACGATCAAGCAATTGGCCGTTCATGGGGCGTTTTCGAGTCCTGCCGCCGCCTATCTCTTCGTGTATCGGCATCGCGATCTCCCGGTCTCTCGCGTCGGTCGGCGGGATCACTTCACTGCATCGAGCCCGGCGCGCACCGATCCGGCCGCAACTGCTGCTGGTAGTAGTTCTTTCCAGTACCAAAGGATGAATGGTTTCTGGAGGACGAATTCTCATGCCGACCGGGCAATCGGTGACTCTCGTGCTGATCGTGATGGGGGGATGGCTTGCGCCCGCGGCGGCGCAACCGCCTTCGAGCGGCCCGCCGGCACAGGAGGTGCCGGTGATCAAGGAACAAGTGGAAGTC
>DATFWL010000030.1:0-59856 GCA_035259385.1 Vicinamibacterales bacterium | reverse complement strand
GGCGCCGATCTTTTCCCAGCCGACCAGTGTGACCTTGGCCGCCTTCACCATGGCGTCGGCCGCCTCGATCATGGCGACAAGCCCCTTGGTCTCGACCATCCCCAACGCCTCTCCCATTACTGACTCCTCGTCATGGCTGATGGCTGATGGCTAATGGCAGACGGTTCGTGGTCGATGGTTCATGAGCCATCTACCCTTTGCCATCAGCCAATAGCCATCAGCCATGATCACCGCAGGTTTTTGACAGCGTCTGCGATCAACGTCGAAAGCTCGCGGTATGTTAACCGAATTTCCCCCGCCGCTTCGGAACGCTGCGGCGGGCGCGCGCCGTAGCTCGATCGCAACGTCGGCGTGAGTGAAGGCGGGCCGTCACCGATCACGGCGGGTACCAACCGCTGTCCCTCGCCTTCCGGCGCCTGCACCACCTGGCACATCGCGGGATTGCCGGCGTCGAGCAGGGCGAGCGCCTCGGCGGGATCCGCGCAGATCGGCGCCGGCGCCTTGATCCCGTAGCTGCCGCGCAGTCCCTGCAGGCGATCCACCTCGTCGCGCGCAATCAGGTTCTCCCGCCCGAGCAGACGCGCGACCAGGCTGATCTTCGCGAAGTGCTCGATGGTTTCCATCTTGTAGTACGCGGCATAGAGATCGGCGCCGGAGGTGAGGGCGCCGTGGTTCGCGAGCAGCATGCCGTCGTGCGCCTTGATGTACTTGCGCACCGCCTCCGGCAGCTCGCTGGTGGACGGCGTGGCGTACTCCGCGATCGGAATGCTGCCCAGCGTGGTCAGGACCTCGGCAAGGACCGCGCGATCGAGCGGGATGCCGGCGACCGCGAACCCGGTCGCGATCGGCGGATGCGCGTGCACTACCGCCTGCACGTCGGGCCGCTGCCGGTAGACCTCGAGATGCATCAGCATCTCGGACGACGGATCGCGATCGCCCTGCAGCTTGCGGCCGTCGAGATCGGTGACGCACATCATGTCCGGCGTCATGAATCCCTTGCCGACGCTCTTCGGCGTCATCAGGAGGCGGTCCGATCCGAGCCGGACGCTGATGTTGCCGTCGTTCGACGCCGTGTAGCCGCGCGCGTACATGCGCCGGCCGACTTCGACGATGTCGGCGCGGAGCTGAGACTCGGTGCTCATGCGGTCCGTGCGCGGTACTTGTCGCGGCACGCGTCGGAGCAGAAATAGACCTGCGCGCGGCCCTCGGCGAGGGTGACGGCACGGTCGGCGACGATGAACGTCCCGCAGACCGGATCGCGGACCATGTGAACGCCGCGCTGCGGCACCTGGCTGCCGCGCGACGCGCCCTCGACGATCCCGTCGAGCAGGCGCCAGAAAGCGCGGGCGACGAAGCATGCGAGGATGATGAAGAGCGCCAGGCGCAGCAGCATCAGGCTCCCGGCTTGCGCGCGCCGCCTCCCGTTGCCGGATGCGCCGACTGCAGGCTGTCGAGCGCACGCTTCGCGGCCTGGGCTTCCTGACTGCCGGGCGCGACCTCCATCACCTTCTGCCACGCCCGCATCGCACCGTCGAGGTCCTGCTTGCCGAACGCCAGCACGATGCCCTGGTTCAGCAGCGTCTTGGCGTGTTTCGGATCGATTTTCAGCGACTGGCCGAACTGCTCGAGCGCCTTGTCCGGCTGGTTCGAATAGTAGTAGCAGACGCCGAGATCAGTGCTCACGTCGACGTTGTCGGGCGCCAGCCTCAGCGCGTCGCTGTACCACTTGATGGCTTCGTCGTACCGCTCGGCGTCGAAGTAGAGGTTGCCGAGATCGACGCGCGGCGTCGGATTCGACTTCTCGCGCTCGGCGACGTTCTTGAGCGCGTTCACCTTGGTCTCGTCGAGGACCGCGGCGCGCGTCGTGCCGGACGCGCCCGAGGCCGGCGCCGCGGCCTGCGTCTGCGCGGCTGGCGCCACCGGACGGATGCCCGCCTGCTGTGAGCCGATCACCCAGCCGGCGATCAGCCCGAACAGGACGCCGGCTATCCCGAAGGCGACCGCGTCACTTTTCATGCGAAACACCGATCATATCAGCTAAACGCCTGCGCCACCGGAGGCCGCCGCGAGCACCTCGAGGTACTCGCGGACGACCGTCCGCAGTCCGACGAAGACCGCGCGCGAAATGATGGCATGGCCGATCGAGACCTCGTCGAGGAACGGCAGCTCGCGGAAGACGGCCAGGTTCGAGAGATCGAGATCGTGTCCGGCGTTGATGCCGAGTCCCAGCCCGTGCGCGAGGCGAGCGGCGTCGGCGTAGCGGGTGAACGCGCGCAGGCCGTCGTCACGACCGCGCTCGAAGGCGCGCGCGTACGGCTCAGTGTAGAGCTCGATGCGATCGGCCCCGACCGATGCCGCCCACCGAATCGGCTCGACAAGCGGATCGACGAAGAGGCTGACGCGAACGCCGCGCGCGTGAAGCCGGGCAATCGTCGCCGGCATCGTCTCGGTTGCCGGCCCCGGCTGCCACCCGGCCTGACTCGTCACCTCGCCGGGAACCACCGGCACCAGGGTGCACTGATCGGGCCGCACTTCATCGACGAGGTCCAGCAGGTCCGGGCGCGGATCGCCTTCGATGTTGAACTCGATGTTCACGGGCTGCTGCGTGCGAATCCGTGCCGAGATGTCGCGCACGTCGGCGGCCGTGATGTGCCGCTGGTCGGCGCGCGGGTGAACCGTGATGCCGGGCGAACCGGCGTCGATGCAGACCTGCACCGCCTCGAGCACGCTCGGCACATGGCCGCCGCGCGAGTTGCGCAGCGTCGCTACCTTGTTGACATTGACCGAGAGCTTCGCCATGGGTGTCAGGTGCGCTCTATCCCAGATGCTGCTTCACCACGTCCACGATCTCCTGCGCCCAGCCGCGGATCTCGTCCTGGCGCTCGCCTTCGAGCATCACGCGCAGCAGCGGCTCGGTGCCGGAGTAGCGGACCAGGAGCCGCCCCTGCCCGGCGACGCGCGCCTCGACGCGCGCGATTGCTTCGGCGATCGCCGGCACGCTCGTGAGCTCCGCCTTCTCGCGCACGCGAACGTTCAACAGCACCTGCGGATAGGTCGTCAGGTCGGCCGCCAGGTCGGCGAGCGTGCGGCCGGTGAGCGCGACCGTGCGCAGCACGTTGAGCGCCGTGCACAGCCCGTCGCCGGTGAACAGGTAGTCCGAGAAGATGATGTGTCCCGACTGCTCGCCGCCGAGCGACAGCCCGCGCGTCAGCATCTCCTCCATCACGTACTTGTCGCCGACCGCGCAGCGGACGAGGTCGATGCCGAGCGGCTTCAGCGCGAGCTCGAGCCCGATGTTGCTCATCACGGTCGCGACGATCGCGTTGCCCTTGAGGCGGTCCTCGGTCTGCAGCTGCCGGCCGCACATCAGCAGCACCGCGTCGCCGTCGACGATCCGTCCCGTGTGATCGACGAAGATCGCGCGGTCGCCGTCGCCGTCGAACGCCACGCCCATCCGGCACCCCTTCTCGACGACCGTTCGCGCGAGCAGCTCAGGGTGCGTGGACCCGACTTTCAGGTTGATGTTGCGGCCATCCGGCTGGTCGCCGATCACCGTGAGGTCCACGCCGAGGCTGCTGAACAGCTGCGGCGCCACTGTCGTCGTCGCGCCGTTGGCGCAGTCGATCGCCAGGGCGAATCGGGCCAGCGACAACCCGTGCAGCACGGCGCGGAGGTGATCGAGGTACGCGCCGACGAGATCCTCGTGCGGAACGTGGGCGGGCTCGCCGCCGTTCGCGCTCCACGAGGCGTCCCCGATGATCGCCTCGATTTCACGCTCGACGCGCTCGGTGAACTTCTCGCCGCGGCCCGAGAACACCTTGATGCCGTTGTCCTCGAATGGATTGTGCGACGCCGAGATCACGACGCCCGCGTCGTAGCCGCTGGTCCGGGTCAGGTAGGCGATCGCCGGCGTCGGCACGACGCCCGCGCTGGTGACGACCGCGCCTTCGCCTGATGCACCGAAGGCCAGCTCCGCCTCGATCCAGGCGCCGGACTCCCGCGTGTCGCGACCGACGAGGATCCGCATCGGCCCGCCGGGTTCCCGTCCCGCCGATGCGTTGGCAAGGGCGGAACGGACAAGGGACGCGCCGAGCCGCCGCACGGTCGACGGATCGAGCGGATAGCGCCCGGCGGTCCCGCGGACGCCGTCAGTGCCGAACAATCGAGGAGCCGTTTCAGTCTTTGCCACGGTTGATTCGCACCTGCACGGTCGCCGGCTCGACGTGCATCACGCCGACATCGGGCGATGACGTCGTCCGCACGCCGAGCGAGTTGTACTCCCCGGGCCCGAGCCCCGCAAGGTCGATGTACACCACGATCTCGTCGGCGTCGAAGTGACTGAGGGCGTCGCGATCGCCGCGCAGCGTCAGATCGACGGTGGACGGCATCGCCTCGGCCTGCAGGTTCGGCGCGACGTTCCGCAGGTGCACCGGGCGGTGGCGCAGCGTCCGCTCGAGCGGCGCCGGAACGATCTGCACCGTGACGGTCGCCGAGCGCGCCGTCTTGAGCCGCAGCGAGGGATCGAGCAGGCCGAGCGTCACCGCCTGCCGCACGTCGGCCTTTGCGCCGGTGACCGGCACCGGTTCGGTGAGGACCTCGGTCGCCCGCTCGACGGCGGTTTCGGGTCCGACGACTTCCGCCGTCCGGGGCTCGGCCGCCATGTGCCCCACGGTGTAGCCTGGAGCCGGGCGTCCGTCCACCGCCGGGACGATTGGCAGGTCACGCGTCACCGTCGTCTCGAATGCCAGCGCCACCGCCGACGGCAGCACCTGCACGATCTCGACGCCGAACGGGACCCGCACCTGATCGGCGGTCAGCGGAAACAGCCGACGGCCGCTGCGCGCGCCGCGCAGGTCGAGCACCGCGATGATGTCGCCGGGAGCCACCCGGCTCAGCGTGCCGGACGCGCCGCGCACGCGGACGTCCACGGTGGCCGGCACGTCGCCGAGCATTTCGAGTCCGCCGGGCATCTGCTGGAGCTCGAGGGGAATGCGCAGGCCGCGCTCCACGGTCTCCTCGCCGGCGACGACCATCCAAAGCAGCACGGCGAGGCCCAGCGACAGCACCTTCAATCCGACGTGCTGAAACGTCCACGCGAACAGGCGCTTCGACAGCGTCACGTGTGCTGCACCTCGCGTGACGGCGCCGTGCGATCCTCGCGCTGCAGCAGCAGTGATCGCAGGTGCTTTCGCAGCAGCTCCGCGTCGAGCCCCCGCTCGATCTGCCCGTCCACGACCAGCGAGATCCTGCCGGTTTCCTCGGAGACGACGATCGCGACCGCGTCGTTTTCTTCGGTCAGGCCGATCGCCGCGCGATGACGCGAGCCGAGCTCCTTGCTCAGCTTCGGGTTGATGGTGAGCGGCAGGAAGCACGCCGCCGCCGCGACGCGATCGTCCTGCACGATCACCGCGCCGTCGTGCAGCGGCGAGGTCGGAAGAAAGATGCTCTGCAGCAGATCGTAGGTGAGCACCGCATCCAGGCGGATGCCGCCTTCGATGTAGTTGCGCAGGCCGATCTGCCGCTCGATGGCGATGATCGCGCCGACGTGCTGCGACGCCAGCAGTCCCGCTCCGACGACCAGCTCTTCGACGGTGTCTTCCGCCGACTCGGTCTTCGTGAAGTACCGGAAGAACGGCGCGCGGCCGAAATGCGCGAGCGCACGGCGAATGTCCGACTGGAACAGCACAATCACGCCGAAGACGATGTAGCCGGCGAAGTTGCGAATCAGCCAGTTGACCGTCTCGAGGTGAAAGAACCGCGATCCGTAGAAGAGACCGCCGAAGAGCGCGCCGCCGAACGCCATCTGCACTGCGCGCGTGCCGCGAATCGCCTTCAGCACTTCGTAGATCAGGACCGACACCACGAGGATGTCGGCGAGGTCCCACCAGCCGATCGGGGGACGGCGTAAGAGGCCTGTTAACCAGCTCATGGCTGATGGCTGATGGCTGATGGCATACGGAAGGTGGCAGATGGTCCATGACGCGTGTTGCGATCACTCGACCCTCTGCCATCAGCCATTAGCGATCAGCCATGTCTCCGTATCTCATCGGCCACGCGGACGACCTGCACCATCTCGGCGACCGCGTGGACGCGGACGATGTGCGCGCCGGCGAGCACCGCGGCGGTCACGGCGGCGGCGGTGCCCCAGTCGCGCTCCGGCGCGGGCCGATCGCTCGAGGCCTCGCGCAGGAACGACTTGCGCGACGCGCCGACGAGCACCGGCCGGCCGAGCACGGCCGCAAGTTCAGCGACGCGCGCCAGCACACCATAACTGTGCGACGGCCGTTTGGCAAACCCGATGCCGGGATCGACGATGATCCGGTCGAGCGCGACGCCGCCGGCACGCGCTGCCGCGATGCTCGCCGCGAGTTCGGCGCTCACTTCGCGTCCTACGTCCGTGTACACCGCCTCTGCGGCCATCGTCTGCGGCCGCCCGCGCGTGTGCGTCAGCACCAGCGCGGCGCCGGCGTCGGCCACCACCCCCGCCAGATCCGGCTCATATCGCAGTCCGCTGACGTCGTTCACGATTGCCGCACCCGCCTCGATCGCGGCCCGCGCGACGCGCGCCTTGTAGGTGTCGACGGAAACCGGGATCTGCATCCGCCCGTGCAGCGCGCGCAGCACCGGCAGCACGCGCGAGAGCTCTTCGTCCGCCGCCACCGGCTCGGCGCCGGGCCGGGTGGACTCGCCGCCGACGTCGAGGATGTCGGCGCCGTCGGCTTCCATGCGCAGCGCCGCATCGACCGCGGACGCCAGGTCGTGATGCCGGCCGGGCTCCGCAAACGAGTCAGGCGTGAGGTTGAGGATTCCCATCACCAGACAGCGCGGGCCGAGATCGAGATGCGCGCCGGCGGGCAGCGGGATCGAGAAGTGACGGCGGGGGGCGGAGATCACGCAATCAAGAATTTGGAATTAAGAATTAAGAATTCGTGAGCACGATCGCCGCAAACGTGTGGACGAATTCTTAATTCTAAATTCTCAATTCTTAATTGGAGCTGCGAGCGGTCACTCCTGCGGCAGGGGTTTATTCATCGCAGGAACGATCGGAGCGCGCTCCTTCCGGTGGCGCGGCTCGTCCTCTTCGGGGACCGCGGTGCGCGCGGCGACCGGCTGCGGCTCGTCGAGGGCCAGGCCGGCGGCGATCCGCTTGACCTGCTCGGCGTCGAGCACTTCGCGCTGGAGCAGCGCGTCGGCCATGCGGACGAGCGTGTCCTTGTGCTCGGTGAGCAGCCCGTGCGCGCGCTGATAGGCGTCGGTGACGAAGCGCTTCACTTCCTGATCGATCTTGAGCGCCGTGTCCTCGCTGTAGTCCTGGTGCTGCGCGATCTCGCGGCCGAGGAAGATCTGCTCTTCCTTCTTCCCGAAGGTGAGCGGTCCCATCGCGTCGCTCATGCCCCACTCGCAGACCATCTTGCGCGCCATCTCGGTGGCCCGCTCGAGGTCGTTGCCGGCGCCGGTGGTGAGGCTGTTCATGGTGATCTCCTCGGCGATGCGGCCGCCAAGGAGAATCGCGATCTGGTCGTTGAGGTAGTCGCGCGAGTAGTTGTGCTTCTCGTCCACCGGCAGCTGCTGCGTCAGGCCGAGCGCCATACCGCGCGGGATGATCGTCACCTTGTGGATCGGATCGGCGAGCGGCAGGAGGACGGTGAGCAGCGCGTGGCCGGCCTCGTGGATCGCGGTGACGCGCTTTTCCGCGTCGCTGATGATCATCGAGCGCCGCTCGGATCCCATCAGCACCTTGTCCTTCGCGAACTCGAAGTCGTGCATGCGCACGACCTTCTGGTTGTAGCGCGCCGCGTTCAGCGCCGCCTCGTTCACCAGGTTGGCGAGATCGGCGCCCGAGAAGCCGGCCGAGCCGCGCGCCAGCACCGCGATCTCCACGTCGTCGGCCATCGGGATCTTGCGGGTGTGCACCGACAGGATGCCTTCGCGGCCCTTCACGTCCGGGCGGTTGACGACGATGCGCCGATCGAAGCGTCCGGGCCGGAGCAGCGCCGGGTCGAGGACGTCAGGACGGTTGGTCGCGGCGACCAGGATCACGCCTTCGTTCGACTCGAAGCCGTCCATCTCGACGAGCAGCTGGTTGAGCGTCTGCTCGCGCTCGTCGTGCCCGCCGCCGAGGCCCGCACCGCGGTGCCGGCCGACGGCATCGATCTCGTCGATGAACACGATGCAGGGCGCGTTCTTCTTGCCCTGCTCGAACAGATCGCGGACGCGCGAGGCGCCGACGCCGACGAACATCTCGACGAAGTCCGAGCCGCTGATCGAGAAGAACGGCACGTTCGCCTCGCCCGCCACCGCGCGCGCCAGCAGCGTCTTGCCGGTTCCGGGAGGCCCCATCAGCAGCACGCCCTTGGGAATGCGTCCGCCGAGCTTCTGGAACTTCTGCGGCTCCTTCAGGAACTCGATGATCTCCTGCAGCTCCTCCTTCGCTTCATCGACGCCGGCGACGTCCTTGAACGTCACCTTCTTCTGCGAGCTCGACGAGAGCTTCGCCTTGCTCTTGCCGAACGACAGCGCCTTGTTGCCGCCGCTCTGCATCTGCCGCATGAAGAAGACCCAGAAGCCGATGATGAGGAGGAACGGTCCCCACGAGTAGAGGATGGTGGCCCACGGACTGACGGTCGGTTCCTTCGCGGTGACGACGACGCCGCGTTCGATCAGCTTGTTGACGAGACCGTCGTACTGCGCGGGAGCGTAGGTCTGGAAGTGCTCGTTGACTTTGGTGAAGCCGCTGATGTCCTGGCCGGTGATCGTGACGCGGGCCACGCTGCCCTGGTCCACCCACTGCATGAATTCGGTGAAGGTCGCCTGGCGCTCATGCTGCTGGAAATGCGTGGAGAAGTTCCAGATGAGGACGCCGAGAACGACCAGCGCCATCCAGAACATCAGACTCTTCAGGGTCGAGTTCACGCAAAGCCTCCCAAAGCCTTAAATTTCAAGATTAGCACGGGTTGCGAGCCGTCCGTAACCCGAAAAGCCTCGTCGATTTCGTGCCCGGCGATCCACACAATCCGGTCCTGCAGGTCGACGATGATCGGCACCGCGTCGCGCTGTCCGCGCGCGATTTTCCGGTCCACGAAATAGTCCTGCAGCTTCTTCTGTCCGCCGAGTCCCATCGGCCGGAACCGATCGCCGGGCCGGCGATTTCGTACGGCCAAACTTTGACCGCACAAATCGGCACGGACCACCGCCGCCGACCGGTCGACGCTGCGCGCGGCTGCACCCGCCGCACCGGCCGCGGGCTCAACCGAAACGACGCCGGCATCCGGCACGATCACTTCTCCAGGAATAGACAACGGATACCGGAAAAGGTTCGCTGTGGCTGCGGGGCGACGTCCGACCGCGTCGTCCGTTCTACCTGTTAAGACGAGGGAGCCACCGATGCGTTCCGCGCGTTGGCGCGGAAAATCAGCAGCGCCGCTAGAGCTGGCGAGCAGGCGACGCGCGGACTCGACATGCTGGAAGGCAATCGCGCCGCCGCCGGCGACCTCGCGCAGCGCCCGCCACAACACGAGGCGCTGCAGCGCGACCGGCGCGGCCGCGAGGCGTGCGACATCGAGTTCGCGCACGGCTTCCTGGCGGCGACTCTCGCGGACTCTCACGACGCGGCTCGCCAGCACAGCGGCTTCGCGCTCCATCCACGTCCACGCGTCGCGCGCGAGATCGGCCTGGTCGGCGAGCACGTCGACAATCGCCGGGTTGAACCGGCGGGCGAGCAGCGGGAGAAGCTCGGCGCGCACGCGATTCCGCGGGATGCTCACGTCAACGTTCGTCTCGTCGTCCACGAACGGCTGCTGCCGCGACACGAGCCACGCTCGCAGGTCGGCGCGGCGGCATCCGAGCAGCGGTCGCACGATGGGACCGTTGCGCGGGTGCATGCCGGACAGACCTCGCGGTCCGGCGCCTCGCGTCAAACGGAGCAGAACCGTTTCCGCCTGATCGTCGCGCGTATGGCCGAGCGCCACCAGAGCGGCGCCAGTCATCGATCGCACGCGGTCGAAGTATTCGTAGCGCGCCGCGCGCGCCGCATCTTCGACAGAGCGGCGCTGCTGCCTGGCGCGCGCCGCGACGTCGTCGCGATCGCTGAAGAACGGACGGTCGAGTACGGCCGCGACGCCGCGCACGAACTCCTCGTCCGTATCTGCGGCGGCCCGCAGTTGATGATTGAAGTGAACGACCCCGGCGAGCTGGCAGTCGCCGTCACGCTCGAGCTCACCCAGGATGAAGGCGAGCGCGATCGAATCGGAGCCGCCCGACACCGCCGCCAGCACGCGCGCCCCACGGGGGATCAGATCGTGCTGCGCGATGAAGCGGCGGACACGGACATGGACGAGATGATCCATGACAGACCGTCCGCCTTCGCTGACGCTACGGCGCGACAGCCTTCGCTGGCTTGCCGAGCCGAAGCTCACGCCTGCGGCAAGCGTGAGCGAAGGCTGGTGCCGGAGGACGGACTTGAACCGTCGACCCCGCGCTTATGAGACGCGTGCTCTCACCAACTGAGCTACTCCGGCGGAACCTCTGGAACAGATGATGTTACACGATGGCGAAGAGGTTCGGCCAGCCGGAGAAAAGCAACCGCCGTCAGCGCAGCGCCGCGGCGAGCAGCGGGATCATGATCTCGTGATGCCCGACGATCGTGTAGCCGCGTCCGCCGCCGGCCGTCGGCCGCGTCACGACGTTGGTCTGCGGCCGGTACGAGCGCACGAAGTCGAGGTTCACCGTCGTCAATCCGGCGAGCGCAATTCCTTTGTTGCGCGCGAGCGCGACCGCTTTCAGGAACACCTCCGGCAGCACCACCGCGGATCCGCAGTTGAGGAACACGCCGCGCTCGAGGCGCGCGACGTTCGACACGAAGTAGCGGAAATCGCGGAGGCTGCCGTCGCCGAGCGCCGCGCCCGACGCCGCCGGGTGCATGTGAATGATGTCGGTCCCGATCGCCACGTGCACGGTGATCGGAACGTGCAGGCGTGCGGCCGCCGCCAGCACGCTCTGCCGCGCATATTGCGGCTCCTTCGCCGCGAAGAAGCCGGTCACCGACTGGCCGATGCCGAGACCGGCGGCGGTGCCGTCGCTGATCGCGGCGTTCAGCAGTCGGCCGGTCTCCTCCGCCATGCCGAAGCGCCCGGGGCCAAGGGCTTCGTCGACGTCCTCTGAGGTCGCGCCGACGAGCGCGATCTCGAAGTCGTGGATGATCGCCGCCCCGTTGGTGGCGATCGCCGACACGAAGCCGCGTTCCATCAGGTCGATCAGCACCGGGCCGAGCCCGGTCTTGATCACGTGCGCGCCAAGGCCCCAGACGATGCCGGCGTCGCTCCGCTTCGCGTCGGCAATCGCGCGCACGATGGCCTTGAAATCGGCGGCCGCCAGGATGTTCGGCAGACCGTCGACGAACGCCGCCACCGTCGATGCGCTGCTGGCGGGATGCGCAAAGTCCTCGACGTGCGCTTTGCTCTTTCTCGCCTTGAGCGGATAGGTCGTGATGTCGCGGAGGTCGAAATCGTCGTAGCTGAATGGCATCGTCATCTGCCGTTCGTCTGTCGTGTCGGATTGACGTCACCCGGACCGTGATCGTCTCACGTGATCACCATCGCGTCGCCGTAACTGTAAAAGCGGTAGCGGCTGGCGATCGCGGCATCATATGCGCGTCGAACCAGGTCGCGACCACCGAAGGCGGCGACGAGCATCAGCAGTGACGACTTCGGCAGATGGAAATTCGTGAGGAGGGCGTCGACGACGCGGAACTGGTGACCGGGGTAGATGAAGAGATCGGTGACGCCGCGGCCGGCCGGAATCGCGCCGTCGTGGACGCGGGCAACGTGCTCGAGCGTGCGCGTGGTGGTGGTGCCGACGGCGACAACGCGACGGCGTTCCGCGCGCGCGCAGGTGATGGCGCCAGCGGCCGCCGCGCCGATCTCGTAACGCTCCGCTTCGACCGTGTGGTCCTCGACCCGTTCCACGCGCACCGGCTGGAAGGTCCCGTAGCCGACATGCAGGGTGATGCGCGTGATCTCGATTCCACGCTGTGCCATCGCGGCGACAAGCGCGGGAGTGAAGTGCAGCCCGGCGGTCGGGGCCGCGATCGACCCGCGCGCGTCGGCGAAGACGGTCTGATAGCGATCGCGATCCGCAGGTCGGTCGTCGCGCTTGATGTACGGGGGCAGCGGCATGTGCCCGATGGCGTCGACCGCCTCGTCCAGGGTCGATCCGTCGTCGGTCCACAGCCGGACGATCCGTCGTCCGAAGAAGCGTTGCTCGAGGATCTCACCCTGAATGGTGTGAATTCCCTCAAACACTACGCGCGCGCCGGGCTTCAATTTCTGCCCAGGGTGAGCCAGCGCCTCCCACAACTCCCCCGGCGGTGCCCCAGGTGTCCTCTTGGCAGGCACCTGTTGATCGCCTGGTGCGAGGCCAGCGGCGACGCCGTCCGGATCGCCCCTCCGCGGTGCCAGGCGGCTGACCAACAGACACTCGACCGCGCCGCCACTCGGGACGCGACGGCCGATCAGCCGCGCCGGGAACACCCGTGTATCGTTGACGACGACGAGATCGCCGGCGCGCAGGAGATCGGGAAGCGCTGCGACGTGCGTGTGCTGAATGGCGGCGGTTGCGCGGTCGAGATGAAGCAGTCGTGAGCCGCTGCGGTCGCGCAGCGGCTCCTGCGCGATCAGCTCAGGCGGCAGATCGAAATCGAACTCGCGGACGTCCATCCGCAAGCGATGTTAATGGATGATCGGCGATCCCCACGTCGCCTTGGACTGCAGCCAATCCTCGTCGATGATCGTCCACAGCAGCTGATCCAGGTACTCGCCATTGCGAAGGAACGACTTCCGCAGCACGCCCTCGCGCCTGGCGCCGAGCTTGCGCAGCGCGCCGTTGCCGCGGCCGTTCAGCGTCGCCGAACGCGCTTCCAGCCGATGAACCCCGACGACCAGGAACCCGTAGTCGAGCGCCAGCGTGGCGCTGTCGAGGAACGCGCCTGTGCCCCAGAACTCGCGGGCGAGCGCGAAGCCCCATTCGGCCGTTCCGAAGTCCGGCTCGAGCGAGCGAATCTGCACCAGCCCGATCGCAATGTCGGAGGTCCGCGCCACGACCGCGAAGCAGATGTACTGCCCCGCGGCGCGCTGGCGATGCGCCCACGCGATGAACCGCTCGAAGCCTTCCACCGTCGTCGGCGGCGGCGAGATGAAGCGTGCGACCTCCGTGGTCGTCAGCGAGGCGAACAGCGATGGCGCGTCCGTCAGCCGCAGCTCGCGAAGCGTCACCAGCGTACCAGTGAGCGTCGGCAGCCCCGCACGCCAGTCGGTCGCGGACGGAACACGTGTCGGCAGCGGCACCGTCGAAACGACGGTCTCGAGCTCGGCGCGCTCCTGAAAAGGCATCTTCTCCATCAGAAGATCTTTCCGGACGAGATCACCGGGGCGGACACGAGGCTGTCGCCCGCGCCGACGAGCGGCAGCGCGCCCGCCACCGGGCCGTCGACGGCGTCCCACACGATGTTCTTCGAATTGACCGAGCCCCAGACGATGTTGGTGGCGGCGACCGAACCCCAGACGATGTTGTCGCCGGCGAACGATCCCCACACGATGTTGTCGCCGTCGAGCGAGCCCCACACGATGTTGTCGCCGGTGGCGGAACCCCAGACGATGTTGTCGCCATCCATCTGGCCGATGACGCGGTCGCTCCAGACGATGTTGGCGCCCCACACCGCGTCAGTCCCCCAGACGATGTTCCCCGCCTGCACGAACGCGACCAGCGAGTCCCACACGATGTTCGAGTCCCAGACGATGTTGCTCGTCCAGACGATGTTGCTGACGTAGAGGAGATTGCCGGTGAAGACGGCGTCGCCCCAGACGATGTTCTGGCTCCACGCGGCGGTCTGTCCGCCGATGATCGTGAACCCGGGGACGCTCGACCGCACCCAGTAGCCAGAGCTGTCGGAGGTGTCGATCGCGCTCGCCAGCGCAATCGCGCCGCCCGCGTTGATCTCGCCGGTGCCCTGGCTGAACAGATCGGCTCCGCTTACCGGGATCGCCGAGAACTCGAGGATCCCCTTGACGAGGTTCGCCGTCAGCGGCCGCTGACGGTGGAATCCGGCTTTGTTGTGGGCGTCGACGATCAATGCAACCACGCCGGTCGTGACCGCCGCTGCCATGCTGGTCCCGCTCAGCGACAGGAAGTCTGCGCCGTTCCTCGCCTTCACGCGGCCCGACGGCAGTTGCCTGAACAGCGTGGAGGTCAACGACGTGTCGCCGGCCAGCTGCAAGCCGGGAGCGACGACGTTCGGCTTCGCATAGGCGTCGAACCACGTCGGTCCCCTGGAACTGAAGTCGGCGATCCTGTCGTCGCCGCGGACGACGGTATTGTTCGTGACCGCCGCGCCTGCGGTGATCGCGGACGGCGCATTGCCCGGCGACGTGATGCCGGTGTAGCCGACGTCGCCGTTCTTCTTCTGACCGTTGTTTCCCGCCGCGGTGACGACGATCAGGCCGGCCTGCGTCGCGCGTTCGACCGCCAGCACGAGCGGATCATGATTCGCCGGCGCGAGAATCGGATGGCCCAGCGACAGGTTGATGATCTGAACGTTCAGCTTCGACTTGTTCGCGACGACGAACTCGATCGCCCTGATCACGTCGCTCGTCTTGCCCTGGCCGTTCGCGTCCAGCACCTTGAGGCCGACCAGCCGGACTTCCGGAGCGATGCCCTGGAACTCGAAGTTCGAGGCGGCGCCGCTGCTGCCGATGAGCCCCGCGACGTGCGTGCCGTGGCCGTAGTCGTCGTACGGATCGACGGGAATGCCGCCGCGAGTGAAATCCCAGAACCCGGTGATGCGTCCGGTGAAGTCGCTGCCCGGCGCGATCCCGGAGTCGATGATCGCGACGCCGACGCCCGCGGACCCGGTCACCGTCGTCGACGTCGCGATGCGCGGCAGGCCGAGCGTCTCGCGCAGCGTGGCAGACGAAGTCGTTGCGACACCGCTCTTCGCTGGCGACGGGACCGCACTCGGCGACACGGGCGCGTCGAGTGACACGTCCTGGACCCACGGATGATTCGCGAGCTCGTTGACGTCGGCGGCGTGCAGTTCGACGGAAAGGGCGTCGAGCAGCGGATGGTCGGCTCTGATGTGATCGCCGTGCTTCTCGAGCGCGGCCCGAATCTCGTCGCGATGGCCGGAGGCAACGGTGATGATGACGTTCTGGGTCGCGGCGCCGGAGCGGAGCGACGCCTGCACGCCGTTGTCGACGTTGGCGTGAGGCGACGACGAGGGTTCGGCAGAGACCGGAGAGGCCGCGAGCGCAAGGCTCAACAGGCCGATGGGCAGTCGCTGGAGGACGTTCACGCCCTACAGCAGAGCAAGCCATCGGCCATACCTCAGCCGTAACCGGCGCGATCTCTGCAACTAGTTGTTTCAGAATATTTTAGGCTGAGATTTCGGGGGCGCGATCAGGGCACGATGCGACAACAGCGTCTGCTTAGAAATGGCACATATTGCACGGCTCAACACAGCGCAGCGGGCCTTTTTGCTAAGCAAAATGACGATAATCGCGTCGGTTGTTCAACCGTGGAACATATGTCGCTCTATCGAACATAAAGTACTAAAAGCGCAATCAGACCCGCTGGTGATTGTCTTGCAATTCTGCGAACTCGATGTTCGACGTGATCGTCGTCGGCGGCGGACCGGCTGGCTTGAGTGCGGCACTGATGCTTGGCCGCTGCCGGCGACGCGTGCTGATCTGCGATCTCGGCCAGCCACGAAACCGCCGCTCCCGGTCGCTCCATGGCGACCTCATCCGCGACGGCATCGCGCCGCCGGAGCTCAATGAGCTCGGACGCCGCGAGCTCGCGGCCTACGACATCGACTTCCGCTGCACCGGGGTTACGGCCGCGCACCGCGAACTCGATCATTTCCGCGTCGCGCTCGGAACCGGCGCCGAAGAACTCTCGCGCCATCTCCTGATCACGACCGGCGTCGTCGACGACCTGCCGGCGATCAACGGATTCGAGGAGTGCTACGGCCAATCGATCTTCCACTGCCCGTACTGCGACGGGTGGGAGTGCCGCGATCGGCGGCTGGCCGCGTTCGGGCGCGGCAGGCAGGTGACGGGGCTCGCGCTCGCCCTGAAGACGTGGAGCCGGGACGTGCTCGTCTGCACGCACGGCGCGCGCGTCGACGGCGCCGATCGCGAACGGCTCGCGCTCAACGGGATCGCGGTGCGGACCGAACGGATCGAGGAACTGCTGCACGAGGACGGTCAGCTCTCGCGGATCGTGTTCGCGACGGGCGCGGCTGTGGATCGCGACGCGCTGTTCTTCTCGACCGGGCAGCATCCGCAGTCGCCGCTGGCGATCGGGCTCGGGTGCACGCTGACGAACCGCGGCGCGGTGAAGACCGGCAACGGCTGTGACACCAACGTCGAGCGGGTCTTCGTCGCCGGCGACGCATCGCGCGACGCACAGTTCGTCGTGGTCGCGGCGGCGGAAGGCGTCAAGGCCGCCTGTGCGATCAACCGGGCGCTGCAGGCTGCGGAGCTCGTTCGATGACGCTGAAGGCGGTGGGGCCGCCGGACGAGAAGCCGCACGCGACGATCCGCTTCGCGTCGGGCACGAAGCGTGACGACGAGCCGGGGCATTCGGAGCCGCCCGCACAGATCAGCGACTCAAGTGCGCGCCGCGACGATCGGCCGGATCAGCCGGTCGCGATCACCATGCCGGTGAACGTCCGCAGCGCGGCGCTCACCGTGCTCGCGGTGCTGGCGACCATCCTCGTGCTCCAGTATGCGCAGGCGATGGTCATTCCGATCGTGCTCGGCCTGTTGATCAGCGACGCGCTCGAGCCGATCGTTGCGCGCCTGACGCGCTGGCGCCTGCCGCGGCCAGTTGCGGCCGCGATCGTGCTGCTGCTGGTCACCGGCGCGAGCGCGCGGCTCGTGTACGGGTTGCGATTCGAGGTGAGCGCCATCGTCGATCACCTGCCGGATGCCGCGCGCCGCCTGCGCCGGATCGTCGAGACCGACCGCCCGACGCCGGCGGTCGCGATTGAACAGGTGCAGAAGGCGGCCAACGAGCTCGAAAGGGCGGCGATCGCTGACCAATTAAGAATTGAGAAGTAAGAATTAAGAATTCGTTCACTCGCGTCGAGACTCGGGACATCAGCGGCGTGCCTGATTCTCCGAATGATTCCGACGGAAGCACGAATTCTTGATTCTTAATTCTCTAATTCTTAATTCCGCAGCCCCGACGGCAGCCGCGGCGAAGCGAGCAGTTGCTCGAACTCCTGCCAGCGTCGGGCCTCACTCCCCCCTGCGCGCGATTCGATGTACTGCTTCACGAGATCCTTCCCGAGGTTGTAGTTGATGACGTAGCTGCGGTAGGTGTCGAAGAAGTGCGTGCGCTGTTCGGCCACCTTCGGCGACGCCATCGCATAGCGCGTCAGCCAGGTCGCTGCGGCGGCGCGATCGATCTCGCCGTTCAGGTACCGCCTCGCGGCTTCGTTGCCGGCGTACGCGAGCTTGTCGATCAGCGTCCGGACGCGCGCGTAGGCGGCGGCCTGTGCCGCGTCGAGGCCGGCAAGCGGACACAGCACGTCGCGCTCGAACGCGAGCCGTGCCTCGCCGGGAAAGGCGACCTCGATCCCGTAGTTCGCCGTCCCTTCGGCGATCAGCGACTGCGGCGAGAACAGCGGGTAGATCGTGAACTCGATCCAGCCGCGATCGCGGACCAGATGCTGCTCGAGCAGCGCATTGTAGGCGTGATGACCGGGATAGCCTTCGTGGCAGGCGAGATCGATCGCGCGATCGATGTAGATCGGCAGATCGGTGTTCACCTGAATCAGGCTGCGGTACTGCCCCTGGTACCAGTTGTAGCCGCCCCACGGCTTGCGCGTCACGTACTCGACGGTGAACCGCTCGTCAGCCGGCAACCTGAGGTGCGCCAGCGTGCGGCTTCGGCATTCGGCGATCGCCCGATCGAACACACGCGACAGCCGATCGGAGGAGACGACGAACTGCTGGCGGAAGGCATCGTAGCGCTCGATCAGCGGCCGGTCGCCGGGGAGCGCGCGATCGATCTCCTTCAAGATCTCTTCGAAGTACGAATCCGGATGGCGTGGTGCGACGGCATCGTAGAGCGCCTGCGACTCTTCGTCGAAGGTCAGCCTCGCGCCCTGGACCATCCCGACGCGGGCGCGGAGCGCCTCCAGCTGACGCCGCAGATATTCCCGGCGCAGCCGCGCCAGCTCGTCGACGTCCGGGTCCTGGACGCCGCCAATTTCCGCGATCAGCCGCGCTGCCGCGGCGTCGATCTCCGCCAGCGGCGGCTTCTCCCGCTCGGCGGCGGTTTTCCACTCCGCCGGGCCATAAAACGCGTCGACGTAGTCGCGATCGTGCTGACCGACGGCCAGGACGAGCTTCACATAGCGTTCGGCAATGGTGTTCATCGCACTCGCCGGTTTCGGCTGCAGCGGCCGCGCCGCGACTGCGGCGACCGCGAGCACTGCAAGGAGGGCCCGACGCATCACACGTATTGTGACAGGTCGAAGCGGCCCCGCGGCTGCAGCAGCGGCTTCCACAGGTCGCCGACCTTCGCGACCCGCGCCGGGACGCTCGTCACGGTGAAGTCCTCCATCCGGATGCCCTTGTCGATCTCCGTCCAGGTGACCGGCGTCGAGACGGTCGCCTCGGGACGCGGCCGTGGCGAATAGACCGACGCGAGCGTGCTGCCCCATCGGTTCTGGTTGTAGTCGACGAGCACGCGGCCGCGCGGGCGGCTCTCGCGGCGGTACGCCGCGGTAATCAGTCCCGGATTGCGGACCGCGAGCTCCTGGGCGAGCGCCTTCGCAAACGTCCAGACCTGCTTCTGGTGCGGGCCGCGGACGATCGGTACGTAGACGTGCAGGCCCTTCGATCCGGTCGTCTTCACCACCGACGGAATCTTCAGCGTCTCCAGCGCCTCGTGCACCACCTGACCGGTCTCGATCACCCGATCGAACCCCGCGCCGACGCCGGGATCGAGATCGAAATGCAGGTAGTCCGGCACATCCACATCGTCACACGTCGCGTACCACTGGTTGAGATCGATGCAGCCGAGGTTGATCACCCACATCAGCGCCGCCCGATCCTGAATCATCGGAAAGTCGATGATGCCCTTCGACCCGTGATCGATGCGGCAGATCTCGATCCACTCCGGCCGCGGCGACGGCGCGCGCTTCATGAAGAAGAACTCGCCGGCGGCGCCATGCGGGTAGCGCTTCATCACCATCGCGCGATTCCGGAGGTGGGGCAGCAGGACCTCCGCCACGTCGGCGTAGTACTGCAGCAGATCCCCCTTGGTGAGGCCGAGGCCGGTCCAGAAGATCTTGCGGAGGTTGGTGAGGCGGACCTCCTTGCCGTCCACGGCAAGGTGCGCGGTGTCCTGGTCGCGCGGAATGATCAGCCGTTTCATGAACGCTCGCCTGAAGGCTTCGCGCTACAGCCTACAACGCAGGGCGAAGGCTTCAGCCGAGCCGAACCCGCCGCAGCGGCGGCAGCTTCGGCGGCCGCGCGCCATGACGCGTCGCGCCGGCCACGGGCACGTACTCGAGCTCCTGGCCGGCGCTTGCGTGGCGGAGGAGCAGGCCGCCGCGGCTCATGTCGCCGCGGCCGACGAACTCCGCCGGAAACAGCAACCGCCCGCCGAAAATCTCCGTCAGGACGTCGACGTACTTCGGCGAGGCGACGCTGCCCAGCAGCACGACGTCGCAGTCCGGGCCGATCTCGCCGGCGAGCGTCCGCGCGCTCGACTCGAGCGGCCGCCGGTACCTGCGGTTGTCGACGTCGATGTCGCCGCCCGCGAACGCGCGCACGGCGGCGTGCGTGATCAGCGTGTCCGGGCTGCGCAGGCCGGCGGTCGGCGTGATCACGTGGATGCCGCAGCCGACCACTGGATTGCCGGCATCCGGCGGCTGCGCGAACCGGCGGGAGTAAGTCAGCTTGCCGCGGAAGTAGAGCTGGCTGATGAAGGCGAAGAAGTCGCCGAGCGGCGCCCCCTCGTCCGACCTGAGCGCCTGGGCGAGCCCGAACGTCGCCTGCGGCGACAACGCCTGCCTGGCGCGCCGGCCGTTGCAGTTCGCTGGAGAGAGAACAAAGATCCGATGCATGACCGCTCGCCCGAACAGCCGCAATCAAGAATCAGGAAGTAAGAATTGAGAATTCGTGCCTTACGAACTACCTGCACCTGCGCGAGCGTTCACGAATTCCTAATTCCTAATTCCAAATTCTTAATTGCCGCTGCTTCTAGAACCCCCACCGTAACAATACGGTACCCACGGTGAACCCGGCCCCGACCGACGCCAGCAGGACCAGCTGACCTTTCTTCAGCTTGCCGGCGCACAGCGCGTCGTTCAGCGCCAGCGGGATCGTGGCAGCGGTCGTGTTGCCGAACCGATCGATGTTGATGATCACCTTCTCCGCCGGCATGCCGAGCTTCTCGCTTGCCGACAGGATGATCCGGCGGTTCGCCTGGTGCGAGACGAACAGGTCGATGTCCGACGGCGTCAAGCCGTTGCGCTCGAGCAGCCGCCGCGACACCTCCTCGGTCTTGCGCACCGCGAACTTGAACACCGTCTGGCCGTCCTGCTTGACGTAGTGCAGCCGCTCGTCGACGGTGTGGTGCGTCGACGGCCGCGCGCTGCCGCCGGCAGGCATGCACAGCGCCGGTCCGCCGGCCCCATCGATCTCGTGCTCGAAGTCGAGGATCGACGGCGCTCCCGCCTGCGCGGCCGAGACCACCACCGCTCCCGCACCGTCGCCGAACAGCACGCAGGTCGCGCGATCCTGGTAGTCGATGATGCTCGACATCACGTCGGCGCCGACGACGAGCGCGTGCTCGTGCGCGCCGCTCGCCACCAGCTGGCTCGCGGTCGTGAGCGCGTAGGTGAACGCCGAACAGGCGGCGCTCAGATCGAATCCCCAGGCGTGGCGGGCGCCGATCTTGTGCTGAATCAGGCACGCCGTGCTCGGAAAGAACATGTCGGGCGTGACCGTGCCGACGATGATCACGCCGATGTCGTCGGGCGTGAGGCCGGCGTTGGCGATGGCGCGCCTGGCCGCCTCGGTGCCGAGATCCGAGGTCGCGACGCCGCGGTCGACGATGTGGCGCTCGCGGATCCCGGTCCGCTGCAGGATCCACTCGTCGCTGGTGTCGACCATCTGTTCGAGGTCGGCATTGGTCAGCAGCCGCGGCGGCACGTAGGTCGCCAGCGACCGAATCCCGGTCGCGCGCCCGCCCGTGCGCGGCGTCGTTCGTACGTGATCGGTCGTCACCACAGTCGTGAGCCCCTTCGCTGGTCCGCTGGCGCGAGCAGCCCGAAATAGCCGTATGCGGCCGCGGTGGCCACCCGGCCGCGCGGCGTCCGATCGAGGAAGCCGATCTGAATCAGGAACGGCTCGTAGATGTCCTCGATGGCGTCTTTCTCCTCGCTGATCGCCGCGGCAATCGTGTTCAGGCCGACCGGGCCGCCGCCGAACTTGTCGATGATCGTCCGCAGCAGCTTGCGATCGACTTCGTCGAACCCGTGCTCGTCGACTTCGAGCAGTTTCAGCCCGGCGTGCGCGACGTCGAGCGTGATGGTGCCGCCGGCCCGCACCTGCGCGTAGTCGCGGACCCGGCGCAGCAGCCGGTTCGCGATGCGCGGAGTGCCCCGCGATCGCTTCGCGATCTCCGCCGTGGCCGCGTCGTCGATCGGCACGCCGATGATCTTCGCGGAGCGCCGCACGATCTCCTCGAGATCGGCCGGCGCGTAGAACTCCAGCCGGTGCGTGATGCCGAATCGCGACCGCAGCGGCGAGGTGAGCAGCCCGGTCCGGGTCGTCGCGCCGATCAGCGTGAAGCGTTCCAGCCGCATCTTCACGGTCCGCGCGCTCGGTCCCTGGCCGATCACGATGTCGACCTCGTAGTCTTCGAGCGCCGGGTAGAGAATCTCTTCGATTGCCGGCGACATCCGGTGGATCTCGTCGATGAACAGCACGTCGCCGGCGCCGAGGTTGGTCACGATCCCGACCAGATCGCCCGGCTTCTCGATCGCGGGGCCCGAGGTCGCCCGGACCGGCACGCCCATCTCGTTGGCGATGACGTAGGCGAGCGTCGTCTTGCCGAGCCCGGGCGGCCCGTGCAGCAGCACGTGATCGAGCGGTTCGCGGCGCTGCTTCGCCGCGGCGATCGCGACGTGAAGGTTCTCGCGGATCCGGTCCTGGCCGATGTACTCGTCGAGCAGACGCGGGCGCAGGCCCGCTTCGTACTGCGCGTCCTCGTCGACGCGCACCGCGGTCACGAGCCTGTCGTCCATCTACTTGGCGATCTCTCTCAACGCCTGCCGCAACACGCGCTCCAGATCGGCGTCGGGCGAAGACCCGAGTGTCTTGATCGCGGCATCTGCGGCTTTTTCGGCGAGCGGTCGATGATACTCCAGGTTCACGAGCGCGGAGACGACATCGTCGCGCAGCGTGGACCGCGGCGGCGCGCCCCCCGGCGCCGCCGGCGCGATCACCGGCGCGCGCGGGAGCCGATCCTTCAGCTCGAGCACGATGCGCTCGGAGGTCTTCCTGCCGACGCCGGCAATCTTCGTCAGCCGTGCGACGTCGCCGTTCTCGATCGCACGGATCAGATCCTGCGGCTCGATGCCCGACAGGACCGCGAGCGCGACCTTCGGTCCGATCCCGCTCACGCCGATGAGCCGCTCGAACAGCATCTGTTCGACCAGCGTAGCAAAACCGTAGAGCACGAGCGCGTCTTCGCGGACGTGCGTGTGCACCCTGAGCGCGATCGTGGCTCCGACTTCGCCGAGACCGTAGAACGTCGACAGCGGCACGAACACGTCGTAGCCGACGCCGTTGACGTCGACGACGATCCGGTTCGGGTGCTTCTCGTGGATCGTACCGCGCAGGTGCGCAATCACGGAAGGACGGATGGGACGGATGGGACGGATAGGACGGATGGGACGGATAGGACGGATGGGACGGATGGGATCGATGGGGCGGATCGGAACAATCGGGCCGGTGGGAGGGATGGGAGAAACAGGCCGGGCACGTGGTTCAGCGGCTCGGGTTGTAGTCGCGCCAGCTCGTCGCGCGGCTGCGCACCGGCTGCTCCGTGACGATCGCGGCGACCTTGCCGCGCCGCAGCGGCGACGCCGCGAATGCAGGAGACCCGTGCACGTGACAAATCGCGACCGCGAGCGCGTCGGCGGCGTCGTGCGGCGACGGCGCCACCGTCAGACCGAGCAGCCGCGTCACCATGTGCTGCACCTGCGGCTTCTCGGCGCGGCCGTAACCGACGACCGCCCGCTTGACCTCGGCCGGCGAGTACTCGAACACGCGGACGCCTGCCTCGATCGCCGCGAGCATGGCGACCCCGCGCGCGTGCCCGAGTTTCAGCGCGCTGCGCGCGTTGACGGCGTGGAAGACGCTCTCGATCGCGACCGCGTCCGGCCGGCAGTCGTCGAGCAGCGCCGCAAGGCGACGGTGAATGTCGAACAGCTTGTCGGGCAGTGAGGCGGCGGCACGCGTGGCGATGGCGCCGCAGACGATCAGGGAATGGCGGGAGCCGTCGGTCTCGACACAGCCGTATCCGGTACGCTCGGAGCCGGGATCGATCCCGAAGATTCTCACGCCAGCGAGGCCTCGATCTCCTTCTCCGAGATGTCGAAGTTCGACGACACGTTCTGGACATCGTCGTGATCGTCGAGCGCGTCCATCAGCTTGACCATCTGCTGGGCGGTCTTGCCTTCGAGCTTCACGTAGTTCTGCGGGATCATCTGGACCTTGGCGGTCGCCGGTTCGATGCCGAGCGCCTTCACCGCCTCGTTCACCGCCGGGAAGGCTTCCGGCGTGCTGAACACTTCCCAGTTGTCCTCGTCGTCCTGCAGATCGTCGGCGCCGGCGTCGAGGACCGCCGACATCAGCTTCTCTTCGTCGGCTTTCGACTTCTCGATGACGATGTAGCCCTTCTTGTGGAACATCCACGCGACCGCGTTGGTCGCCGCCAGGTTGCCGCCGTGCTTCTCGAGCAGATGCCGCAGCTCGCCGACCGTGCGGTTCTTGTTGTCGGTCATCACGTCGATGATCAGCGCCGCCCCGCCCGGCCCGTAGCCTTCGTACTGCGCTTCTTCGTAGGCGACGCCAGGCTCTTCGCCGGTTCCGCGGCGGATCGCCCGTTTGATGTTCTCCGCGGGCATGTTCTGCGCTTTCGCCTCGGCGATGATCGTGCGCAGCCGTGGATTCATGTCCGGATCGCCGCCGCCGGCGCGCGCCGCGACGGTCAATTCCTTGATCAGGCGCGTGAAGATTTTGCCGCGTTTTGCGTCGGCTGCGCCCTTCTTGTGCTTAATCGAATGCCATTTGGAATGCCCAGACATAGCCGCGAATTTTACCCCCTTTTCGCCAGGATGATCCATACGTCCGCTCGCTCGTCCCAGGGGCGTCGGTGATAATCGCCGAGGAGCGCGTCGACCGAAAACCCGGCCCGTTCGAGCTGCCGCGACATCGCCGGCACCGAGAGCGTCCGGAAGGTGAGATCGAACCGGTGCTCGCGGACCTCGCCGGCGCGCTGCTCGATGTAGCGCTGCTCGAACATCGTCAGATGACGGCGGCGGTCCTGCGCCACCGACTCGATGAGGGTCAGCCGCGCGCCGTTCGATTCGCCGCGCAGCTGCACCCGGTTGCGGTACTCGCGCCACTTCGGAACGTCGGGCACGAGATCGATGCCGAACGTTCCGCCCGCCCGGATCACGCGTGCGACGGAGCTGAGCGTCGCGGTGAGGTCGCGCGGCCGGATCAGCGACTGCAGGATCCCGTACGGCGCCAGCACCATCGGAAATGAGCCGCTCGCGAACGGAAGATCGCGGATGTCTGCACGCACGAACGATGGCTGATGGTTGACGGCTGATGGCTCATCGCTGGTGGCTGATGCACGATGACGCCAGGCGCGTGCCACCCGCTGCCGCGCCCGATCGAGCATCGGCGCCGAGCGATCGACGCCGACGATATCAACGCCGGCCCTGGCCAGCGGAACCGAGACGCGTCCGGTGCCGCAGCCGAGCTCGAGCACTGGTCCGGTGGCTCTCGCAGCCACATGGCGCCAGAACGCGACGTCGCGGCGGCCGAGCGTCTGCGCGTTTTCCCAGTCATAGAACGGCGCGTAGCTATCCCACCCCTGCCATCCTTCGCGGCGGCATGGCTGAGGGCTGAGGGCTGAGGGCTGGCTCGGAGGTTGTCCGGTGCGTTTGGCCATAGAATCCGCGCATGACCGACGATCTCACCCGGTGGCGCGACGAGTTTCCGATTCTGTCGCGGACCGTCTACATGATCAACAACTCGCTCGGCGCGATGCCGCGCCGCACGGCGCAGCATCTCGCCGAGTACGCCGACACGTGGGCCACGCGAGGCGTGAGGGCGTGGGAAGAGCGCTGGTGGGAGATGCCGATCGAGATCGGCGACAAAGTCGCTGGCGTCATCGGCGCGCCGCCGCGATCGGTCAGCATGCACGAGAACGTCACGACCGCGCACATGACGGCGTTGTCGACGGTCCGGCCGACCGCGGCGCGCAGGCGGATCGTCTGCACGGCAATGGACTTTCCGTCGATGGTGTACCTGTACCGCGCGCAGCAGCAGGCCGGCTTCGAGCTGCAGGTCGTGCCGGGCGAACCCGATCTGACGATGCGGACCGATCGCATCCTCGACGCGATTGACGAGCACACCGCGGTGGTCGCGGTGTCGCACGTCCTCTTCCGCACGTCCTACATCGTCGACGCGCAGGCGATCGCGCGCCGCGCACGTGACGTCGGCGCGGTCTCGATTCTCGACACCTACCAGTCAGCCGGAATCATTCCGGTGGACGTGAGCGCGCTCGGCGTCGACTTCGCCGTCGGCGGCTGCCTGAAGTGGCTCTGCGGCGGACCGGGCAACGCATTCATGTACACGCATCCCGATCGCGTGAAGTCGGCGCGGCCGTCGTTCACCGGATGGCTGGCGCAGCGGCGGCCGTTCGACTTCGACACCGCGTCCGACGATCTCCCGCAACTGCGCGACGATGCGATGCACATGATGAACGGGACGCCGTCGATCCCGGCGTACTACGCGGCAATCGCGGGGCTGGACATCATCGACGAGGTCGGCGTGAGTCGTATTCGTGCACGCTCGCGCCAGCTGACCGCTCGGCTGCTGGCGCTGGTCGACGAGTCCGGCTTCACGTCCGCGGCCGCACGCGATCCCGATCGCCTCGCCGGGACCGTTGCCGTGAACGTGCCCGAGGCGCTCGCGGTCGCCCGCACCCTGAAAGCGCGCGACTTCGTCGTCGACTACCGGCCGCCGGTCGGCATCCGGATCTCGCCGCACTTCTACAACACGATCGAGGAAGTCGAGCGGATCATGGCGGAGATCCGATCGATCGTCGAGAACCGGGACTACGAGACGGACGCGCCGACTTCTCTCGTCACCTAGTCAGTGCCTTCGCGACGATCTGGAGCCGCCGACAGCTCGACGCTCGCACGCAACGCGGCGCGGGCGCGAGGCTGACGAAGACGGCCGATGAGAGCAGAGCGACGACTCGACTCCGATCTGTCGATCGTTCGATAACTGCCACCCAAATTGTCATAACCCGAATTCGTCTTTGATGTCGTTCCAGAAGTAGTTGATCCGGTTACTCCGGTAACATGGGATTCGTTGTTCGGACTGCTCCTTCAATTCATCGAGATATGACCGATTTCCACTCAATGCCATCGTGTAAAACGGATTCGCCCAACTCGACGTCATATGCTGATCGCACTTGTTGGCTCTGTTTTGAATCGTAACCTCGAGGTCGTCCAGAAACATTTCGCAGTACTTGCAAATCTGTTGACTCGCGCTCACATTGCGAACCTTGGACTTGATCTGCTTGAGCGTCCAGCCCTCGCCCAACAGATGCGTAATGCCCGTCATCTCGGCGTGCAAACACTCCCGTTTCTCGATGGGGTCCCGTTCGACGACGGTGCCGAAGCCTTTCGCGTTCGAAGCTTTGCTGATGTTCTGATCCATGGTTTGCGACACCACCATCCGGTTGCCGACCAGCCAATCAGGGGCTCCGCGGACGGTGTTCCGGTTGAACTCGATAACGGCGACCGTGTTATGGCTCGAGTATGCCCCGCGGCTGGAGGCGATGTCGGACGCCAACTGCGAGTTCGGCGTGAGATTGCCCTGCTGCATTCGTTGAACGATCCGTTGGTGCGGAAGTTCGAAGCCGCGAAAACGCAACCGGGCGTTCCCCGCCGTGGCTGCGGCTGACGGCGCCGGTCGTGTCAATGCTTGAAGAGAGGCGTGAGCCGCGACCCCACGACGGCGGAGGCTCGCGTGGCTGCCAGCGACCCTCGCTCTCATCGCTTGCAGCGCCGACGGCGCCTGATGCGGTCGATACACCGGGGGGACAACGACCGGGTTTCGAACCAGCGGCCTGGCTTCCATCGCCGTCTGTAAAGCGTGAGATGCCTGGCGAGGTCGAGGACCTGATTGAGCGCCGATCCTCGGCGATTGCGGGCGATATACCGGCGGCGTCGGCGGTAAGGTGTGCGCTCCCCTCATGTGTGGCGGCGTGGGTGCCATCTCGTACTCCTTCCCTCGATGGACCGTCCGACAACTCACCGAGGCGACCGCATTCAGCGATCGCGTCGCGGTAGCGAGCGGCATGATTCGCCCAACGGGGATAATAGTCCGGCTGAAGCCGCTACTGAGCGGGCGGGTTGGGCTGGCCGTCGGCGTCGCCGTCCTTGAGACCGGGCACTGGCTGTAGCCCCGCCCCCAGTCCCCCAGCCCCCAGCCCCGACCGCGATCAGTGCACGGTCAGCTGGCGTTCGAGATACCGCAGCTTGTCGGGGTTCCGCACCACGCGGATCGCCGAAATGGCGTCGTCGTCGATCGTGAAGGTGTAGACCGAATCCAGCCGGCCGGCGATCCGCATCAGCATCGCCGGCTCGCCGTTGACATCCACGACATACAGCGACACGGTCGCCGGATCGACTCCGGCGGCCGGCGCCGTCCGCCGGAAGCCGGCGAGCATGTTCGCGACGGCGGCGCGACCGTGCACCGGGCGGCGCGCCGCGAGCACCTTCCCGCCGCCGTCGCTCCAGAAGCCGACGTCCGCGGCGAGCACGCTGGTGAACGCCTCGGCGTCGCCGGTGCGCAGCGCCTGGACGAAGCGATCGACGAGCGGGCGCTTCGCGGCGGCGGCGCCACGGAAGCGCGGCCGCTTCTCCGCGAGGCGCTCTTTGGCGCGGTGAAACAGCTGGCGGCAGTTGGCCGACGTCGTCTCGAGCATCGCGGCGATGTCCGCGTAGTCGTGCTCGAAGACCTCGCGCAGCAGAAACACCGCGCGTTCCTCCGGTGACAGCGTCTCGAGCAGCACCATGAACGCGAGCGTCACCGATTCGGAAAGCGCCATCGATCGCTCCGGGCCAGGCTGCTCGTCGGTCACGACCGGCTCGGGCAGCCACGGGCCGACGTACGCCTCGCGCGACGCGCGCGCGGATTTCAGCCGATCGAGACAGAGCCGCGTCACGATGGTCGTGAGGAAGGCCTTCGGCGACCGCACCTGCGCGGGCTGCGCCGCGGAGAAGCGCAGCCACGCATCCTGCACGACGTCCTCTGCGTCGCTGGCGCTGCCGAGCATGCGGTAGGCGACCGAGAACAGCAGCGGACGCTGCGCCTGGAACCGCTCGAGGGCCGTCTCGTTCATGCGGCGCGCAGCGTCTGCGACAGTCCCTGGTCGATGGTCGGATACGCCGGACGCCAGCCGAGCTCGGCTTTCGCCTGTGCGTTCGAGAGCGGCAGCCGCAGGGCAATCATCCGCGCCATGTACGGCATCAACAGTCGCGGAATCCATGCCGGGATCGCAAACGGATGCGGGGCGCCCGAGGCCTTCGCCAGCGCGTCGACGATTTCGCTGAAGCTGACCGCGCGATCGTCGACGATGTCGTAGATCGCGCCCGGCTGACCGTGGTCGAGCGCCGCGACCGTCGCGCCCGCGGCGTCGTCCACGTGGATGCACGGCAGCAGGCTGTGATCGTGCGTGATCCGCGGGAGCATCCGTCGCCGCGCCATCGCGATCATCTGGACCGTCGATCCGGCCTGCGGACCGTAGAACAGGCCGTAGCGGAGCACGATGCCCTCGATGCGCCCGTCGCGAGTGGCGTCGATCGTCTGCCGTTCCATCGCGGTGACCGCTGCCGCGGCCTCACGCACGTCGGGTGGCGCGTCGACCGGTGGCGCACCGCGAAACATCGCGAACGATCCGATGACGATCCGCTGCGCGCCCGCGGCGACGGCGGCGTCGATCAGGTTGCGCGTGCCCTCGATGCGAAGCCGGTTCGTCGGTCCGAGTTCCCGGGCGCTGCGCGGGCCGCCTTTCGGCAGCGCGGTCAGCTGATGGATCACGTGCGTGGGCCGCGCGGCGACGACGGCCTGCCGCAGCGCGCCGGCGTCGAGCGCGTCGGCGATTGCCGGCGTCGCGCCCAGTCCGCGCAGCATCTCCGCGTGCGCGGCCGATCGGGTGAGCGCCGTCACCTGATGTCCGGCCGCCTGCAGCGCGCGCACCAGCGGTACGCCGATCGCGCCGCTTCCACCTGCCACGAAGACGTTCATGATGCCCTCCCGACGCGTCGCACGGCGAGCCGGCATCCGACGACTGCGCCGGCCGCTTCGAGAACGGCCAGCAGCGCCGCGGTCGTGGCGAACATCGACTGCCATTCGCGTGCGACATGCGCGACGTGATCGGATCCGGGAATGATGAAATGGTTGATGACGCCGAACAGCAGCGAACCGGTCATCGTCAGCGCGATGACGACAGCGCCGGCCTGCGTGCGCCACGGCAGCAGCGCGAGGCCGACCAGGGGCCCGGCCAGGATGACGATGTAGACGAACAGCGTGCCGGCAAACGGCAGGAACACCTGCGCGCCGGCATGCGCCGCGCCGTGGACGAAGGAAACGACGAGGTGGATGAGAACAATGGCGGCGAGCGCCGCTCGTTCGGTCCGCATACCCCTAAGACGAGCGATCCGCGCCGGCTGTGACACCGCGGTCGGGAGCCGTTTTCTTTCGTCCACAGGGGGCCGGGAATAGTTTCGTGCGAGAAAATGCCAGGAAAATGGCAGATGTGCTGGTCTCACGTTTTTCCCAGAATTTGGCTTCAAAAACCACTCCCGACCCCTGTGGAAATCTCGGCCGCGGCGGAAACGATTCCCGCCGCCCGTTACACTCAGTCGGACACTGCGAGCTCGCCGGGAACGATCGGTCGGGTTCTCGGCAAACGGCCGAGACGGGCGAGGTTGCCGACCAAGCCGAGGATCGCGAGGAATGCGGCGAGCTTCAGCGCGTCGCCGGCGCGGGTCTGCGGCACGATCTTCCACATCAGCCAGAGCGCCGGCTGCGCCCAGCAGACCGCCCAGACCGACCCATAGAAGTAGCGGCGTTCGTGCCCCTCGCCTTTGGTCGACGCCTTCACGCGCGGCAGCCGGCCGAGCGCGCCGAGCAGCCAGATCGTGCCGGCCAGCGGAAAGTAGGCGTACTGATAAATCTGCTTCAAGTACCACTCGCCCGTGACGATTGCCGCGACGAGCCCGGCGACGTTCAGCACCGCGAAGGTGATCACCTCGCTCCACGCGAACGTGTAGCAGATGCGGCGATAGAGCGGATTGGGACGGTCCTCGGTGAACCGGATGATGTACGGCTTCGGTTCGACGCCGGGCAGCCGGCCGCGCAGGCCGGCGATGCCGGTGCCGACGAGCACCGCGCCGAGCCACACCGCCATCCGCGCATCGAAGCCGCGCGCGAAGAGATCGAAGGTGAGCGGTCCCGGCGCGATGAAGAAAACGAAGATCCAGATCGGCCAGTGGTTGAACCGGTAGTACAGCTTGTTTCGCTCGCGGATCTTCCGTTCTGATGCGTACTCGACAGGAATAGCGTTCACGGTTTCTTCTGACGCGCGTGCCGTCGTCTACTCGACCGCAACCTGGTTCGAGACGACGGAGACCGGCGGGCCTTCGACCGGCCAGTATAACTCGGTGTCGGGATCGGCGGCGCGCCGCCCCACATGCCGCGGCGGAACGCCTGCGCCTCGGCCTCGGCACGCTGCAACTCGGCGAGGCGCGACAGCGGCGCCCGCGCGCTGACACGCGCAAGCCCCTCCCGCACGAGCAGCGCGTTGACGAACACGCCGTCCTCGGTGACCACGTACGCGAGGCGCCGGTCGTAGACATCGAAGGGCGCGCCGTCCTGCTCGAGACGGACCCAGCGTCGCAGGATCAACGACGTCAGGCGTGCGCGCGCCTCGCGTGCGAACGGCGCGTCGGTGTCGTAGCCGCGGCCGATCTCCGGCGCGTCGATGCCGAGCAGCCGCACGCGGCCAATGGTCGCGACGTCGATCGTGTCGCCGTCCACCACGGCGCGCACGAGCAGCGGATCGGATCGCGTGACCGGCGCGGAGACCGGCAACGTTTGAAGAATTGCCGCCAACAAAACCAGTGGAGTGTGCAGAACATGCATGCGCGTCTCCATTTCACGTGAGTTACAGGGAATGAGGAGGCGCGCTGCAAACGACTCGCCGTTGGGGGTTCGGGATTCCGTGAGAGGTGCGGGGAACGCAACCGCAGAGCGCGCAGAGATCGCAGAGCGGAATTTGTCCTGAATCCGCTCTGCGTACGCGCCGGACGAAGATCCCGCCTCGATCGCTGAAACCGGTGCCGAAGATGGCGATCGGCGTGCCGCCGAGCGACGGTCCGCGGCCGCGTTCGCGGCATCAGCGCAGCAACGCGGGGCGCTCCGCGTTGCTGCACTCCAGCGGTCTACCCGACGAACTTGTAGCCGAGACCGTGGACCGTGAGGATGAACTCGGGCGAGCGCGGACTGGTTTCGATCTTCTGGCGCAGGCCGGCGACGTGGACGTCGACCGTGCGCGTGAGCGGCATCTCGTCGTAGCCCCACACGTCGGTCAGCAGCGCGTCGCGCGACAGCGTCGCGCCGCGGTGCTCGATGAAGTGCCGCAGCAGCTTGAACTCGCGCGCCGACAGATCGATTGCGGCGCCGGCGCGCGTCACCTCGGCGCGTCGGAAGTCGACGACGATGTCGCCGAAGTGATAGGTCTCGCCGCCCGGATGCGGCGCCGACGGCCGCCGGCGCAGCAGCGCCTCGAGCCGCGCCATCAGCTCGATCGTCTCGAAGGGTTTCGTCAGATAGTCGTCGGCGCCGAGCTTCAGCCCGACGACCTTGTCCACCACCTGGCCCCGCGCCGTCAGCATCAGGATGGGCGTCGTCACGCCGCGCTGACGCGCCGCGCGGCAGACGTCGAAGCCGTTCATCCTCGGCAGCATGACGTCGAGCACGATGAGGTCGTAGCCGCCGCTGGCCGCACGGGCCAGCCCCGCTTCGCCGTCGCTTGCAGTCTCGACGCTGTACCCTTCGCTGCCGAGCCGATCGGTCAGCGTCAGGCGCAGGCCGGGCTCGTCCTCCACGATCAGCACCCGCGGCGACACGCTCATGACAGCGCGCTCGCGGCGCCGCGGCGGAGCCGGACGACGAACCGGCCGCGGCCGTCGGCGGTTCCCGCCCGCGGCACCGCCGGCAGGACGACCGTCACCGTCGTCCCGTGGCCGAGGCGGCTCTCGACGTGCACGTCGCCGCCGTGCGTCTGAACCACATGCTGCACGACGCTCAGGCCGACGCCGGTGCCGCGCACCTGGGCATCCACGGCACGGCGGCCGCGATAGAACGGCTGGAAGATGTGCGGGAGGTCGGCGGCATCGATGCCGATGCCGCGATCGACGACGCGGATCCGCACGATCCGGCCGTCGTCGAGCGGGTCGGCGGCGACGTCAACCGCGCCGCCGGGCTTGCTGTATTTGACCGCGTTGCCGACGATGTTCTGGATCGCCGAGCGCAACGCGTCGGCGTCGCCCGCGACTGCCGGCAGCGCGGCAAGCGGCGCGATCGCCACGGTGACGCCACGCTCGCGCGCGTCGGCGGCCAGCGCGTCGACGGCGTCGCCAATCACGGTCCCGACGTCAACCTCTGCGTCGGCGCGCCGCGTCGTGCCGGCGGTGATGCCGGCAAACTGCAGCACCCGCTCGACCATGTCGCCCAGCCGGCGTCCTTCGGTCTGGATCAGCGATCCGTATCGCTTCACCTGCGCGCCGTCCGCGACCAGGCCGTCGGCGAGGTTCTCGCCGGCCGAACAGATGACGGCGAGCGGCGTCCGCAACTCGTGCGAGACCGCCGCGACGAACTCCATCTGCTGCCGCGCAAGCCGCTGCTGGCGCTGTGCAGACGCGATGACGAGGACGAAGCTCGCCGCCAGCAGGCCGAGCACGCCGAGGCCGATCGCCAGGTTGCGGCGGCGCGACCGCGCGACGATCGAGTCGAGAGACCCGGCGCGGTGACGCGCCCGCACCTGCCATGCGCCCTGTTCATCAGGACCAAACCCCAGCACACCGTGGGTGTCGCCGCCATCGTCGGCCTTGCGAACGATCGTGACGGCAAGGCGCGTCGCGCCAGGCGGCGGCAGGCCGGCCGTGAATCGCCCGGCGGCCGCGTTCAGGCCGTCGGCGCGCAGACCGAACATCCCGGCCGTGACGTCTGCATTCGACGCGCCTACCACCGTTTCGCCGGAGTTGTACACGACGGTACCCGTGTGGTCGCGCCGCGCGATCGTGATCAGGTACTCGGATCGGTCGCCGGCGCCGAAGTGCTTCGCGACCAGCGGCTCGATCAGCTGCTGCTGCATCTGATCGGCGTCGAGCACGACGATGACGACTCGACCCGGCGCGGCGGGATCGGTGACGACCGTGATCCGGCCGTCGGTCGTGGTCGCGCGATTGATCCGCGTGACCGGGATGATCAGCGCCGGGATCCGCGAGTCGATCGCGTCGGCGAGCATGATCGGCGGCGGTGTCTGCGAGGTGCCGAGGATGCGCGGCACTATCTGATGCGTCCGCGCGAGCGAGTCGGCGAGCGCTGGCGGCCATTCGACGGGCTCGAGCACGTGGCGCGTCGGATCGAGGCGCCGCAATTGCGCTGAGTCGAACGTATTCCCGAGCGCCACGTAGACGTCGCGCACGAGCCGCGGCGCGGGCGCCGCGTCCCGCCAACGGGTCCACGCCGCGTCGAGCGCCGGCGCGTCGCCGGCGTCGAACTGCTCGGTGGTGAGGTGAAACGCCGAGTAGGTGCGGGTCAGCTCGCGATCGAAGTCCTGACCGAACTCCGCGGCACGCGCCCGCAGACCGTCGCGCATGCGCGCGCGCTCCGCCTCGCTCACCTCGCCGAGCCAGCGGTACTGCAGCGTGCCGAGCGTCACGAGGAGGACGAGCAGCAGGATCGGCGCGGCCAGCAGCGGCCACGGCAGCGTCGTCCGGTCGCGAAACACCGTCGCCACGCCGATCACTGTACCGCGAAAGGATCCGCGTTCGGCGGCGCTTTACATTTCTTACAAAACGATTGCCGAGAGATAACAACGTCCGCCGCGGCGCCTCGTCATACTGCCCGACGAGGTGATCACGATGCAGTGGCTGGTGGTCTCGATGATTTCGCTCGCGATGGCGCTCGGCAGCCTCGCGGCGCGGCCGGAAGCCGACGCGAAAGCGGCGCAGCTGGTCGCGCAGGCGCGCGCGGCGCTCGGCGGCGAGAAGAACCTGGCGAAGGTGCAGGGGCTCACCTGCAGCGGATCGTACGAGCGCACGCTCGGCGATCGGCAGATGAGCGGCGACGTGACGCTCGATCTGCAGCTGCCCGACAAGATGCTGCGCACCGAGTCGATGAATCCCGTCGGCGACATGACCGTGGTCGTCGCGCAGGGCATCAACGGCGAGAAGCTGCTGCGCAGCCAGCAGACGCTGAACGGGCCGCCCGGCGCGATCGTTCGCATGCCGCCGCCGCCGGCGAACGCCGACGCCGAGGCGCAGGCGATCCGCAACGCGCGCGCCGAGATGACGCGCACGCTGCTCGCATTCCTTGTGGCGGCGCCCGCGTCGGCGCCGGTGGAGTTCGCGTACGGCGGCGAGGCCGAAGCGGACGAGGGCAGGGCCGACGTTGTCGATGCCAGGGGCGAAGGCAGCTTCGCGGTCCGCCTCTTTCTCGATCAGAAAACGCATCGACCGTTGATGCTGCAGTACCGCGGCGTTGCGCCGCAGCTGCGGATCCAGACGCAGCAGATGCAGGGACCGCCCGATCCCGAGCGCGTGCGCCGTGCGGAACCGTCGGCGCACGACACCGCGGGCGGGACGCCGTCGCCGCACGTCGTCGACATCGCGCTGTACCTCGACGACTACAGGTCCGTGGACGGCGTGATGCTGCCGCATCACATCGCACGGTCGGTCGACGGCAAGCCGACCGAGGAGATGACGTTCAAGACGATCAAGGTGAATCCCGTCTTCAAGCCCGGCACGTTCGAGGCCCGGTAGGTCGGGCGGGTAGGGCGGGACAGATGGGACGGATGGGACAGATGGGACGGATAGGGCGGATGCTGGTTGTCGCTTTGTGTGTTGGCGGACACGGCATCGCACAATCAGTCTTCGCGCAGCCGCCGAGCGACGCGACGCTGCGCGTAACGGTCGTCGATCCGAGCGGTGCGGTGATCGTCGGCGCGCACGTGACGGTGACGCCCGCGGATGTCGCGATCGACACCGGCGAGCGCGGCGATGCGACGTTCACCGCGCTTGCGCCCGGGCGCTACACGATCCATGTCGAGTCGCCCGGGTTCGAGCCGGCCGACGTCCGCGACCATCGCGTGCGCGCCGGCGACAACCGGCGCGAGGTGAAGCTCGCGATCGCGCGCCTCGCCGAAACGGTGCAGGTGGGTCGCGACGCCCGCGAGCGCGCGAGCGACCCGCGCGGCGACGCATTCGCCACCATCCTGACCCAGACCCAGATTGACGAACTGCCCGACGATCCCGACGAGATGGAACAGGTGCTGCGCGACCTGGCAGGGCCCGGCGCCGTCATGCGCGTCAACGGCTTCCGCGGCGGCAGGCTGCCGCCGAAGAGTCAGATTCAGCAGATCCGCTTCCGCCGCAACATGTTCGCCGCCGACACGCACGAGCCGGGCTTCATCTCCGTCGACATCACGACCAGACCCGGGCTCGACACCTGGCGCGGATCGACGAGCCTGGGCCTGCGCAGTTCCGTTCTGAACGCCCGCAACGCGTTCGCACCCGTCAAGGGCGACGAGCAGCACGAGCGCTACGGCGTCAACGTGAACGGTCCGCTGTGGAAGCAGCACACGTCGCTGGCGCTGTCGGTCGACGGCCTCGACGCGTTCGACACGGGGACGATCGTCGCGGCGCTGCCAGGCGGACGCTTCGCGGACTCGGTGCGCAGGCCGAACGACGCGATCAATCTGACCGCGCGGCTCGAGCACATGATCAGCAGGACACAGATGCTCCGCGCCGAGCTTCAGCGCAACCGTACGACCGCGGAGAATCTCGGCGTCGGCGATTTCGACCTGCCCGAGCGGGGCTACACGCAGGCGCGGACCGAGGAGGTGATGCGCGCGTCGATCGCCGGCGCCATCCGCAGGACGCTCTACAACGAGCTGCGCGTCCAGTGGCGGGCCGAGGAGGTGGCGTCCACGCCGCTCGGCCAGGCGCCGGCGGTCCTGGTCCTCAACGCGTTCGACGCCGGCGGCGCGCAGCTCGCCGGCTCGCGCGGGCTGACGCTGGTCGAAGCTGCCGACGATCTCGACATCTCGGCCGGCCGCCATGCGATTCGGACCGGTTTCCAGCTCGACGCCGGCTCGTATCGCAGTGAGGAACTCCGCAACGCCGGCGGGACGTTCACGTTCGCGAGCCTCGACGCGTATGCGGCCGGGCGTCCGACCACCTACACGCGCAACGTCGGCAATCCCGACGTCGCGATTACGCAGGCGCAGCTTGGCGTCTATCTGCAGGACGACGTCCGGGTGCGGAAGGATCTCACCGTCAGCGGCGGCATCCGGCAGGAGCTCCAATCGCATGTCGGCGGCCTGAACCTCGCGCCGCGCGGCAGCGTCGCGTGGTCGCCGTTCACGAGCGGCACGACGAGCGTGCGCGCCGGCGCGGGCATCTTCTTCGACTGGTTCGACGCGCAGGCCTACGAACAGGGCGTGCAGCTCGACGGCACGCATCAGCAGATCGAAACGATCGTCTCACCCGGCTTTCCCGATCCGCAGGAAGGCGGCCGAGCGATCCTCCTGCCGGCCGGCCGGGTGCAGTTCGCGCGGGATCTGACGCAGCCGACGCTGAAGGAAACCATGGCCGGCGTCGAGCAGGTGCTGCCCGGCGACGTCCGGCTCAACGCGATGTACATCCGCCGGCGTGGCTCGCACCTGTTACGCAGCGTCAACGTCAACGCGCCGGACGCGAGCGGCGTCCGGCCCGATCCCGCCTCCGGCCCGGTCGCCGAGGTTCAGTCGATCGCTCGATCGTCGCTCGACATGATCAGCGTCACCCTGAATTACGCGCGTCCGCAGCAGCGCATCTTCGCCGCGGCCAGCTACACCCTGAGCCGTGCGATCGACGAGACCGACAGCCCGTTCGGTCTGCCTGGCGACAACGACCATCTCGCCGCTGAACGCGGCCCGGCATTGACCGACGCGCGCCACCGCGTCATGAGCCTGGTGAACGTGCCGCTGGTGCGGCGGTTCCGCCTCGCGACGGCGTTCCGCTTCCAGTCGGCGCTGCCCTACAACGTCACGACGGGCCGCGACGACAACGGCGACACGGTGAGCAACGATCGCCCGCCCGGCGTCACGCGCAACAGCGGCCGCGGCAGCGCGCAGCTGGATCTCGGGGTCCGCGTGAGCTGGTCGATCGGCTTCGGCGGCGCCGCGCCGCCACCGGCCGGCCCGCAGGTCCGGATCGTGCGCGGCGACAGCGCCGATCCGCTCGGCAACATTGGCGGCAGTGACGGCGGGACCAGGCGCTACGCCATCGAGTTCTACGCGCAGGCCTACAATGCGCTCAACCACCTCAACGCGCTGAACTACAGCGGCGTGATCGCGTCGCCGTTCTTCGGACAGCCGACATCGGCCGCGGCGCCGCGCAGGATAGAAATAGGAACGCGCCTGTCGTTCTGAGCGCTCGGGCAATTAAATTGAGAATTGGGAATTAAGAAGCAAAAATTCGTATCCAAGTATCACGCAATCATCCAGGTACGAATTCTTAATTCTTAATTCTTACTTCTTAATTGCCGCGAGTCTCCACAGTGCGATCCCCGCCGCAACAGACACGTTGAGTGAATCCACGCGCCCGCTGATCGGAATTCTGACGCGATGATCAGCTGCC
Source organism: Vicinamibacterales bacterium (assembly GCA_035259385.1). GTDB lineage: Bacteria > Acidobacteriota > Vicinamibacteria > Vicinamibacterales > CAVVIG01 > QHWK01. The sequence goes on along the minus strand of DATFWL010000030.1, from coordinate 21,551 downwards.
GCTTCCACTGTTGGCGTCAGCCCGCCGCCTTCGCCGCCGATCACCAACGCGACGCGTGACGATCGCGGCCGCGCGACGAATTCGTCCAGCGTCTCCGAGGGCTGCCGCGGCGTCAACGCGACGACGGTGAAGCCGGCCGCACGGAGTGCAGCAGGCAGCGCCGGCCATTCCGCATCCGCCGCCCGCGCGAACGGGACCTCCAGCGCCGCTCCCATCGACGTCCGAACCGCCTTGCGGTACAAGGGATCGCACGTCGTCGGCGACAGGAGCACGCCTCCGGCATCGAAGGCCGCCGCGTTGCGGAACACGCCGCCGACGTTGTCGGCATTCGTGACACCTTCCAGCGCGACGAGCAGCGTCGCCGGCGAGATCAGGGACGCGAGCGGAATCCGCGGCGGCCGGCGCACCAGCGCCAGGCACCCGCGGTGAATGTTGAAGCCGGTGAGCGGCTCGAAGTCGGCCGTGCGACACACGAGAACCGGCACCGACGGATCGAGCCGCTCCAGCGACGACGCAAGATCGCGAAGCGCGGCGTCGTTGACGAGCACCGACTCGACGACGTAGCCCGCGTGCTCGATGACGCGGCGCACGACGAAACGTCCTTCCGCGACGAACAATCCCCGGGTGCGCAGGAGCTCGCCGTCGGCGAGCTCGCGATACGCGACCGCACGCGCGTCATCTGCACACTGGATCCGTTCGACCGTCATAGAGCCTGGTCTCGCGGCTTCCTGGAAAGGAACCGCAGAGCCCGCGGAGTACGCAGAGCGCGGTTTTCTGTCGGATGACGCTCACGGGAACGACGTAAACCGATAAAGTGTCTCGGCGTTCTCTGCGTCCTCTGCGGTTGCTTTCCCGTGCGTTCACCGGCGTCTGAGCCGGGGCGCAATCCGCGCCGGCGCGTCCGCAATCGCGTAGGCCGTGGCAGCGACCGCCGCCGCGCCGGCCGTCAGCTGCTGCGCGTCCACGCGTTCGATGGTGTCCGACGCCTTGTGGTGAATGTCCTCGTAGCGGGAATCGTCGGCGTTCAGGTCGAGCATCGGGATTCCGGCGCGCACGAACGCCGCGCCGTCCGACTGAAACGCGTACCGCAGGCTGGTGTCGACGACGATGCGGCCGACGACGCGCTGCAGCGGCTGGAGCAGCGGACGCACGGCCGCAGCGACATCCGCGCGGTCGGGCGTGGTCCAGCCGATCAGCCGTCCAGTGCCGGCGTCGGAATTCAGGACGGCGACGCAGTCGTCGAGCTCCGCAGCGTGCGCGTGCGCGTACTCGCCGGAGCCGAGCTGCCCCTGCTCCTCGCCGCCCCATAGCACGAAGCGAATCGAACGGCGCGGACGCTCGTCCAGCGCCGCGATCGCCCGCGCCGCGTCGAGCACCATCGCCACGCCGGTCGCATTGTCCTGCGCGGCCGGTCCGACGTCCCACGAGTCGAGGTGCGCGCCGACGATCACCCACTCGTCCGCGCGTTCGCGGCCGCGGATCTCGCCGACGACGTTCGACACGCGCACCGGCCCGGCGGACACGCGATTGCGAAGCTCGATCGCCACGCGCACCCGCCCTTTCTCGACCAGCCGGCGAATCGTTCGCGCGTCGTCCGCGGTGACTTGTGCGGCCGGCAGGACGCCCATCGCGGCGCCGGCTGCACGGTCGCGCGCGCTGAGCACGTTTCCTCCGTCGGGATCGGGCGACAGAATCGCGAGCGCGCCGGCGTCGCGCAGCGCCGCGTCGAGCGCCCGATGCCGCCGGGCCACGACGTCCGCGGGGCCAACCATTTCGTCGTCCCGCAGCAGCACGATCCGCCCCTGGACGTGCGTCGGATCGGCGGCGATCCGACCCGGCGTGATGTGATCGATCGACACGACGTCGCCGACGATGCCCCCGGCGGGCGTGGACGGCGTCCAACCGAGCGACGCGACCTCGAGCGGCCGATCGATCGGTGCGACGATGCGCGCGGTCGCATGGTCGCGCTCCCACGCGTCGGCGATCGTAAACGGCTCGAGGGTCACGCTGGCGACGCCGACGGCACGCAGCTGCTGCGCCGCCCATTGCGCCGCGCGTTCGAACGCCGCGGTCCCGGTGAGCCGCGGACCGATCGCCGTCAGCTCGCGCACGTACTCCAGCGTGTGCCGTTCCCTGACGATCGTCGCCGCGACCTGCGGCTCGGCGGCGGTTGCGTGCACCACCGCGAGCGCGAGCAGCAGGATCGGCAGCACGCGACGCATGAGCTCCCAACTTGCCGCAGCGCTGGAGGCAAGTCAACCCCGACGGGCCGGATCCCGTCTAAGGTTCCGCGAGTCGCCTGAACCATGAAACATCTCGCGCGGGATCTGCGATACGCGGTCCGGGGCCTCACCCGGTCACCGCTGTTCACCGTCGTGGCCCTCGTCTCGATCGCGCTCGGCATCGGCGCGAACACCTCGATCTTCACGCTCGTCGACGAAGTGCTCCTGCGAGAGCTGCCGGTGAAGAGCCCGGGGCAACTCGTGCTCTTCAACGGCGCGAAGACCCATTACGGCAGCAACTCGGGCGGCAACATGCTGTCGTTCCCGATGTTCGAAGACTTCCGCGACAATTTCGTCGACCCTCCGGTCCAGATTCGGCGCGTCAGCCACGCGGTCCCGAACCCGGCGCCGACGCCGAAGGTGTTCTCCGGCATGTTCGCTCGGCGCGCGCTGGCGATGAACATCGGGATCGATGGCCAGACCGAGCGGGTGCCTGGCGAAATCGTGTCCGGGACGTACTTTCAGGTGCTCGGCGTCGGCGCGGCGATCGGCCGGGTGATCGGACCCGACGACGACCGCGAGCGCGGCAACAGCCCGGTTGCGATCCTCAGCTACGACTACTGGCGTACGCGCTTCGGCGCCGATCCGGCGGTCGTCGGCAGGACCGTCACCGTCAACAACACCAAGCTCACCATCATCGGCGTGTCGCAGGCGGGATTCGACGGCGTGGACATCGGCTACGTGCCGAACATCCGCGTCCCGCTCACGATGAAGGCGCAAATGACGCCGAACTGGGACGACGTCGACAACCGGCGCAGCCGCTGGGTGAACGTGTTCGCGCGGCTGAAGCCGGGGGTCTCGCCGGATCAGGCGCTCGCCGCGATTCAGCCGTTCTTCCACGGCCTGCTCGAGCAGGAGGTCCAGGAAGCCGCGTTCAGCAACACGACCGCGTACACGCGCGAAGAGTTCCTCAAGGGACAAGTGAGTCTGCTGCCAGCGGCGCAGGGGCGGTCGCCGATCCGCCAGCAGTTGTCACAGCCGCTCTGGCTGCTGCTCGGGATCGTGGCGGGCGTGCTGCTGATCTCGTGCGCGAACGTCGCCAGCCTGTTGATCGCCCGGGCCGCGGCGCGGCAGAAGGAAATCGCCATGCGCCTCGCGCTCGGCGCGAGCCGCGGCCGGATCGTCGGGCAGCTGCTCGTCGAGAGCGTCCTGCTCGCCGCGGTCGGCGGCGCGCTCGGGCTCGCCGTCGCGTGGTGGACCACGAGATTCCTGCTCGGCTTCCTGCCGACCTCCGACACGCCGCACGTGATCACCGGCGCGATCGACTACCGGGTGCTGGCGTTCAACTTCGCGCTCTCGCTCGCCACCGGCCTGCTCTTCGGGCTCGTGCCGGCGTTGCGGTCGACGAGGCCAGACCTCGCGCCGACGCTGAAGGACCAGATCGGCGCGGTCGCCGGCGGCGTCCGCTTCAGGAAGGCGCTGGTCGTCGCGCAGGTGACGATCTCGATCCTGCTGTTGATCAGCGCCGGGCTGTTCATCCGCACGCTCGAGAATCTGCGGCTGCTCGATCTCGGCATCAGGCCCGAGAGCATGATCGCGTTCAACATCTCGCCGGCGATCAGCGGCTATACGGCGGAGCGGATTCCGCCGCTCTACAAGTCGCTCGTGGAGCGGATCGGCGCGCAGCCGGGCGTACAGGGTGTGGCGTTCGCCAGCATCGGCCTGCTCGAGGGCAACGAGTGGGACAGCACGATGACCATCGAGGGGTACGACGCGAAGCCGGGCGAGCAGCGAAATCCCTACTGCAATGCGGTCAGCGCCGGCTACTTCAAGACGATGGGGATTGCGGTCCTGCGGGGACGCGAGTTCGACGGGCGCGACGAGGGCGCCGCGCCGCGGCCGGCCGACCCGAATCAGAGCGACGGGCGCGGCAACGGATACCGCCACGCGATCGTCAACCAGAGCTTCGCGAAGCGGTTCTTCGGCGACCAGGATCCGATCGGGCGGCACATCGGGTTCGGGCTGAACCCCGGCACGCCGACGCCGCTCGAGATCGTCGGCGTGGTGCGCGACGCCAAGTACACCGGCGTTCGCGACGACATCCCGCAACAGGCCTTCTTTCCGCTCCTCGAGGAGCGCGCGCCGTCGTCGATCGTGATGTACGTGCGGACGACCGGGGATCCGTCGGCCGCGTTCACCGCCGCACAGCGGACGCTCCACGAGATCGACCCGAGCGTGCCGATGTTCAACCTGCGCACGCTCGAGCGCCAGATCGATCGGTCGCTCCTCGTCGAGCGCTTCATCGCGACGCTGTCGACGGCGTTTGGCGTGCTGGCGACCGTGCTCGCCGTGATCGGGCTCTACGGCGTGATGGCGTACACCGTCGCGCGGCGGACGCGCGAGATCGGCGTGCGCATGGCGCTCGGCGCGGTCCAGGGCGACGTCGTGTGGCTGGTCATGCGTGAAGTGATCGGGCTGGTCGGCGCCGGCCTGGCGATCGGGCTAGCGGGCGCGTGGGGGCTGAAGCGCGTCGTCGGGACCGTGCTGTACGGCGTCACGGCGAGCGACCCGACGACGATCGTTGGCGCCGCGGCGCTGCTGTCGGCCGTGGCGCTGATCGCCGGCTACCTGCCGGCCCGAAGAGCCACGAGAGTGAACCCGGTCCTCGCGCTGCGGTACGAGTGACGTGGCAGATCCTCCGCGGTTGCTTTCCCGGCCGCTGATTCGGCTACGTCACACGCCGCAACCCGTTTCTCGACGTCCGACGGCTCCGGCGCGCCTGATCGAGGACTGACGCCGCGAACACCAGCCGCAACGGCGTCGCCCGATTCGGCTCCGCCGGTCCTTTCGGGCCGACGATCCATGCCAGGCCGATGCTGAACATGTACAGCGCGAGCATCGGCAGCGCGAACGCGATCTGGTTCCACGGATCGGTCGACGGCGTCAGCACCGCCGAGATGATGGAGATGGCCAGGATGGCGTACTGCGTGTTCCGCCAGAGGAACCGCGCGGTGACGACGCGCATCCTCGCCAGGAAGAACACGACCGTCGGGATCTGGAAGACCACCATCATCCCGAGCATCATCTTCAAATAGAGATCGATCGTGTCCTCGACGCCCGGCATGAAGCGCATGCGCGGCGAACTGAAGGTGCTGAAGAAGCGCATCGTCGACGGGAACAGCAGGTAGTGGCTGAACAGCGCGCCCGACACGCTGCCGAGCGAGGTCAGCGCCACGAACGGAATCGCGAACTTCTTCTCGTTCGCGTACAACCCCGGCGCGATGAAGCGCCAGACCTGGTACATCACGAACGGCGCGGCGAGGAGCAGGCCGGCAACCAACGCGACGTTCAGCCACAGCGAGAACCCTTCCGGGGGCTTGATGAACACCAGCGACGTTCCCGCGGGCAGCGCCCGCTCGATCGAGGCGAGCAGCGTGTCGACGAGGCGGTCGACGAACGCGAACGCGATCAGCATCCCGATCGCGATCGCGATGCAGCAGCGAATCAACCGGACGCGCAGTTCCTCGAGGTGCTCGAGAAACCCCATCCGCGCGTCGGAGTGGTCGTCGTCGTCGATGCGGCGCAGCGGTGCTTTGGCCACGGTGACGTGATTGTAGAACGCAAAGAGCCGAGCTTTGCGGCCTTTGCGTCAAACGTCGTACTGGCGAAAGGTGAGGTTGAATCGGCCTGCGAGCTGCAGTTCGGGCGGCGCGGTCCCGGGGATGATGCGCGTCACGCCGTGATAACGCAGCCGCGCGGGGCCGCCGAAGACGAACGCATCGCCGGACTCGAGCAGTCGCGATTCGACCGGCTCGCGTCGTTTCAGTCCGCCGAAGAGAAACCGTGCCGTGTCGCCCAGCGACACGGACACCACCGGCAGCCCTGCCGCGAGCGATCGCGCGGTCTCGTCCTTGTCCTGGTGCATGCCCATGCGCCCGTCGGCGTCGTAGAAGTTGAGGATGCAGAGATCGGGCTCGAACGGCATGCCGGCGTCGCGCGCGATCGCACGCGCGAGCGTGCGAAAGGTGTCCGGCAGCGGCGGCGCCGGCAGGTCGTCGTAGTCGGCTCGGGTCGGCTCGTACGCGTAGGTCTTCCCGTTCCAGTGCCGGCCGAGACACAGCATGCGCACGTGCATCCTTCCGCCGCCGCGGACGACCGGCACGTACGCCGGCACCGGACCGTCGACGAGCGCGCGGCACTGGTCGACGAGCGTCCGCTGATCGTCGATCGCGAGATAGCGCCGGAGGTGAGACGCGCCGGGCGCGATTTCCACGAATCTACGTTACCATTGCGCCCGTGACGGGCAACCCGGAGGCGGCGGCGCGCGTACCGCTGCGCGCGCTCGGCGTGCTGTGCGCATCGTGGCTTCTCTGCTTCGTGCCGCGCGGCGCCTCGGCTCATCCGGTTCCGTTCAGCTATCTCGACCTCCGCCTTCAGCAGGACACCATCGACGGCTCGCTCGTCGTGCACATGTTCGACGCGGGGCACGATCTGAACGTGGAACCGCCGGATCGCCTGCTGGACACCGCGGTCGCGCGCCAGCGCGCGGCGGACCTGACAAAGCTGTTCACCGATCGGCTGACCGTCGCCGCGGACGGCCACGGGCTGACGCCGCAGTGGTTCGCGCCGCAGACGCTGCCCGATCGCCAGTCGCTGCTCTTCCCGGTGCGATTCGCGCTGGCGAACCGCCCCGGCGTGCTGACGGTGTCCGCCCGGATGTTCCCGTACGATCCGCAGCACCAGACGTTCATCAACATCTACGAAGGCGAGGCGCTCACGCAGGCGATCCTCGACGGCGGCAAGACGCGACTGGAGTACTTCGCCGGGACGCGGCAGGGCGCTCTGGCCGTGATTCAGCGATTCCTGCCGGCGGGCATCCACCACATTCTGATCGGGCCGACGCACCTGATTTTCCTGCTCGGTCTGCTGCTGCTCGGCGGCACGATCCGACAGCTGGTGATCATCGTGACCGCGTTCACCGTCGCGCACAGCATCTCGCTGACGCTGGCCGCGCTCAGCATCGTCAGCCCGCCGGCCTTCGTGATCGAGCCGGCGATCGCGCTCAGCATCGTGTACGTGGGGGCCGACAACCTGCTGATCAAGGAAGGACGCGACGTGCGGGCGTGGATCGCGTTCGCCTTCGGGTTCATCCACGGCTTCGGGTTCGCGGCGGTGCTGCGCGAGATGGATCTGCCGTCGCGCGCGCTCGGCTGGTCGGTGTTCTCGTTCAACCTCGGCGTCGAGATCGGTCAGCTCCTCGTCGTCGCCATCGTCGCCACCGCGCTGACCCTGCTGCGTTCGCGCAGCGAGGCCGCCGGCAGGCGCCTCGCGTTTGCCGGATCGATCGTCGTGATGGCGGCCGGCGCATTCTGGTTCATTCAACGGGTCTTCTTTCCTGGAGGCATGTCATGAGACGTGTAGTCGTGCTGGGCGCCCTGTTCGCGACGGGCGCGCTGGCGGTCGTGAAGGCACAGCCGCCGGATCCGAATGCTCCGAAGATCGTCGAAGTCGACAAGGTGAAGGACAACCTGTGGGTGCTGAAAGGCGGCGGCGGCAATACCGCCGTGTTCCTCACCTCGGGCGGCGTCACCGTCGTCGACGCGAAGAATCCCGGATGGGGGACGCCGATTCTCCAGAAGATCAAGACGCTCACCGACAAGCCGGTGACGATGCTGATCAACACGCACACGCATGGGGATCACGTCAGCGGCAATGTCGAGTTCCCGGCCACCGTGGACGTCGTGGTGCAGGAAAACACCAAGGCGAACATGGAGAAGATGGACATCTTCAAGCAGAACAACAACCGCGGCATGGCGAAGCGGACGTTCAAGGACAAGATGACGCTGGGTAAGGGCGCCGACCAGATCGATCTCTATTACTTCGGTCCCGGCCACACCAACGGCGACGCCATCGTCGTCTTCCCGGCGCTGCGCACCGCGCACCTCGGCGATCTGTTCGCCAACAAGGGCCTGCCGCTCGTCGACAGCGGTAACGGCGGCAGCGTGCTCCACTATCCGGACACCGTCATGAAGGTCTACAACGGCGTGAAAAACGTCGACACGGTGATCAACGGCCACAGCCCGACGACGATGACGTGGGCCGACGTGAAGGAGTTCGCCGAGTTCAACGTGGATTTCCTCACATGGGCGCAGGGCGAGCTGAAGGCGGGCAAGACGCCCGAGCAGGCGGCGCCGGGGTGGAAGGTGCCGGAGAAGTACAAGGGTTATTCGTCGCAGGTCGCGACGCTGTTCGGCGGGATGGCGGGACGGATTCAGCGGCTGGCGGACGAGATGAAACAGTGAGTCGGGGCTGGCTCGGGGCCGGGGCTAGCTGCTGAGCTCGGGCACTAGCTGAGCGTCGGTCGCTCGGCTGAAGCCTTCGCGCTACGTCGAGAAGGAGCGGACGAGGAAATCGCGCAGCGCGTCGAGCGTCTCGACGCGCGGGATGGCGTGCGGCGCGTGCGGCCCGTGATCGCCGTAGGCAACGATTGGAACCCCGTACTGCGTCGCCAGCCAGATTTCCGACTCCGTTCCTTCCCCTCCGGGGAGGGCGACGATCGCGTCGGCTGACAGCACGTTGAGGTGATTGCGGCTCGACGCAAGCGCGCCGTCGGCGCCGCGATCCGGCAAGTGCGTGTAGATCGCCAGCTCCACCCAGGCGTTCGGATACCCCGGCGGCAGGTCGTATCCGACCTCGGTCGCAATTCGATCCTCGACATCGTCAAGGCCGGCGACAGATCCCGGCACGACGCCAATCACCATCCCGCGACGCGGTGTCGTCTCGAAGAACGCGCGGCTCGCCGCTTCCATCACCCCTCCGCCGCCGCCGGTGAGCAGATCGTGACCGAGCGTCGCGATCAGTCTTCCGACCTCCGACGCATGCCGATCGCTGCTCTGACCCGACCCGATGACCGCGACCACGGTCCTCGGCGCGACGGCATCCCTGCGCGCGCGGCGCTTCACGAGCGGAATCGTCATGGCGACAGCATAGCGTCGTCGGCGCGTCAGCTCATCCAGGTCACAGCCAACCTTTTCGTTGCACCTCCCGTCCAATGAGTCTACATAGTAGACGCATGCCGCCAGCCTACCTCGGCGAGTTCGAACAGCTGCTGCTCCTCGCGGTCCTCCGCCTCGGCACGGAGGCCTACGCGATCGACATCGCGCGGGAGCTCGACAGCCGCGCCGGACGATCGGTGTCGCGCGGCGCGCTCTACACGTCGCTCGATCGCCTCGAGGACAAAGGGTTGGTGCGGTGGACCGCCGCGGCTGGCGGCGCCGCCCGCTGCGGCCTGCCCCGGCGGCTCTACACGGTGACGCCGGCGGGCCTGGCCGCCCTACGCGCGTCGCGCGACACGCTGCGCCGGATGTGGCGCGGCGTCGAGCACCTGTTGAAGGAGCCGTCGTCGTCGTGAGCGCCGCACGCTCGCCTGCGCCGGGGCCGGAGGCCGGGCTGCCGCCGCGTCTTGCGGCGTGGCTGCTTCGGCGGTCACTGCCGCCGGACGAGCGCGGCGAGACCGTGCTCGGCGACCTCGTCGAAGAGTGGCTGTCGCGCGGAGGTACGCGCGCGGCGTCACGCCGCTTCTGGCGTCAGACGGTTTCCGTCGCGGTCCGCTACCGGTGGCGGCGCCGGCGGCAGCACGAGCCGGCCACCGCCGGCGAGAGGAACGCTCGTATGTCATTCGACAACCTGAGGCAGGACGTGCGCTACGCGGTGCGGTCGTATTCTAAGGCGCCGTCGTTCACGCTGACGATCCTGGTCACGCTCGCGCTCGGCATCGGCGCCTCCACCGCGATCTTCTCGATGGTGAACGGCATCCTGCTGCGGCCGCTGCCGCTGCCGGATCCCGACACGCTCGTGTACGCGAACGAAGTGAATGCGAGCGGCCGCGAGCGGACGATCTCGATAGCGTGGCCGAACTATCTCGACTGGCGCGTGCGCGCGCGGTCGTTCAGCGGGCTGGCGTTGACGCGTGAGGAGCCGCTGACGATGACCGGCGTCGACCGCGCGCAGCGGCTGCGCGCGCGCCGTGTCACCGGCAACTTCTTCACCGTCCTCGGCGTGTCGCCGGCGATCGGCCGCGGCTTCGTGGACGACGACGACAAGCCGAATGCGCCGGCGGTCGCGCTGCTCAGCGCCGGCTTCTGGCAGTCGCAGATGGCCGGCGACCCGGCGGCAATCGGCAGCGTGCTGAAGCTCGACGGGACGGCCTACACGATCGTCGGCGTGCTGCCGGCCGGATTCGAATACCTGCGGCCGTACGACGTGTTCGTGCCGATGGGGACGATCTCCGGCACCGCGAACCTCACCGATCGCGGCAACCACAACGGGTTCTCGGCGCTCGGCCGGCTGAAGCCGGGCGTGACGCTCGCGGCGGCCGACGCCGAACTGCGGGGAATCTCGGCGGCGCTCGAACGCGAGTACCCGAACTCCAACGCCGCGGTCAGCGCCCGGACCGATCGCCTGGCCGATCGCGTCGTCGACAGCGTGCGCCTGACGCTGATGGCGCTGTTCGGCGCTGTCGGCTTCCTGCTGCTGATCGCGTGCGTGAACGTGGCCAACCTGCTGATCGCGCGCGGCGCGGGACGGCAGCACGAGCTGGCGGTCCGTGCGGCTCTCGGTGGCGGGCGCGCGCGGCTGGCGACGCAGCTGCTCGTCGAAAGCACGCTCGTGTCGGGGTGCGGCGGCGCGCTCGGTCTGGCGGTCGCGGCGGGACTGCTGCGACTGCTGGTGGCGATGGCGCCCGAAGGCACGCCACGCCTCGCCGGCGTGCGGCTGGACGGCGCGGCGCTGCTGTTCGCGTTCGGCGCCGCCGCCGTGTGCGGCATCGTGTTCGGCGCGCTGCCGGCGTTCCAGGCCTCGAGCGCGGGCGGCCAGCATGCGCTGGTTCGCGGCCGGGCGGCCGGGTTCGCCGCGCGATCGCACCGGCTGCGGCGCGTGCTGATCGCGATCGAAACGGCGCTGGCGCTGATCCTCCTCACCGGCGCCGGCCTGATGATGCGCACGCTGCAGGAGCTGACCCAGGTGGACACCGGCATCCGCACCGATCACCTGCTGACCGCGCGCTTCGTGCTCGCCGGCGAGCAGTGGACCCAGGCGCGGCGCGTCACGTTCTACGACGATCTGCTGGCCAGAACGGCGGCCGTCCCGGGCGTGGGGCGCGCCGCCCTCGCCTTCTCGCTGCCGATCGACGGCTCGAACTGGAACTCGATTTTCATCGTCGCCGACAAACCGGTACCGGAACGCGCGAAGCTGCCGAGCGCGGCGTTCACACCGGTCAGCATCGGCTACTTCGAGACGATGGGGATGCGGCTGTTGCGCGGACGACTGTTCGACCGCACCGAGACACCCGATTCGGCGAAGGTCGTCGTCGTCAACGAGACGCTGGCGAAGAAGCTGTGGCCCGGCGAGGAGGCCGTCGGCAAGCGCCTGAAGCAGGGCTGGCCTGAAACGCCCGACCATCCAACGAAACCCGGCGGCTACTTCTCGCCGTGGCGCGAGGTCGTCGGCGTGGTGGCCGACGTCAAATTCAACGGCGTGAGCAACGAGACGCCGCTGCAGGTCTACCTGCCGCTGGTGCACGACAACCCGCGGTCGGTCGCGCTGGTGGTCCGATCGGCGACCGCGCCGTCGGCGATCGTGCCGGCGCTCGAAGGGATCGTGCGCGACCTCGACAAGGATCTGCCGCTGTTTCAGGTACGCACGATGGAGCAGATGCTCGACGCCTCGATCGCGCGCGAACGGATGTCGATGCTGATCTTCGTCGTGTTCGCCCTGGTGGCGCTCGCGCTGGCGTCGGTCGGACTCTACGGCGTCGTCGCTCACGGTGTGACCGAGCGAACGCACGAGATCGGCGTGCGGATGGCGCTCGGCGCCGACAGCCATCACGTCCTGGGACTCGTGGTACGGCAGGGATTGTCGATGGCGCTCGTCGGCACGGCGATCGGCGTCGCCGGCGCCTTCGGCCTGTCACGCTGGATCGAGGCGCTGCTGTTCGGCGTCACCGCCACCGATCCGGCGACGTTCGCGGCGGTCGTGACGACGCTGCTCGCGGTCGCCACGATTGCCTGCTACATCCCGGCGTGGCGCGCGACACGCGTCGATCCGACGACCGCACTCCGGGTGGAGTAACCAGCAAGCCCCCAGCCCCTAGCCCCGAGCCCCTGACTGCTGTAGGGTGCACGGGTGCAGTATCGCGAGCACCGTCCGTCCGCGCGTCTCGCTTCCGCAGTCGCTTGTTTCTGGACGCTCGAGGGGCACGCGCGCGAGCTCGGGGACGAGTCGCAGCCCGTGCTCCCGGACGGACGCGCAGAATTCGTCGTCCAATTCGGCGATCGGTTCGATCGATGCGACCCGGAGGCCGGCCCGCAGTCCCAACCGGCGGCGATCTTCGCGGGTCAGATCGAGCGCCCGCTCGCCCTTCGTCCCACCGGGCACGTGGCGGTGCTGGGTGTGCGCTTCCGTCCCGATGGCGCGGCGCAGTTCATGCGCGTCCCGCAGCACGAGCTGATCGGATCGACGCTGGATGTCGCCTGTGTGTCGCCGGCGCTCGCGGCGGCGGCGCGCGTCGTCCGCGACACCGCACCGACGCTTCAGCAGGCTGTTCCGATCATGGAGCGCCTGCTCGTCGACGCGATGACGACCGGCGCGCGCGAGCGCCGACTCGCATTCGCCGTCGACACGATCGTCCGGCGAGGCGGCCTCGTGTCGATCGACGATGCGGCTCGCGCGGCCGGACTGGGCCGCCGGCAGCTCGAACGCCTGTTCCTGCGCGACGTGGGTCTGCCGGCCAAGCAGCTCGCGAGAATCGTACGGTTCCAGCGCGCGCTGCGCATCCTCGAGCGCGACCCGCATCCGCCACGCGGAGTCCGTGCGGCACAGGCGAGCGGCTATGCGGACCAGGCGCACTTCATCCGTGACTTCCGCGAGCTCGCGGGCTGCGCGCCCCGCCAGCATCTGCTGCGCGGCGCCGAGTTGACGGGACTCTTTTCGGGCAGGGACGACCGGCGATCGCGTTGACACCGGGTCTTTCGGCGATCTGCAGCGCGGCGCTGTCGCATTTGTTCAAGCGCGACGGCTACGGCGTGCCTTACCATCCGGCGCATGCTCAACTTCTTTCACTTCGCGGCGGTTCTTCTGGCGATTGCCGTCGCCTCACCGGTGGCACCGATCGCGACGGCGCCGGCGGCAGCCTCGATCGCCGATGTCGCGTGGATGGCCGGCACCTGGGTCAGCACGAACGGCAGGCAGACCGTCGAAGAGCACTGGACCTCACCGGCCGGCGGCGCGATGCTCTCGGTGTCGCGGACGGTCGCCGACGGCAAGCTCGCGGAGTTCGAGTTTCTCCGCATCGTCGAGCGCGGCGGTGGCCTCGTGTACATCGCGCAGCCAAACGGGCGGCCGCCGACCGAGTTCGCGATGACGCGGCGCGACGACGACAGCGTCACCTTCGAGAACCCGCAGCACGATTTTCCGCAGCTGATTCGGTACGAGAAGCGGACCGACGGCACGCTCGTCGCGTCGATCAGCGGTGGGCCGGCGGGCCGCCAGATGTCCTGGGTGTTCAGGCGGTCAGGCGTTCCGCGATGAGTCGATTCCGGGCAGACTGATGTCACGAGTCTTCACACAAAAGTGCGCCGCGTCAAAGTGACACAGCTGCTCCGGCCGGTATGATCGGATCAACTCTCTGAACAGGAGTGTCGATCGCATGACCGGACAGCAGCCCGGCGATGACGCCGCACGCGACATCAGCCTCGCCGACGAAAATCGAGTACGACAGGTCCTGATCGAATCGGTCCTCGGCCTCTGGGACGTCGTCAACAACCTCACTCGGCTGCGGCCGTCGCGGCGCGACCGCTATCGCGTGACGATCTTCGGATCGGCGCGGCTTCAGCCCGGATCGTTCGGGTACGAGGAAACGAAGCGCGCGGCCGCCGGGCTCGCCGACATGGACTGCGACATCATCACCGGCGGCGGCCCGGGGCTGATGCAGGCCGCCAATGAAGGCGCCTCGTCGCGGCATGCCCAGTCGGTCGGCATCCGCGTGGCGCTGCCGTTCGAGCAGGACGTCAACGCGTTCGTCACCGAAGCGTTCGAGCATCGGACCTTCTTCACGCGCCTCCACCAGTTCGTCCTCACATCCGATGCCTTCATCGTCGCACCAGGCGGCATCGGCACGGTGCTGGAGATGCTGCTGATCTGGCAGCTGCTCCAGGTCAGGCACATCGACGGCTCACCGCTGATCCTGGTGGGAACCATGTGGCCCGGCCTGGTCGACTGGGCCCGTCAGTCGATGCTGTCCACGACGCCGCCGCTCGCCAGCGCACCGGACCTGGCGATTCCGCGCTGCGTCGCCAATGCCGACGAGGCCATCGCGGTCATCCGCGACGCTCGCGCAGGATGGCTCGAAAAACAACGAGGCTGACGTGAAAATCACGCTGCTTGGCGCCGCTGGCGGCGAGGTCACCGGGTCCGCGTACCTGGTGGAGACCCCGACCGCCAACGTCCTGGTCGACTGCGGGTTCTTCCAGGGTTCGAAGAAGATCGAGAACTTCAACCGCCTGCCGACGTCGGCCGCGCTCGAGCGGCTGGACGCGGTGGTCATGACGCACGCGCATCTGGATCACACCGGTCGCCTGCCGCTGCTCGTCAAAGGCGGATACCGCGGACCCATTTTTGGAACTCGCGCGACCTTCGATCTCGCCGACCTGATCCTCCGGGATTCGGCGTCCCTCCACAAATCGGACGTCGCGCGAGACAACCGGCGCCGGAAGGCGAAGGGGAAGCCGCCTCTCGCAGTGCTCTTCACCGACAGCGACGTCGCGGGGCTCCGCCCGCTCTACAGGCCCACGGATTACGGCCGTCCAACGGAGGTGGCGCGAGGCGTAACGGTACGCCTGGTTGACGCGGGGCACGTTCTCGGATCCGCCAGCGTCGAGATGACGGTCGAAGAGGCCGGCCGCTCGCGCATCGTCGTGTTCTCGGGCGACCTCGGCCCGCGCGGCGCGCCGCTCCATCGCGATCCCACGCCGTTCAGGCACGCAGACCTCGTGTTCCTCGAATCGACATACGGGGACCGGAACCATCGATCGTTGAACGAGACCGCGGTCGAAGGGCGGGAGATCATCCGGAAAGCGGCCGACGCACGGGCGCGGATTCTCGTTCCTGCCTTCGCGATCGGCCGCACGCAGTTGCTCCTCTACCTGCTGGCCGGCGCGTTCCACCGCGGAACGCTCGAGCGGTTTCCGATCTATCTCGACAGCCCGATGGCGATCAACGCCACGCAGATCTACAAGCGCCACGTCGAGTTGTTCGATGATGAGGCGCTCGCCATGCAGAAATCCGGTGTGCTGCGAACGCAGCTGCAGACGCTGCGCTTCAGCCGAACGCCGAACGAGTCGCGCGCGCTCGCCAAGGCGCGAGGCCCGTGCCTGATCATGGCTGGCGCCGGGATGTGCAACGGCGGCCGGATTCTCAACCATCTGCGGACGAGCCTGCCGTTGCCGGACACCGCGGTGCTGATTGTGGGGTTCCAGTCCCGTGGCACGATCGGCCGTCTGCTGGTGGACGGCCGGAAGACGGTCAGGATTCTTGGCGAGGAGGTTCCCGTCCGCGCCTCGATCCACACCATGGGCGGGCTGAGCGGCCACGCCGGCCAGGAGGATCTGCTGAACTGGTTCGAGTCGCTGGCGGCCGCGCGGCCGCGGGTGATATTGACGCACGGCGAGGAGCGCGCCCGCACGGCGCTGAAGCAGTCGATCAAGGAGCGTCACGGGATCGACGCTGAATGTCCGGCCCTGTACGACGTGGTCGAGTTCTGACGCCGGGGCGACCGGACCTGCCGGCTCCTCAATCACGTAAGATCGGGCACTGGAGGTCGCGATGCGAGCAGTTTTTGCCTTCCTCGCACTCATCTCGCTCAGCGGCGCGTATCCGGGACTGCGGGCGCAGAATCCGATTCAACCGCTCGCCGAGCAGCCGCTGCCGCGCGAAACGCTGACGCCCGCGCCGCCGCGGGGACAGGGCGAAGGACTCGGGCCGTACGCGACGATGGTGATCCGGGGCGCGATGCTGATCGACGGCACCGGCGGCCCGCCGCGGGGTCCGGTCGACATCGTCGTCAATCAGAATCTGATTACCGCGATCCGCAACGCGGGCACGCCCGGACTGCCGCTGCGCCCCGATCGCCAGCCGAAAGCCGACTACGAGGTCGACGCCACCGGGATGTACGTGATGCCCGGCTTCGTCGATCTCCACGTGCACGCCGGCGGCGCGCCGAAGAACCCTGACGCCGAGTATCCCTACAAGCTGTGGCTCGCACACGGCGTCACGACCGTTCGCGGCGTGCCGCTCACCGACAATGCGCTCGCGGTGAAGGAGAAGCAGCGGAGCGCGCGCAACGAGATCGTCGCGCCGCGGATCTGGAACTACCAGCGGCCGGGCAGCGGCTGGGGAAAGGGCATCCCGCAGACGGTCGAGCAGGCGCACGCGTGGGTGAAGTGGGCGCACGAGAACGGCGTCGACGGCATCAAGCTCGGCGCCGAGTGGCCGGAGCTGATGGAGGTGTACTGCCAGGACGCGAAGACCTTCGGCATGGGCACCGTCGCACACCTGCAGCAGACCGGCGTCGTGCAGGTGAACGCGATCAAGGCGGCGCGCATGGGGCTCGGCACCGTCACCCACTTCTACGGCCACTTCGAATCGCTGCTGAAGGACTACGTCGTGCAGCCGTACCCGGTGACGCAGAACTACAACAACGAGCAGGACCGGTTCGGACAAGTCGCGCGGCTCTGGGACAAGATCTATCCGCCCGGCAGCCCCGAGTGGAAGGCGTATCTCGAAGAACATCTGAAGCTCGGCACGACGTTCGATCCGACGCTGACGATCTACTCCGCCGGACGCGACGTGATGCGCTTCCGCGCCGCCGAATGGCACGACAAGTTCACGCTGCCGTCGCTGATGGAGTTCTACACGCCGGATCGCCAGAACCACGGCGCGTATTGGTACGACTGGACCACCGAGGATGAAGTCGCGTTCCGCAACTTCTATCAGGTGTGGTTCAGGCTGATGAACGACTACAAGAAGATGGGCGGTCGAGTCACCACCGGCTCCGACTCCGGGTTCATCTACCAGACCTACGGCTTCGGCTACATCAACGAGTTCGAGCTGCTGCAGGAAGCCGGCTTCCATCCGCTGGAGGTGATTCAGTCGGCGACGATGAACGGCGCGCTGACGCTGACCGAGCCGTTGAGACGGCAGATCCCGCCAGTGGGCGAGGAGCGGAAGCCGATCCCGCAATTCGGCCTCGTGCGCGAGGGCATGCTCGCCGACATGGTGATCGTCGACCAGAATCCGCTGCAGAACTTCAAGGTGCTGTACGCGAACGGCACGATTCGCCTGAACGACAGGACCGGCAAGGTCGAGCGCGTCGGCGGCATCAAGTGGACGATCAAGGACGGCATCGCCTACGACGCGAAGAAGCTCGCCGCCGACGTGCAGGCGATGGTGGAGAAACAGAAGAGAGCGCGGGGATCGAAAACCACGACCGCGCAGTGACACCCGACATGGCTAATTGCTCGTGGCTGATGGCTGTGGTTGATGGCTGAAGGGACCGGCCATCAATCATCAGCCATCCAGCCATCAACCCTCTGCCATCAGCCATCAGCCCTTGGCCATGTCTGGTTTCTGAGCAGCAGCGACCAGCTTCGCAAGCATCACGTTCGCCATCCCCGCGCCGGCGCCGTCGCCGGTGACGGCGATCTCGGGCACGACTTTCACGTGGTGCTCGCCGAGGATCGTCGCGATCTGCATCGCCGTGTAGCCGCTTGCGCCGACCGCCTCGATGCCGAGCTTGTAGGCTTCCGCCTTCGCCGCGCCGACGGCGCGCAGGGCCGCGGCTTCCGCGTCGCCCGCCAGTCGGACCGACGCCGCCTGGCCCTGCGCGCGCAGCTCCAGCGCGCTGCCTTCGCCGCGCGCGCGTTCGGCCGCCGCGAGCGCGTCCTGCTGCGCCACCTTCACCATCTGTTCCGATCGCACTACCTCGCCCTGCAGGTTCGCGACCGCGGTCTCGCGCTCCAGCGCCTGGCGCTTGATCTGCGCCTCGCGCTGGACCTCGTAGGTGCGCTCCAGCTCCTCGGCGATCTTGCGGTCGGTCTGCGTCTTCATCAGGTCCGCCGGCGGCGCGATGTCGCCGACCAGCGTGTCGATACACTCGACGTCGTACGCCTCGATCGCCTTGCGGATGTTCTCGAACGCGTTACGCTGCCGCTCCGACCGCGCCGACAGGAACTCGAGCACCGTCACCTGCTGCGCCGAGTTGCGGAAGTAGTTGCCGACGGTCGGCTGGAGCACGTGGTCGACGAGGTTCTGCATCGAGCCGACCCGCGAGATCACCCGCGGCGCATTGCGCATGCCGATGTGGATGATCTGCGAGACGTCGAGGCTGAACGAGAAGCCGTCGTTCGAGCGCACGATGATCGACGACAGCCGTTCGTCGTAGTGATGCGCTTCGGTCCGCTGCGCCCAGTTCAGCACGATGTTCGTCGTCGGCACGAGCTCTACTTTCATCACTTTCGTGTTCAGCGGATGCTTGCCCGGCAGCAGCGGCTCGACCCAGACACCCTTGCGCCCGCGCTCGACCAGGTCGCCGTGCGTGAACGATTCGCCCGAGACGTCGAGGTGCTCCTTTCCGACATAGCTGACGACGACGCCGACGTAGCCGATCGGCACTTCGACGAGCGGCACCTGCTCCACCTGTACGAGCCACGGATTCAGGTTCCACGCTCCGGACAGCAGGACTTCTTCCTGCAGACCACGGCAGCCGCCGGCGTCGATGAACGCCTGGCCGCGCTGGAAGCTCTCGTGCCCCGGCACGACCGGGCCTGCAAGATCACCTGCCGTAATCGGCCGGCCGTCGAGCATCGTCACGATCCCGACCCGATCCGGCTGGACCTGGTAGACGCGCAGATCGGCCGGCGTCAGCCCCGTCCGCGCGGCGCCCGCCGTCGTGATCACGTCGAACAGCGCCGGGTTGATGCGGTACGTGCCGGCCGTCAGCAGCGTGATCTGCCGGCCGCGCTCGCCGCCGTTGGTGAGGAACGCCTCGGCATCTTGGAAGTGAGTGCACGCGACCGCCTTGCCGAGCACCCGCTCGCTCGGCATCGCCGCGCCGTCAGCCGCGACGACCAGCGCGATTTCACCGGGGCGCACGACGACGGTCGGCACCTTGAGGACGCGGTAGCGCACCCGCCACAGGAAGAAGTGCCAGCCCGGCGGCAGCATGCGCGCCTGATATCCCGCTTCCCCGTTGAGCGCGACGATGCGTCCGGAGGCGAGCGGCGGGCCGAACCGCTTGATGACCAGGCCCGACTCGTTCGCGCCGACGATGCGGACGCTGGACGCAATGACGGCGAGCCCGACGAAGATCAGCGGGACCGCCACGACGAAGAACCAGAGGTGTTCCCAGACCAGCGTGAGCATGACTTCTGTCCTTTCCTGGCGGACGGGTTTGCGTCCACCGAGACCTTTTATCGGTGCATCTGTCGAGCCTCCCCTTTTCCGCTCGTTTTCGAGGCGCGTCTGGCGATATCGGCAATTGATTGACGTCATGCACGTGATTTAATACCGGCCCATGCGATGCGTTGCCTGGGTTGGGAAACGGCCGGCCAGCGGCGTTGCGCAGCGCCTGAGCGCTGCCGGGATTCAGATCGATCGCGAGGATCCCGAGGGCCTCCCGCTGGTCGTCGCGACGGCAACCGGCGCGAAGGTGCCGGCGCCCGGCGCGGAGCGGGGGCGGTGGCTGTGGGTTTCCGCCGCGCCAGTGCCAGCCGCGCGCGCGGCCGACGCCGTGCTCCGCGGCGCCTACGACGTCGTGGCGCTCGGCAGCCACGGCGCGGCGGACACGATCGTCAGCCGGCTGGAGGAGATGCTCGCGCCGGAACCGGTTCCGCCGGCGGCCGATCACATCGCGCAGGTGAGCGCGGCGTCACGCGCGGTGCTGCGCCAGGCCGCACGCGTCGCGCAGACCGCGATGGCGGTGCTCCTCACGGGCGAGACCGGAACCGGCAAGGAGGTGACGGCGCGGCAGATCCACGCGTGGTCGCCGCGGCGTGATCGGCGGTTCGTGCCGATCAACTGCGCGGCGATCCCGAACGAGCTGATGGAGGCGGAACTGTTCGGGTACGCGCGCGGCGCGTTCTCCGGTGCAGTGCAGGCGTACGACGGCCAGTTGATGGCCGCCGCGGGCGGCACGGTATTCCTCGACGAGATCGACGACACGCCGCTGGAAACCCAGGTGAAGCTGCTCCGGGTGCTCGAAGATCGCGTGGTCAGCCGGCTCGGCGAGAACGCGTGGCACGAAGTGGATTTCCGGATCCTGGCGGCGACCAACCGCGATCTCGAGCCGCTCGTCGCCTCCGGCCGGTTCGGCGCCGATTTGTACGAGCGGCTCGCGATCGTCCGGATTCATCTCGCGCCGCTGCGGGAGCGGATCGAGGATCTGCCGAAGCTCGCCCAGCACTTTCTCGATCGATTCGCACAGGAGCATCAGCGTCCGAAGATCGAGGCGATCCGCGCGGACACGCTGCGCGCACTCACCGCCTACCCGTGGCCGGGCAACATCCGCGAGCTGCGCAACGTGATGTTCGAGACGATGGTCTACAAGCGTGCCGGGCGTGAGCTGCTGCCGGCAGATCTGCCGCTGCGGATCCTGCGGACATCGCGGCACGGCGATCATCTCGTCGACCATGGCCGCCTGCGGCAGCGGCTCCGCGCCGGACAGCTGAACCTGCGCGATGAGGTACGCGCGCTCGAGCGCGACGCGCTGGCGGCGGCGCTCGAGGAGAGCGGCGGCAATGCTGCGCAGGCGGCGCGGTTGCTCGGCACCGTCGGCCGCGGCACGTCGAGAGATCCGGGCGGCACGGTGCGCGCGATGAAACGGCGCCTGGGGTATCGCGGGTAACCTGAAGAAGGGGCTCGGGGCTGGGGCTAGCTGACGTCCGGCTGAAGCCGTGGCGCTACGTTCCGATCGGCACACGTCGACCACTCGCGAGATCAGAGCATCAACGCAGAGACCGCAGAGACCGCAGAGCACGCTGACGACATCGGCTCATCCCGCGTGCGTCGGGAGAGCTGGGACGCAAACATCGCAAGGCCCGCGCGCGTCGCACGCCGCCGCTTCGCGGCGGACGCGGTCGGCGTCGCCGGCCGACGTGCGATGCGCACTCAGCTCTGCGTCGCTCTGCGGTCTTTGCGGTCTTTGCGTTCCAGCTCTGATCCGGCAATCATCCGTACTGCGTCGACACGGCATGGTCTGAAGCAGCCAGCCCGGACCGG
>DATFWL010000029.1:0-8520 GCA_035259385.1 Vicinamibacterales bacterium | reverse complement strand
GGTCAAACGCCAGGCTGACGCCTGCTCTGATCGCCTGTCCATCACGCCGATGCGGATCCCGAGGGCCCCTACCGCGGGCGCGTTGAGCGGCGCGCCCGACCATCATCTCTATCGCGGCCGAACAGCGGCATCCACGATTCGTTCAGGTGCTCGGCGACTTCACGGCGGGCAGTTCTGTAGAGCCGGCCGAAGTCGAGCACGTGTTCTAAAGTGTCGGATTCAACCGGCGCCGCAGGGGCTGCTCGGACTGCGACCGGAGGCGTCACGGCAGTCCGAACCGTGCTCATCGAGACCGGCACGATGCTCACGAGAGCTCCGATCATCGCAATCTTTTTTATCGTGTGCGTTGCAGTCATTTCGCGTCTCCTTCCCCGTCGGTTTCGTCAGCTCACTTCACCGTGTCGATGTAGATCATCTGGACGCCGCCCTTTTTCACCAGCGTGCCGGTGACCGTGACCTCGTCGCTCATCTTCGCAACCAGGAGTTGTTGCGCGGGCTGGTGATCCTGCAGGCCGGCGGCGACGTAGAGATTCCCCTTGGCGTGGAGGATCGCGATCGGATTCCCGGCCTTTGCGCAGGCTGTCGCGCAGTCCTTCTTCGCCGGGCCCCGATCGCCGCCTTCCAGGTAGCACCACATGTCGACGACTTCGCCTGTGACGGTCGTTCGCTCGCCCTTCGGTTGCGCGCCAGGGAGAACGGTCGTTTCAATCACCAGCACGCAGGCCGCGAATGTTCTCGAAGATCGCATCGCCCCACCTCCGACGGAAATGGTAGCGACGATATGGCTCGCTGCCTCTGACATCGTGCTGACATCGCTGTCAGAAAGATCGCGCTGCCCGTTCCTGACACAGAAGTCAGGTACTTGTCAGGTTCACGGAATCAGCGCGCTTCTACGATGGCGATCGTCTGGAGGATCACGATGACGACCCGTGAGTTTCTGACGAATGTCACCATTATTCTCACAATCATGGCTGCAGGGACGTTGTTCGAGACAATCGTCCCGTTGTTCAGCGCAGCGAACGCGTGGCGGGGCAGGCGGTCGGCCAACCTGGCGTTCACGGGATTGTCGTTTCTCTCGAACTGGTTGCTTGCGTCGGTCGCCGCGATTCTCGCGCTGTCGTGGCGACCTGCCGGGCTCATGGCGGCATCGACGTGGCCGGTGTGGCTGCAGATTGTGTTGAGCGTGGTGCTCCTCGACTTCTCCGTCGGGTACTTGTCGCACCGCACACTGCACATGTCGTCGTTCTTGTGGCGATTTCATCGCATCCACCACAGCGACGACTTCGTTGACGCGACGACGACGTACCGGACGCATCCGGTCGAGACGGTCTGGCGGTTTCTCTTTGCCGTTGTGCCGGTGTGGATGCTCGGAATTCCTGCACAAGCCGTCGTGATCCAGCGCCTGCTACAGGCGAGCTTTGGCGTGCTGGAGCATTCGAACGTCCGGTTGAGGCCGGCGCTCGATCGGCTGCTGTCGGTTGTCTGGGTGACGCCCAACGTCCACAAGATTCATCACTCGCGCGTGCTCGCGGAAACGAATTCCAACTACGCGAATGTGCTGACCCTCTGGGACCGTCTGCTGGGGACCTACACCCCCAGCGAGCGGGTGTATTCCGTGGTTTACGGCCTGGACGACGCGGATCCCGCTCGAGGATCGTTTCCGGCTCTGCTGGCGATGCCATTCGAGCCGGCCGTTGGGGTGTCCGTTCCTGACACAAAAGTCAGGAACGAGGAGAGCCTGGCCCGGTAACATTCCACGTTGGTGCGGATTCTCGTCGTCGAGGACGAACGGAAGATCGCCGGGATTCTTGCTTCTGCGCTGGAAGGGGAGCACTACGAAGTCGCCGTCGCTCCCACCGGAGAGGACGGCTTCTATCGGGCCAACGCCGAGGCGTTTGACCTCGTCATTCTCGATCTGATGCTGCCGGGGCGCAGCGGTCTGGAAATCCTGCAGACGCTGCGGCAGCGCCGTGTCGAGACGCCGGTCCTCATTCTCACGGCGCGCGACGGCGTCGACGACCGCGTACTCGGTCTCGACCTTGGCGCCGACGACTATCTCGTCAAGCCATTCGCACTGCCCGAGCTGCTCGCGCGCGTCCGGGCGCTCCTGCGCCGCGGCCGGCCTTCGGAAGTCTTCAGGTTGAAGGCCGCCGACCTGGAGTTGGATCTGGTGGCCCGTCGGGCGAACCGCTCCGACCGGCTGCTCGATTTGACCGCGCGAGAGTTCGAGCTGCTCGAATACCTCCTCCGCCATCAGGGCCATCTCGTCTCGCGTGAAATGCTCGCCCGGGAGGTCTGGAGAGAACCGCGCCGTGCCACACCGCTCGACAACGTCATCGACGTCCAGATCGCTCGCCTTCGTAAGAAAGTAGACACGGAGGGCGCCGCGCGCCTCATCCATACGGTCCGCGGCGTCGGTTTCATCTTGAGAGAGGGGGAACCCTGATGGCCGCCCCCTCGATTCGCTTGCGGCTCACGAGCTGGTACAGCGTCGTCCTGTTCCTGATGCTTGTCGTGTACGCGACAGCGACCTTTGCCGCGGTCCGCCACGAATTCTTCGAGCAGCTCGACGACCAGCTCCATGACGACTTTGAAACCGCAGAAGGATTTCTGTCGGCATCTCCAGACGGCCGCGTCGCGTGGTCCGGAGAGCGTCACCGCGATCCGGACGATGGCGAGGATCGCGGCAGTGATGCGTGGGCGGCGAGTGGCGAACAGATTTACCGGTCCGGCGCGTCCAGCGCCCTGCCGCCGGTCGCGTTGGCGACGACGACCGCCACCCCCCACTACGAATCGCTGGTTGCCGGCGGTCACCGCTGGCGCACGCTCAGCGGCACCACGCTCGTCGGCGGGCGCTCGGTGGTCCTTCGGGTCTCTCGATCGGAAGAGCGCCTCCGCGCGCAACTTTCGGAGATCCTCGTGGTGCTGGTGCTCGGGCTGCCGCTGGTGGTCGCGCTGGCCGGCGCCGGCGGCTACATCCTGGCGCGCCGGGCGCTCACGCCGATCGACCATCTCGCGACCGAAGCCCGGCGGATTACCGCCGATCGCCTCCACGAGCGCCTGTCGACTCCGAATCCGCACGATGAGATCGGACGGTTGACCGCAGTGATCAACGAGACGTTCGCGCGGCTCGAATCGTCCTTCGATCAACTCCGCCGCTTCACGGCCGACGCGTCGCACGAGCTGCGGACGCCGCTGTCGGTGATTCGTGGGATCGGCGAAATGGAGTTGAAGGAGCCTCACACGGCGGCAGAGTACCGCGACGCCATCGGCAGCATGCTCGAGGAGGTCGATCGACTGACGCACCTCGTCGACACGCTCCTGCGCTTGTCTCATGGTGATGCGGGTACGATTCGGCTGTCGCGCGAGCTGGTGGATCTCGGCGAGCTGACGCGCGACGTCGTCGCGTCGCTGGCGATTCTCGCCGAGGAACGGAATCAGCAGCTGCACATCGACGCCGCTGACAACGTGTCGGCCTTCGCCGACCGCCTGGTCCTGCGCGAGGCGCTGGCGAACGTGATCGACAACGCCATCAAGTACAGTCCGAAGACTACGCCGATCGCGGTTCGGGTTCGGCGGGATGCCGACCGCGCCGTGGTCGAGATCGTCGATCACGGACCGGGGATTGCGGCCGAACACCGCGACCGGATCTTCGATCGGTTCTTCCGCATCGACCAGGCACGATCGCGCGAGAGCGGTGGCACCGGCCTCGGGCTCGCCATCGCCAAATGGGCCGTCGACGTCAACGGCGGCACGATCTCGGTCGAGCGCGCGCCGAGCGGCAGCGGCTCTGTGTTTCGAATCGTCCTGCCGATCGTCGCGCTCTCAGCTCCGTCCAGGCACGAACCGCTCATTCAACCAAAGGGAGAACATGTATGAAACGCTTCCTGATCGTCACCGCCGCGCTGCTCACGACGTTCGCGTCGAGCGCCGGAGCGCAGGACATTCCCGCCGAATATCAGCAAGTGCTGACGACGCTGGGCAAGCAGGGTGACTTCAAGGCCAATGTGCTCAAGGTCAACATTCCGCGCAACGACGTCGCCGTCACCGTGGCCAATGTGAAGACGCCGACGCCGTTCGGTTTCGGCGGCTGGATTGCGATGACGAAAGGTACCGGCGGGATGGACGTCATGATGGGCGACCTCGTGCTGCTGCAGGATGAAGTCAACCCGGTGATGTCCGCGCTGCTCGAAAACGGGCTCGAGGTCACTGCGCTCCATAACCATTTCTTCTGGGACGAGCCGCGCATGTACTACATGCACGTGCACGGACACGGCAAGGCCGCCGAACTCGCGCAGAAGGTGAAGCCGGCGATCGATTTGATCGGCAAGGGGAAGACGCCGCCACCGGCCGGCACCGCAGCGGCGCCGGCAGCCGCGCTCGACACCGCGAAGCTTGCGCAGATCGTCGGCACCCAGGGCGAACAGAACGGTGCGGTGTACAAGATCACCATCGGACGCGACGATCTGAAGCTGACGGAGAACGGCGCGCCGATCAACGCCCGTATGGGCCTCAACACATGGGCCGCGTTCGTCGGCTCGAACGACAATGCTGCGGTTGCTGGGGACGTGGCGATGGTCGCAAGCGAGGTTGCGCCGGTGTTGAAGGCGCTGCGGAAGAACGGCATCGATGTGGTCGCGATTCACCATCACATGGTCGACACTCGGCCGACTGTCTACTTCCTGCACTACTGGGGGACGGGGCCGGCCGATAAGCTCGCGTCGAGCTTCAAGGCCGCGCTGAACGAGTTGGGCAAGACCAAGTCGGGTACCGGAACCAAGCAGTGAGTCGACAGAGGAGATTCTCGATGCGCGAGCGACGGCGTCGAACTGTGTCAGCACGCGTCGCGCTCGGAGCCGTGGCTGTCCTGTGCATGTGGAGTCCTGCGCGGCTCCGGGCGCAGCCATCAAGCGGTACGTTGACGCTCACCGATGCCGTTCAGCTCGCGCTCAAGAATTACCCCGCGCTCAAGGAGCGGCGCGCCCGAGCACAGGCCGCGCAGGAAGAGATCGATGTCGCCCGGACGGCCTATCTGCCGCGTTTCGACGTGATGTGGCAGGAGAACCGTGCGACGACGAACAACGTCTTCGGTTTGCTGTTTCCACAGTCGACCATCTTTTCCATGACCGGACCCGTGCTCGGTACACGGTCGCTCGACACCAGCGTCTGGGGGAGCGCTGTCGGCGCGCTGCTCTCCTGGGAAGCGATCGACTTCGGACAACGAAGGGCCTCTGTCGATGTCGCTCGCGCGCAAAGCCAGCTCGCGAAGAGTCAGGCGACCCTGAGCGAGCTCGATGTGGCGTCGGCGGCGGCGGATGCGTTCCTGACCGTGCTGGCCGCCGACGAATCGGTCCGAGCAAGCCGCGCCAACGTCGATCGACTCGAGGTCTTTGCGAACGCGGTGCGGACGCTCGCCCAGAACCAGCTGCGGCCGGGTGCCGACCAGTCGCGCGCCGAGGCCGAGCTGGCGGTCGCCAAGAACCAGCTCAGTCAGGCGGTGCAGACCGCTGAGCTCGCGCGAGCCGCGTTGGCGGACGCCATCGGAGCAGCCGGCACCGCGCCGCAACTGGTGGTCGGACCCCTCGCGATGGTGCCCGAAGTTGCCGTTGGCCTGGCCAACCCTAAAGCGCATCCGGCGGCGCAAGCCGGCGAGGCCAGCATCGAGGCCGTCAAGGCCCGTGAGCGCGGACTCGATCGTGCCTACTTTCCGAGGATCGTGCTGCAGTCCACGTTGGCCGCTCGCGGAACCGGCGCGCAAACGCCGGGCGTGCCCTCGTTCGGCGACGGCCTGTGGCCGCAGGTCCCCAACTGGGCGCTCGGGGCATCCGTGACGTTTGCCGCGTTCGACTTCTTCTCGATCAACGCGCGCAAGCGCGTCGAACTGCAGAACGAGCTGGCCGAGAGTGCACGATACGACCAGACGATTCAGACGTTGACGACGCTGGATGCGAAGGCGCGGGCGCTGCTGAAGGCGGCGACGGACATCGCAATGAATACGCCCACGGAGCGTGAAGCGGCCACCGCTGGAGAAAGCCAGGCGCGGGCGCGCTATCAAAACGGGCTCGCCAGCATCACCGAGGTCGCCGAAGCGCAGCATCTGCTGGCGCAGGCGGAAGCTGACGATGCGGTGGCGCGGCTGGGCGTCTGGCGGGCGTTGCTCGCCGCGGCGCAGGCGCGCGGCGATCTGACACCCTTTCTCGACAAGGTGAAGTAGCTATCCCGGTCCCGGCCGGAGTCGCGGGAGACCTGACTTATGTGGCTCGTGCTTACTGCAATGCGGCGGCCGATCACCGTCGTCGTCGCCGTCATCTCGGTCGCGCTGGCGTCCATCATGGCGATCCGGCAGATGAAGGTCGACATCTTTCCACAGCTGGGCGCGCCGGCGATCTACGTCGCGCAACCCTACGGTGGAATGGATCCGTCGCAAATGGAGGGGTATCTCACGTACTACTACGAGTACCACTTCCTCTACATCACCGGCATCGAGCACGTCGAATCCAAGAACATCCAGGGCATCGCGCTCATGAAGCTGGTGTTCCATCCCGACACCGACATGAGCCAGGCGATGGGCGAGGTGGTCGGGTACGTGAATCGCGCGCGCGCGTTCATGCCGCCGGGCGCCGTGCCGCCGTTCATCATGCGGTTCGACGCCGGCAGCGTGCCGGTCGCGCAGCTCGTCTTCTCCAGCTCGACGCGCAGTGTGCCCGAGATGCAGGACATCGCCCTGAATCGAGTGCGGCCGATCTTCGCGACGCTGCCTGGTGTCTCGGCGCCGCCACCGTTCGGGGGCAGCCAGCGCACGATCGTGGTTCGCGTCGATCCGGAGAAGCTTCGCCAGTACAGGTTGTCCCCCGATGAAGTCGTCTACGCGGTGAACCGCGCGACAACCGTGCTGCCGTCTGGCAACGTACGAACGGGCGATCTGATTCGCATCGCCTCCACCAATGCCACGCTCGGCGGCAACATTCAGGAACTACTCGATGCGCCGCTCCGCCTCGGCACCGGCCCAACGGTGTACTTGCGGGATGTCGGGACGATTCAGGACACCGCGGACATCGTCGTCGGCTTCGCCCACGTCGACGACAAACGGACCGTCTATATTCCCGTGACCAAGCGCGCGGACGCGTCGACGCTCGACGTGATTCGCAACGTGCGGCGTGCCCTTCCGGCGATGCGGAACGTCGCGCCTGAAGACGTCAAGATCGACCTGGTCTTCGACCAGTCGCGGTATGTGACGGGCGCGTTGAACGGACTGATTGGCGAAGCCCTCCTCGGCGCGTTCTTGACCGGCTTGATGGTGCTCATCTTCCTTCGGGATTTCCGGAGTTCCTGGATCGTTGTCATCACGATTCCGTTCTCCATTCTCTCGGCGGTCGTCGCGCTCTGGCTGACAGGGCAGACGATCAACATCATGACGCTCGGCGGCCTCGCACTGGCTGTCGGCGTCCTCGTTGACGAGGCGACCGTCGAGATCGAGAACATTCACACTCATCTCGGCTCCGGCATGTCGAAGGCGCGCGCCGTCCTCGACGCATGCCGGAGAACCATCACGCCTCGTTTACTCTCGATGCTCTGCGTCCTGTCGGTCTTCATCCCGGCCATGTTCATGGCTGGCGTCGGCCGTCAGCTGTTCGTCCCGCTCTCGTTGGCCGTCGGCTTCGCGATGGTCTCGTCGTACGTGCTGTCGAGCACGCTGGTCCCCGTGTTGTCGACGTGGATGTTAAGGGGTGGCCATGTACAGGAACCACCGTTCGTCGAACGGCTGCGCACCTGGTATCACGATCGTCTCGAACGGGCTCTGAAGGTTCGCTGGCTGGTCGTTGGGACGTACGTCGCCGTGACGATCGGCCTGATCGTGCTCCTCCTACCCAGGCTGGGGACCGAGATCTTCCCATCGGTCGAGAGCCGACAACTGCAGCTCCGGCTCCGCGCCCCAACGGGCACACGTCTCGAACGCACCGAACTGATCGAGATGAAGGCGATGGACGTCATCAAACAACTCGTTGGACCCGACAACGTCGAGATCACAACCGGGTTCATCGGAGTCCAGACGCCAAACTATCCGATCAACACGATTTACCTGTTTGCGAGCGGCCAGCACGAAGCGGTCGTTGGCGTGTCGTTGAAGCCCGGAGCGGCGCCGGTGACCGAAGCGCTGAAGGAACAGGTGCGACACCAGTTGAAGCAGGCGTTACCGGATGTGTCGGTGTCGTTCGAGGCGGCGGACATCATCAGTCAGGTCATGAGTTTTGGTTCGCCGACGCCGATTGAAGTGGCGGTGCAGAGTCCGCAGCTCGCGGCCACTCGCGCGTTTGCCGAGAAAGTCCGCGCGGAGTTGGTGAAGATCGACGCGCTCCGTGACCTTCAATACGCGCAGCCTCTCGATTATCCTTCTCTGCAGATTCAGATCAACCGTGATCGAGCGGGCCAGTTCGGCGTCTCCGCATCGGATGTGGCTCGATCGCTGGTTGCCGCGACATCGTCGAGCCGGTATACGGACTTGAACTTCTGGCGGGATCC
>DATFWL010000028.1:0-8959 GCA_035259385.1 Vicinamibacterales bacterium | reverse complement strand
CCAGGACGAGCGCAGCGGCCAGACCAAAGCGGAGTGTCATGTGCGTCGGCTCCTTGAAAGAGTGCTGACGTATATGTATTCACACGAGTCCGGCGAGCGTTTACGCGACGTTGCCACAATTCTCACGCCGATCACTTCGGTCGTTCGATGAGGACGACATCCGATTCGTCCCTGGACCGATCGAAGAGCACCTCGCGGCCGTTCGGCGACATATCGAAATCCCCGATCGTGAAACGACGGCCAAGCGCCGTGAGCTGCCGCTCGCGCCCCGTCTTGAGATCGTGCACCCAGAGCTCCTTGTACGACACATCTCCCTTCAACGTCACCAGCGCGTCGTCTCCGCCGAGAAACACCACGTGGCGCGCTCCGCGACTCAAGACGAGGTCAGGCAGCGGATACGGGCTCCCATCCGCCGCGACGGCCTTCAGCGCAAACGTGGTCCCCACGTCGGCACCGGAGTAGATCAGGAATCGGCCCGAGGGGGACCACACCGGATCGAGCGCGAAGTCCTGGACGAGGAGAACCGGTGCGCCGCCAGCCATCGACAGCTTGAACAACGCAGGCCGATCGCCACGATTCGCGGCGACGGCGATCCACTGCCCGTCGGGGGACCAGGCGGGAGATCCGCGCACGTCGAGCTCATCGGTGATTTGTCGAACGCCGCTTCCGTCGACATTCATGACGTGCAGGCGCGTGACGCCGCCTCGCCGTACCGGAAACGCGATCTGCCGGCCGTCCGGCGCAATCGCCGGAGCCGCCACGACACGGCCATCGCGGCCGTTCCACAGCTCCGTCGGTTTCTGTCCCTCTCCGAGCTTCCAGAGACCGTCGTTCCCGGACGTCGACGCGCGGTACACCATGTAGTCAGGTCCGAATCGGGGCGACAGGCCGTGCGCCGTCGGAAGCGTCATGTGAAGCGCCCGCGACTCGTCGATGGGGCGTTCGTCGATCGTCCCGCGCCACACTCCCGACATCACCCGCGATACGGCACCGACAATCCGGCGGCCATCCATGCTGGCAGCAATGGACGTGTAGGGATCGACGCCCGTGTTGATGCGCTGCGAGACACGCCGTTGCACATCCAGGGCATGAATCCAGGGACCCGAGCCATCCTCGGCGGTGGCCAGATACAGGAGCGTACGGCTGTCCGCGAACGTGGGAAATACGACGCGCGATTCGTGAAAGGTCAGCCGCTCGGGCGCGCCGCCATCGGGCCGAATGCGCCAGAGGTCCATTTGATCCGGCGGCAACCCCGCGACGAAATAGATGAACGCGCCATCCGGCGACCACACGGGAAAGTGGTGGTGGACACCCGGATTCGACGCCAGGATCTGCCTGGCCGTTCTCTGCTCCAGGTCGCGCACGAACATCGGATCGCCCGGGCTCCCTGTCTGATACACGATCCGCCTGCCATCGGGCGACCAGTCGGCCTCCGCCACGTCGGGCGCAAACCGGTCCATATACGGGCGGAGCTGGCCGCCAATCGTCGGCACGGTCCAGCCGTCCGACTGCGCGCCGTTCGCAGGGTCGGTCAGACGAACCCAGAGCATGACGAGCGATCCGTCCGGCGTGAAGCCAACGTTGGGAACCTGATGATTGCGCAGCCCAGGCGCGCGGCCGTTCGTGAGATTGCTGAAGCTGTCGGCCCCGATCTGGCCCACCCACGCATCCCATGTACCCGAGCGGTCGGAAACAAACGTGACGAACTTCCCGTCGCGGGAAATCGCGACCTCCTGCTCGGCCCCGTCCCAATCCGTCAACCGCGTGAACGCGGCTCCGGCAAACGGATCGCGTGGAGACGCATCGGACCACCACAGCCGCCATCCGAGGACGACGCCCGCGACCACCATTCCCGATGCCGCCCACCGCCACGCGACTGGTCTCGACGTGGGTGGGCGGGGATCCATCCGATCGCGTGCGATCGAAGAGCTCCCAGCCACGGGCTCTCCGAGCTCGATACGCGCGTCCGCGATGTCACGGAGTCGCTGCTTCGTGTCCTTCGCGAGGCACCGCTGGAGCAGACGAAGCGTGTGCGGCGGCGTCGACGAAGGCAGCACGTGCCATTCGGGCTCGGCTTCCAGAATGGCCGCGAAGGTGTCCGACATGGTCGCGCGGGCGAACGGCGCCCGGCCGGTCAACATCTCGAACAACACGCAGCCGAAGGCCCAGATGTCGGTTCGCTTGTCGACAGGCTGCCCCCGTGTCTGCTCGGGGCTCATATAGGCCGCCGTTCCGAGAACCGCGCCTTCGACGGTGTGGCCGGGAGCCACCGACCGCGTGAATGCGGCGTCGTCGGCGATCGTCTTCGCGAGCCCGAAGTCGAGGACCTTCACCACGCCGTCGGGCGCAACCTTGATGTTGGCAGGCTTGAGGTCGCGGTGGATGATTCCCTTTTCATGCGCGGCGTCGAGCGCCTCTGCAATCTGCTTGGCGATGACGAGGGCCTCGCCGATCGGAAGCGGGCGGCGCCGCACTCGGTCGCTCAGCGTTTCGCCTTCGATCAGCTCGAGGACGATCCCGCGGACCGTCTCACCGCTCTCGGTGACACCCTCTTCGAAGCCGTACACGGCGCCGATGTTCGGATGATTCAGCGCCGCAAGGACACGCGCTTCGCGCTCGAAGCGCGCCTGGCGGTCGGGGTTGGCGCTGAAACCGTGGGGCAGGATCTTGATGGCCACGTCGCGGCCGAGGCGCGTGTCGTGCGCGCGATACACCTCGCCCATCCCGCCCGACCCGATCCGTTCCCGCAGCTGATAGGCGCCGAGCCGCCAACCCGACAACGCCGGCGTCGTCGAGATGCTGACCAGACCCGCGGCGACGTCGAGCGCATCGCGGTCGAGAAACCGGTGGGCGGTGGCGGGCGACTCCAGCAGCGCGTGCACCTCGCGCCGCAGACTCTCGTCCCCCGCACACGCGTCGTCGAGAAAGGCCGCGCGTTCTTCGAGCGGCCGCGCGAGGGCGTCGTGAAACAGTCTTTCGATTTGCTGCCAGCGGCTCTTCGTCATGTGGGGCTGGAGGTTGACTTCAGCAGCTCCTGCATCAGCCACGCTCGCGCCAGGCGCCAGTCGCGCAGGACGGTCTCGCGCGACACCTTCAGGACCGCAGCGGTTTCCTCGACGGTGAGGCCGCCGAAGAACCGCATCTCGATGACGCGGGCCTTTCTCTCGTCGACTGCCGACAGGGTGCTGAGCGCCTCGTCGAGCGCCACGAGATCCTGACCGCGCTCGGTCGAGACTCCGTGCGCTTCGTCCAGCGACACCTTCATGACCCCGCCGCCGCGTTTCTGATACTGCCGCGAGCGCGCGAAATCAACCAGCACGCGCCGCATCAGCCGCGCGCTCATCGCGAGGAAGTGCGTGCGATTCTTCCAGTTCATCCGGCGCACGTCGACGAGCCGCAGGTACGCCTCGTTGACGAGGGCCGTCGGCTGCAGCGTGTGGCCCGGGCGCTCCCCTTTCAGACAGCGCCGCGCAATCTGGTGCAGCTCGCGGTGCACGAGCGGAATGAGTTGCTGGAGGGCGGCCTCGTCGCCCTGTCCCCAGGCGACCAGCAGTGCCGTGATGTCGTCCACCAAGGTCCCGAGTGGGCGATTATAACGTCCGGCCGGGCTTTCCACTTTCTCCCCCCGTTTCCCGCCTATTCCAATGCGACCCGACACGGAGGTAGATGCCATGTCCAGAATGAGGATCCGGCTTGCTCTCATGACGTGCGGCGGTGTACTCGTGACACTTCACGCGTGCTCGGGGGTGTCGACGGCGCGGGCGGCGAGTCCGTCGCCGGCCTCTCCGAGCGTCGTCAACGACTGGGCGCTCATCGCGCAGAACACGATTGCTCCCACCGTCGTCAACTCAGGACAGAACGCCTATGGCGCGATGGTTCCAATCGCGATGTACGACGCCGCGGTCGCGATCGAGGGAGGATATCAGCCGTACACCCCGGCTGTGAGTGCACCCGCGGGCGCCGACGTGACGGCGGCGGTCGCGACGGCGGCCTATCGCGTGCTCCATGAACGGTTCCCCGCAAAGCAGGCCTCGCTCGACAGTCAGTATGCGACCTACATGTCGGGCATCGCCGACGGCCAGCCGAAGCTCGATGGCACCGCCGTTGGCGAGGCCGTCGCTCAGCAACTGCTCGCCCTGCGCGCGGGCGATCATCTCGAGACGTGCACGGGCCCATGCTCGACCACCTGGGTGCAGCCGACACCTGGCCCCGGCGTGTTCGAGCCGTTCCCGGCCGGATCCATTCCGCAGGGGGCGGACCTCCGCTTCGTACGACCCTGGACCATGCGGAGCGCCGATCAGTTCCGTCCGGACGGACCCTCGCCGCTGTCGTCTGGCGAGTACGCCGACGACTGGATCGAGACGCGCGACTGGGGCGGGAGCATCAGCACGCGTCGCTCATCGTACGACGACGACACCGCGCGGTTCTGGGCCGGTCAAGTCAACGTCATGATTCGGAACACGTTGTGGACGGCGGCAACGGACCATCAGCTCGACGTGGTCGCGACCGCGCGGCTCTTCGCCATGGGTTTCACCGCGGTGTCCGACGGCGCCATCGGGTGCTTCGACGCGAAGTACCACTACATGTTCTGGCGCCCGCGATTGGCGATCCGGCGCGCGGACACTGACGGCAACCCGGTGACGGAGCCGGCGGATCCGTCGTGGACGCCGTTCTTGACGACGCCGAATCACCCGGAGTATCCGGCCGCGCATGCCTGCGTGTCGTATGCTCTGTACGACACGATGCGCGCGTTCTTCGGTGGAGACACGCCGGTTCGCATCGAGACCATCGGTCCGCCGGCTCCGGTGTCACCGTCGATCCGGACGTACGACCAATTCAACGACATCGAGAAGGAAATCGTGGACGCGCGCGTCTTCGGCGGGATGCACTTCCGCCATTCGGCCATGAACGGTGCGCAGCTCGGGCGCAAGGTCGCGAAGAATCTCGTCGACAACTTCTTCCGCCCGACGAGCGCGGTGAAGTGAACGGTCTATACTCGCCTGCGCGGCAACCATCCGAGGTGCCTTATGCGACGTGGCTTTCCGGCCCTTCTCGCCATCGCGTGGGTCATGGCGTCGCTGCCGGTTGACGCCCGGGTCCTGACGGGTGCGCTTGTCGGAACGGTCAAGGACGAACAGGGGGCCGTCCTCTCTGGTGCGCTGGTCCGTGTCACGTCACCGTCGTTGATCGGCGGACCCGCGACGATGATCACGAACGAAAGAGGGCAGCTCCGGTTCCCGACTCTGACGCCGGGCACGTACTCGCTGGACATCGAGCTCACGGGATTTGCGGCGTATCACGAAGCGGATATTCGGATCGGCGTCGGCGCGACGCTCGAACGAACGGTCGTTTTGAAAGTTGCCGGTCTCGAGGAATCGCTCGTGGTCCAGGGGATCGGCTCCCGCATGGACGCGCGAGCGGCAGGCTTCGAAACACGTTTCGGACCTGAGTACCTCAAAGCGATCCCGTCACGACGGTTCAGCATGTTCGATGCGATTCGAGCCGCTCCCGGCGTGTCGCCGACGTCGCCGTCGAGCGGAACCGTGACGACCGTGTCGGCGTTCGGGTCCGGCGGCAACGAAAACCTCTTTCTCATCGACGGCACGAATTTCACATGCCCGTGCGCAGGCGTATCGCGCGCCGAGCCGAGCGTCGACGTCATTCAGGAAGTTCAGGTGCAGTCCGTCGGCGTGCCGGCCGAGTACGGCAACATCCAGGGCACCGTTTTCAACGTCGTCACCAGGCAGGGCGGCAACCAATTCGCCTACGATGCGTCGTACTACTTCCAGGCTGAGGGCCTGACGGCGCAGCCAGTCGTCCTCCCCATCCCGGGGACGCAATCCCAGAGCGGGTACACGCGAGCCAGGTACCGTGACCTGACAACGAATCTCGGCGGCCCTGTTCGTCGGGATCGCGTCTGGTTTTTTGCAGGCTACCAATACCTGCGCGACTACGACAGTCAGCCGGGCACGGACCCGAAGTTTCCCAGGACGTACGAACAGAACAAGGTGTTCGCGAAGCTGACGTGGCGCTTCACACCGGGTCTGCAGCTGATGCAGAGCTTCCACGACGAGTTCTGGGTGAACCCTCAAATCCCGACCGTGGTGACGCCGTTCGAGGCGACGACCCGCCAGCACGCGTCGGTGCCGACGATCACGTTCGGCCACCTGACGCACACGCTGTCCTCGAACACCTTCTGGGATGTGCGTGTCGGCCGCTTCAGGTACCTGAGGACGGACGACCCCAGTTCCGGCGATCCCTCGATCCCGAATCGATTCGATCGACTGACCGGCGTCAACAGCGGCAACCCGCAACTGATCGGCGATTCAACACTCATTCGCACGACGGCGAAGGCGACGCTCAGTCACTACCGGCGCCGATTCCTCTCGGCCGATCATGAATGGAAGATCGGGACGCAGGTCGAACGGGGCGAGCACCGCCAGACGCAGGTGATTCCCGGCGGCGTCCGGTACGTCGACAACGGAGGAACGCCGTTTCAGGCGATCTCGGCTGCTCCGTCGATCTCGGGCGGGCAATTCGTCACCGTCGCGGCCTTTGCGAGCGATGCCTTGACGCTGCACGACCGCCTGACGATCCATGCGGGCCTGCGCTTCGATCACAGCCGAGCGATCAGTCAGGATCTCGATGCGGTCGATGCGCGGGGACGACCGGCAGGCGGAACGATTCACGGTCTCGGCACGCTCTACACCTGGAACGTGGTGTCTCCGCGCCTGGGGATCACGGCGAAAGTCACAGCGGACGGCCGGACGATCGTGCGCGGAAGCTACGGGCGGTTCAACCAGGGAGTGCTCACGGGCGAGCTCAGTCCGATTCACCCTGGTGTGACGCCAATCACCACCAGCCAATTCGATGCCGCGACAGGCGGCTACACGACCGTGGTGTCGGTGGTGGATCCGAAGGTCAACCTGCTGCTCGACTCGGGTACGCGGACGCCTCGCACCGACGAGTACTCGATCGGCGTGGATCGCGAGCTCGGCTCGCGGCTGGCGGTGGCGGCTGCCTACATCCACAAGGAGGGAGACGACTTCATCGCGTGGACGGACGTCGGCGGGCAGTATGGCAGTGCGACGGTCCCGCTGCCCGACGGACGCACGCTACCCGTGCTCGTCCTCACCAGCGACAAGAACAGCCGGCGTTTCCTCCTGACCAACCCCGACGGCTATTCGCTCACCTATAACGGCCTGGTGATGACCGTGGAGAAGCGTCCGTCGAAAGGGTGGCATGGGTTGGCGTCGTACACGTTTTCGAGGACGTACGGACTGCAGGCGTCGAGCGGAGCGAGCGCCGCGGATCCGCAGGTGAGCACCGTCGCGCCGGCCTTTCCGACGGCGACGTTCGGACGAGATCCGAACAATTTGACCAACGCCTACGGCCGTCTGCCGAACGATCGCCCGCACATGTTTCGAGCCATGGGCACCATCGAGGTACCGCGGGTGCGTGTCATGTTGGGGGCCAGTTACCAGCACTTCAGCGGGAAGCCATGGGCAGCTGCGGCGCAGGTTCGGCTTCCTCCTCCTCAAGGAGATCAGCGCATCCTGCTCGAGCCGCGCGGATCGCGGCGGCTCTCGTCGCAGTCGCTGCTCGACGTCCGCGTGTCGCGATCGATTCCGTTCGGGCGCGGGGGACACGCCGAGATGCTGCTCGACGTGCTCAACGTGCTGAATGACACAGCCGAGGAAAGCCTCGCCTTCGACAACCTGTTCAGTCCGAATTTTGGACGCCCTTCACTCTTTGTCGATCCGCGCCGCGCGATGATCGGCGTGCGGCTGAACCTCGGCCGGCCGTAACGGCAGCGAGCTGAAGACTCGACGATTGACCGTGCTTGCGCTCGCCGAATACTGATACCGTGTGAAGGCTGCATTCCTGGAATGCCGCTGAAAGGGAGCGCCACGATGGCCACCGTGACTGTGGGCAAAGAGAATTCCACCCCCATCGAGCTGTATTACGAAGATCACGGCTCCGGATCGCCCGTCGTGCTGATTCACGGTTGGCCCCTGAGCGGAGCCTCGTGGGAAAAGCAGACGGCCGCGCTCCTCGGCGCAGGACATCGCGTCATTACGTACGATCGCCGCGGGTTCGGCCGTTCGAGCAGACCCGGCGTCGGTTATCACTACGACACGTTCGCGGCCGATCTCGACAAGCTGCTGAAGAAGCTCGATCTGAAGAAGGTGGCGCTCGTCGGGTTCTCGATGGGATCAGGCGAGGTCACGCGATACATCGGAAAGTACGGGACCAAGCGCGTTCGGAAAGCCGTGCTGATCGGGACGCTCGGACCGTATCTCGTCAAGGCTCCTGACAATCCGGAAGGGGTTGACGCCAAGGTGTTCGAGGGCATCAAGGCCGCGCTTCGCGCGGACCGCCCGGCCTTCCTGATGGAGTTCCTCCGGAACTTCTACAACTTCGACGTCACCGGTGGGAAGCTCGTGAGTGAACGTGTGCTCGAGGACAATTGGAACGTCGCCGCCGGAGCCTCGGCGATTGGCACCGTCGCGTGCGTCGACGGCTGGATCGAGGACTTCCGCAAGGACATCCCGAAGAACACCGTGCCGACGCTCATTCTTCATGGCGACGCCGACCGCATCCTGCCACCGGATGCAACGTCCAGACGGCAGGCGAAGATGATCAAGAACGTCAGGTTCGTGGAGCTGCCCGGAGGACCGCACGGCGTGCTGTGGACGCACGCGGAACGGATCAACGCGGAGCTCGTGCGTTTCCTCGCGTAACGCAGCCTTCACGCGATCCCACGGGTCCGCGTCTGACTTACGACGGTCCGATGATCCCCCGCTTGAGCGCGATCGTGACCGCGTGCGTGCGATCGTTGGCCGACAATTTCGCGAGAATGCTTCGCACGTGTGTTTTCACGGTCTCTTCGGAAATCCCGAGGTTGTCGGCGACGATCTTGTTCGAATTGCCCGACGCGATGCTGCGCAGGACGTCG
>DATFWL010000027.1:0-43169 GCA_035259385.1 Vicinamibacterales bacterium | reverse complement strand
CTTGCCTTCCCGCACGCTCGCGGCCGGCGCGGCCGCCGCGCCTTGCAGCGTCAGCGCGAGAACCAGGGGCACGATCATGAGGGTCCTCCGGCCGTGATGATACACGTCAGACAACGAGTCGGGGCGTGATGTAAACCTCGGAGAACGCTGAAAGCGCGGAGAATAACACTATTCTCCGCTCGATCAGCGAGCCGCATACTCAGATGAAGAAAGACTCTGCGTTCTCTGCGCACTCCGCGGTTGCTTGCCACGCCACGAATGACTATCCCCACACCTCGCGGGAGGTCTCGACGATCAGCTGCAGTTTTGCCTGCTCCTGATCCACCGTCAGCGCGTTGCCTTCGGCGTTGCTGGCGAAGCCGCACTGCGGGCTGAGCGCGAGCTGCTCGATCGGGACGAAGCGGGCCGCTTCGTCGATGCGCCGCTTGATGTCGTCCTTCCGTTCGAGCGCGCCCTTCTTGGTCGTGACCAGGCCGAGCACGACGGTCTTGCCCTTCGGCACGAAGCGCAGCGGGCTGAAGTCGCCGGCGCGCGAGCTGTCGTACTCGAGGAAGTAGCCGTCGACGTTGAACTCGTTGAACAGCACCTCGGCGACCGGCTCGTAGCCGCCGTCGGCGACCCAGTGGCTGCGGGCATTGCCGCGGCAGAGGTGCAAGCACACGACCATGTCCTTGTGCCGCGCCGCGGTCGCGTCGTTGATCAACCTGGCGTAGGTGTGCGGCAGCTGATCGGGATCCTCGCCCAGGCTCCGCGCGAACTCGCGCAGGTTCGGATCGCACAAGAACGCCATGTTGACTTCGTCCATCTGCAGATAGCGGCAGCCGGCGTCGACCAGGTCGCGGATCTCCTCGCTGTAGACGCGAGCGAGGTCCTCGTAGAAGCCGTCCATGTCGGGATACGCGGTGGAGTCGATCGCCCGGCGGCCGCCGCGGAAATGCAGCACGCTCGGCGACGGGATCGTGATCTTCGGCGTGGCCGTGGTGATCGACTTCAGGAACTTGAAGTCCTCGACGAAGATCGGATGCGGCCGGGCGAGCTTGCCGGTGATCTTCACGCCGGGCGGCGCCCA
Organism: Vicinamibacterales bacterium; assembly: GCA_035259385.1. Taxonomy (GTDB): domain Bacteria; phylum Acidobacteriota; class Vicinamibacteria; order Vicinamibacterales; family CAVVIG01; genus QHWK01. The sequence goes on along the minus strand of DATFWL010000027.1, from coordinate 42,100 downwards.
TTCGATCTCGCCTTCGTCCGAATGGAACTTGATGGGAATTCCGGGCGCCTGCTGCACGTTCGCGAAGTCGCAGACGAAGTCCATGTGCCAGAGGCCGCGGCGGAACTCGCCGTCGGTGATCGACGGCATCCCGATCCGCTCCTGCATCGCGACCACGTCGCGGATCGCCGCGTCCTCGATGCGGCGCAGGTCGGCGGCCGTGATCTCGCCGCGCCGCCGCCGTTCCCGCGCCTCGAGCAGATTGGCGGGGCGCAGCAGGCTGCCCACCTGGTCGGCCTTGAATGGCGGCGTCATCGTCAGCGTACCCATGGCCTCTCCGTCTGCGGTCTACTCGCGCTGCTCGCGCCACAGCCCGAGCGACTTCTGCGCGGGCCGGTCGGAGAAGCTGAAGAGCACCGCCTCCTCGTCCGCGTCGTGGGACACCGGCGCCCACGACGGCACCACGAACACGTCACGCGGTCCCCAGGTGAAGCGCTGATCGCCGACGCGGCTGGTGCCGCGTCCTTCGGCAGCGCAGAAAATTGTCGCGTCGGTCGATCGATACGACCTGGTCTCGAAGCCGCGGGGCAGCAGCTGCAGAAATGCCGCGATCGTCGGCATGGGGTAGCCGCCGGTCGCCGGATTCACGTACTGCATCTTGACGCCGTGCACCGGATCGACCGGGCCGTTGCGCTGCAGGCGGTCGAGCGCCTCGCGGCTGCGCGCGTACGGGTACGAGAGCATCGGCGAGCGGCGTTCCGGCGTGAAGTCCACCGGCATGAGCCCGGCGCCGTAGCGAGACATCGCATCGCCCTCGGGCCGCAGCACCGGCTGGACCTCCTCCGGATGATGTTCGGCGAAGCTGGCGCTGAACAGGTTCACGAGCGGGATGTCGAGGCCGTCGAGCCAGATCGCCGGCTGGTCGCCCGGGTTGCCGTGATCGTGATAAGTCCACGACGGCGTCAGGATGAAATCGCCGGCGTGCATCGTCGTACGCTCGCCGTCAACGGCGGTGTAGGCGCCGTCGCCGCTCTCGAGCACGAATCGCAGCGCCGATGCGGAATGGCGGTGCGTCGGCGCGGTCTCGCCGGGCATGACGAGCTGGACGCCGGCATAGAGCGTCGGCGTGACCTGCGACTGGCCGCGCAGGCTTGGATTCTCGAGCACGAGCACCCGCCGTTCGGCTTCCTGCGCGGAGATGAGCGCGCCGGCCTCCAACAGCAGCGCGCGCACGTCGTCGTAGCGCCACAATGCGGGCACGCATCCCGCCTTCGGCTGCGGCGTCACGATCTCGCCGAGCACTTCCCAGAGCGGTGCGGTGTTCTTGGCCGACAGCCGCTCGTAGAGCGCCCTCAGCTGCGGCGAGGCCTGAGGCTTGTCGTGAAACGTCGTCGTGTTCATGCGGCCCGCACTTTCACTTCCATCGTGCCGATCTTCTCGATGCATGCGGCGATGACGTCGTCCGGCTGGATCGGGCTGACGCCTTCGGGCGTGCCGGTGAAGATGACGTCGCCCGGATTGAGCGTGTAAAACGCCGAGGCGTACTCGATCAGCTGAGGCACGCCGAGGATGAGATATCTGGTGTTCGAGCTCTGACGCCGCTCGCCGTTGACAGATATCCGGAGATCGAGCTGGCCCGGGTCGGGAATCTCGTCCCGCGTGACGAGCCACGGGCCCAGGACCGCGTAGCTGTCGGGCGACTTCCTCAGGCTCCGCTCCTCCGGGCCACGGATCGTGATGTCCAGCCCGATGGCGTAGCCAGCGACGTAGTCGTAGCCGCTGTCCGCGGAGATGTTGTTCGCCCGCCTGCCGATGACGACCGCGAGCTCCACCTCGTGATCGTTCCGGCGGTCGACCTTGCGAAGCGCGATACCCTGGCCCGGACCGACGAGCGCGCTCGTCGCCTTCAGAAACAGCCCCGCTGTCTGAATCGGCGCCATCGTCGTGGTGACGTTGTGGTGCAGCGACTCGTCGTCGCGTACTTCGTCGAGGTGCTTCTGATAGTTCACCGGCGCGCAGACGATCTTGCCAGGGTTCGCCACAGGGCTGAGCAGGGTCACCGATCGCACGGGAACCGGATCGGCCCGCGCGGCGACCGTCCGCGCGCGCGCGACGACCGCGTCGAGGTTGGCGATCAACGGATCGAAGGGCGGCAGCGGATAGCGACAGGCCGGCAGCACGTCGAGCGCCGCGGTCACGTCCCGGATCTGATCGCCGTCGACGACTCCCAGGCGTCCTTCGTTGAAGCGGCACAGTTTCATAGGAACTTCGACATGGCTGACGGCTCATGGCTGATGGCTCGAATGGCCGATGGCTGAATGGCTAATGGTTCTCGACTATCGCCATTGCCATCAGCCATTAGCCATCAGCCATCAGCCATGACGGGTTCTTTCTCGTCGCAGCGACGACGATCGCGGCAGCCGCACAGATGGCGGGCGCCATGCCGGCCATGAAGATGCGATCGGGCGTCCACTGCATCGACAGCAGCAGGCCACCGACCGACGGGCCCACGATCGAGCCGACGCGCCCGACCCCGAGCGCCCAGCCGACCCCGGTCGCGCGGATCGGGGTGGGGTAGAACATCGCGGCGAGCGCGTTCAGACCGGCCTGTGCACCCTGCACGCAGACGCCGAGCACGAAGATGATCGTCAGCATCAGGGCCGCGGACGACGCGGCGGACGCCAGCGACGGAATCAGCAGCATGCACAGCGCGAACTCGCCGACGAGCGCGGTGCGCGTTCCAGTGGCGCGCATGATATGCCCCTGCGTCAGCGTCCCGAGCATGCCGCCGAGGCTGAAGGCGGCGACCGCCTGGACGCCGGCCGCAATCGACAGTCCGGATTGCCGCAGCAGCGAGGGCAGCCAGCTGAGGACGAAGTACAGGATCAAGAGGTTCATGAAGAACGGAATCCACAGGAGCAGCGTCCCGGCGGCGCGGCCGTCGGTGAAGAGGTCTCGCACCGGCACGGTCCGCCGCGCCGTGAGGCGTCCGCGCGCGCGCGATTCGATCCATTCCGCCGATTCCGGCAGCCGTGCGATCAGCACGACCGCGAGCACGAGCGGCAGCGCGCCGCCGAGGACGAACACCGAGCGCCAGCCCCAGCGCGGAATCATGAAGGCCGCCGCCTGGCTTGCGATCACTGCGCCGGCCGGCATCCCCGTGAAGATCGCCCCGATCACGATCGCCTGCAGCCGCTTCGGCGTGAACTCCGACGTCAGCGCGACTGCGTTGGGCATCGCGCCGCCGAGCCCCAGCCCGGTGAGGAACCGGTAGAGGACGAGCTCCTGCAGCGACTGCGCGCGTGCGGTCAGCAGCGCGAACAGCGCGAACACGAGCACCGAGACGATCACCACCCAGCGGCGTCCCCAGCGATCCGCGATCGGGCCGCTGGCCATCGCAGCGACCATCAGCCCGACCAGCGCCGCCGACAGGACCGGTCCGAACGACGGCAGCGCGATGTGCAGATTCTCCGAGATCACCGGGACCAGGAAGCCCATGCACTGCGTATCGAAACCGTCAAGGACGACGACGATCGCGCACAACGCGATAGTACGGACCTGCTGCGGTGACATATCAGAGCTTGGCGATCGCAAGGCGCCCAAGTATACTCGCCCCACTTTCGGCCATGCATCCAAGCCGGACTGGTGTGTGTGCCGCGATCGCCGCGGCGCTGACGATTCCGCTCGTCGCGCGAGCGCCTTCGCCTTCGGCTTCCGGGTTTCAACAACGATCGCCTTCGGCGGAGCAGGGTCGCGGCCAGTCGCAGTCGCTCGTCGAGTACGACGACGCGGTGCAGCGTGTGTCGCCGAACGGCGTCGACTTCACCGGCGAGTGGGCGCCGCGCTTCCATGAGGACGAGCCGGAGCGCGTCCCCGGTCCCGAGCTCGGCGACTACCTCGGCATCCCGATCAACGACGCCGCGCGCATGCGGGCGATGACGTGGGAGGCGTCGATCCAGACGCTGTCGGAGTGGCAGTGCCGCCCGCACTCGGCCGACTACATCTGGCGCGGACCGTCGCCGCTCCGCATCTGGAAGGACGTCGATCCGGTGTCGCGCCAGGTGACGGCGTGGCACGCCGAGTGGCTGCGCTCCGTCGATCGATCGATCTACATGGACGGGCGCCCGCATCCGTCGCCGAACGCGCCGCACACCTGGGCCGGATTCTCGACCGGCACGTGGCAAGGTGACGTCCTGACGATCAAGACGACGCATCTCAAGGAGGGCTACGTGCGCCGGAACGGCCTGCCGCGCAGCGATCAGGCGACGCTCACGGAGCACTGGATGCTGCACGGCGACGTCCTGACCGTCGCCGCGATCACGACCGACCCGGTCTACCTCACCGAACCGTTCATCCGCACCACCGATTACGAGCTGGATCTGCATCAGTGGGTGCCGCCGTATCCGTGTCAGGTCGTCGAAGAAGTCGATCGCAAGCCGGGGATCGTGCCGCACAGCCTGCCCGGCACGAACAACGCGACGTCGGACTTCGCCAGCCGCTGCGGACTGCCGGTCGAGGCGACGCGCGGCGGCGCGGAAACGATGTATCCCGATTTCCGCGACAAGATCGGGTTTCTCACCTCGAAATGCATCGCGGCGCAGCGATGACAGGCTTTACACCGGCGCGAGCGCTCTTGGCAGCGGCAGGCGCGTGGCTGGCCGCCGCGGCGCTGTTCGCGCAATCAGCGTCGCAAGCAGCGGCGCTGAGCCAGGGTCGCGGGGCGCGCGGGCAGCAGCCGCAACAGAGCCCGCGTGCGACCGCCCCTTCGGACTTCACCGGTTACTGGGTGTCGGTGGTCACCGAGGACTGGCGCTGGCGAATGGTGACGCCGGCGAAAGGGGACTACGACAGCGTGCCGTTGAATCCCGCCGGCCGGCGCCAGGCCGACGCGTGGGATCCGCTGCGCGACGAAGCGACGGGCGAAGCGTGCCGCGCCTACGCCGCGCCCGCGATCATGCGCGTCCCCGGTCGCATCCACGTCACGTGGGACAACGAGACGACGCTGCGCATCGACACCGAGGCGGGCACACAGACGCGCCTCTTCCATTTCGGTCCGCCACGCGGCGATGCGGCGGCATCGGCGTCGACCTGGCAGGGAGACTCTCTAGCGGCGTGGGAGTTGAGCGGCCGCGGCGGCGGCATGTTCGGTGGTACGCCGCCCAGACCGAGCGGCGCGCTCAAGGTCGTCACGACGCACATCCGGCCCGGCTACCTGCGGAAGAACGGCGTTCCGTTCAGCGCGAACGCGCTGCTCGCCGAGTACTTCAACGTGCTCGGACCAGAGGACAACGGCGATCGCTGGCTGGTGGTGACGACGATCGTCCAGGATCCGCAGTACCTCAACACCCGCTTCTTCACGAGCACCCACTTCAAGAAACTCGCCGATGGGTCCACCTGGCATCCGACCGCCTGTCGAGCGTCCTGACCTGATCCTGACGGCCCATTCAGAATCTCTTCAGGTGCCGGCGCGGGCGCGCTCGGCTACGATGCCGCGCCAGGCGGACGTGAAGATTCTCGTCGTCGAAGACGAACCGAAGGTCGCCCAGGCGCTCGAGCACGGTCTGGCAGGAGAGGGCTACGACGTGACGGTCGAGCTGAGCGGCGAAGGGGCATTCTACCGCGCGGCCACCGAGTCGTTCGACGCGATTCTCCTCGACGTGATGCTGCCGGGCCGCGATGGCTTGACGATCCTGCGGACGCTCCGCGGGCGCGGCGTGAAGACGCCGGTGCTGGTGCTGACGGCGCGCGACACGCTCGACGATCGCGTGCGCGGCCTGGACAGCGGCGCCGACGACTATCTCGTCAAGCCGTTCGCGTTCGCGGAGCTGCTGGCGCGCATCCGTGCGCTGCTGCGTCGCGGCCGCGCGAGCGATCCGCTGCGGGTCACGGTCGGCGATCTCGACGTCGACGTCGTGTCGCGGTCGGCGACGCGCGCGGGCCGCGCGATCGACCTGACCGCTCGTGAATTCGAGCTGCTCTATTACCTGATGGCGCACGAGCGGCAGGTGGTGTCGCGGGAATCGCTGGCGCGCGACGTGTGGAAGGAGCAGACGCGCACGGTGCCGCTCGACAACGTCATCGACGTGCACATCGCGCGGCTGCGCCGGAAGGTCGACGCCGATCACGTCGTGAAGCTGATCCACACAGTCCGCGGCGTCGGCTTCGTGCTGCGCGAGGGCGAACCATGACGCCGGCCAGCGTGCGCTTCCGCCTGACGATGTGGTACGCCGGCGCGATGGTCGTCGTCCTGGCGATCTACGCCGGATGCCTGCTGTGGTTCGTGAACGCCGGCGCATCGCGAGCGCTCGACAACCGGCTGCGCGGCGACTTGCGCTGGGCCGCCGAGATGGCAGAGCAGAAGCCCGACGGGTCGCTGACCTGGTTCGAGGGGGCCACGGGAGACGACGAAGACGCGCCGTGGCTGCAGGTGTGGACCGCGGAGGGCTCGCTCGTCTATCGCACCGCGGTTGCCGAGCGGCAACCGCTCGCCGAAAGCGCGGCGCTGGCCAGGCGCGCGGACAATCACATCGTCGCCGTGGCGACCGGCACCGTGCCGTTTCGCGTCCTGAGCGGGCCGTCGAAGATCGCCGGCCGGCCGGTGGTGCTGCAGGTCGCACGGTCGGAGGCCGGCATGCGCCGGACGATCCGGGAGCTGATCATCACGCTCGTGCTCAGCCTGCCGCTCGCCGTCGTGGCGGCCGGCGTCGGCGGATACTCGCTGGCGCGGCGGGCGCTCCGCCCGGTCGATCAGATCGCCGAACGGGCGCATTCGATCACCGCCGATCGGCTCGACGAGCGGCTGCCGGTCGGCAACCCGCGGGACGAGCTCGGGCGACTGGCGGCGGTGATCAACGAGATGCTGGCGCGCCTGCAGGGGTCGTTCGAGCAGATGCGGCGCTTCACGGCGGACGTGTCGCACGAGCTGCGCACGCCGTTGACGGCCATCCGCAGCGTCGGTGAAGTCGCGCTGCGCGAGCGCCGCGACGAAGCGTCGTACCAGGCGACGATCGGCAGCATGCTCGAGGAGGTCGATCGGCTGTCGTTGCTCGTCGATCGGCTGCTCACGGTGTCGCGCGCCGAGGCGGGGCTGATGAAACCGTCGGTCGAGATCATCGATCTCCAGGCGCTCGCCGACGAAGTGGTCTCCCATCTCGGCGTACTCGCCGAGGAGAAGCATCAGTCGCTGACCACCGAGCGAAGCGGCCCCGGACGCGGCGTCGGCGATCGCGTCGTGCTCCGCCAGGCGCTGATCAACCTGGTGGACAACGCGATCAAGTACACGCCGCAGGGCGGCCGGATCCGCATCCGGATTTCGGATGCGGCGAGCGGTCCGGCGGTCGACGTGATCGACAGCGGGCCGGGCGTTGCGGCCGAGGCGGCGACGCGGATCTTCCACCGCTTCGACCGCGGCGAGGCATCCGGACGCGGCGAGGGCGGCAGCGGCCTCGGCCTCGCCATCGCCAAGTGGGCCGTCGAAGTGTGCGGCGGGCGCCTGAGCCTCGAGTCGGCCGAGGGACGCGGGAGCACCTTCAGGATCGCGTTGCCTGCTCCGTAGGAATTAAGAAGTAGGAATTAAGAATTGAGAATTCGCGTCACGCTGCCGCGCGAACGCGCTCCGAGGATGGGATATGCAATCTGCCAGAACCAACAGCTTCCACGAATTCTTAATTCGTAATTCCAAACTCCAAATTGCGGGCTGCGCGTGCGTCACCCTTCTGCTCAACTCTGCGGCGAGCGCGCGCGCAGCGACGTGTGAGAGCCTCAAGTCGCTGACCCTTCAGCAGGCGACGATCACCGCGGCGCAGACGGTGGCAGCGGGTGCCTTCACCGTGCCGGCGGCGGCGGATGGCGCCGGCCAGGGACGCGGCGCACGAGGACGCGCCGGCGGCGCGCCGGATCCGTTCAAGGATCTCCCGGCGTTCTGCCGCGTCGCGGCGACGCTGACCCCGACGAGCGACTCCGACATCAGGATCGAAGTGTGGCTGCCGGCGGCCGGCTGGAACGGGAAGCTGCAGGCGGTCGGCAACGGCGGTTGGGCCGGCGTGATCAGTTATCCGGCGATGGCCGATGCGCTGCAACGTGGCTACGCGACGACGTCCACGGACACCGGACACACCGGCACCAGCGGAGCGTTCGCGCTCGGCCACCCCGAGAAGTTCGTCGACTTCGCCTATCGATCCGAGCACGAGATGACAGTGAAGGCGAAGGCGATCATCAACGCCTTCTACGGGACCGCTCCGAAGTTCTCCTACTGGAACGGCTGCTCGACGGGCGGCCGTCAGGGCCTCGCCGAGGCGCAACGATACCCCGACGACTTCGACGGCATCGTCGCCGGCTCGCAGGCGAATCCGCGCACGCACCTCAACGCCTGGCAGCTCGCGATCGGCAAGGCGGTGCTTGGCGATCCGGCGGCGTTCATTCCACCTGACACCTACCCGCTGATCCACAAGGCGGTCCTCGAGCAGTGCGACGCGCTCGACGGCCTGAAGGACGGGCTGATCGGCGATCCGACGAAGTGTCACTTCGATCCGTCGCACCTCGACTTTCTCACCGCCCGGCAGAAAGACAGCGTCCGGACCGTGCTGAGCCCGGTGAAGACCAAAAAGGGCGAGCTGATCTTTCCGGGCTACGCGCCCGGCGCGGAGCTGGGATGGGCCGGTCTCATCGGCGGACCCGAACCGACGGTCACTGCGATCGACCAGTACCGCTACGTCGTGTTCAAGGATCCGGCGTGGGACTGGCGCTCGTTCGAGCTCGATCGCGACGTCGCCGCTGCCGACAAGGTGGACGGCGGCACCATCAACGCGATCAACCCGCACATCGAGCCGTTCGTTCGCCGCGGCGGAAAGCTGCTCATGTATCACGGCTGGGCCGATCAGCTAGTGGGGCCGCTGACGAGCGTCAACTACTACGACAGCGTGGTCAAGGCGCTTGGCGCCTCGACTGCGCGCGCGTCGGTGGCGCTCTTCATGGCGCCGGGCATGGGGCATTGCCGCGGCGGCGAAGGACCCGACACTTTCGACACGACGAGCGCCATCGAGCAGTGGGTCGAGCAGGGCAAGGCGCCAGTACGCATCATCGCGTCGCATCGGACCAGCGGCACCGTCGATCGCACGCGTCCGCTGTGTCCGTATCCGCAGGTCGCCACCTACACCGGCAGCGGCAGCATCGACGAGGCCGCGAACTTCGTCTGCAGATGATGCAGTTTCTCGCGTCGCTGGAGAACAGCGCCTTCGGAACATGGGTCCGTGAGTCGAGCTCGCTGTGGGCCTACCCGACGATCCTGTTCATGCACACGGTCGGGCTCGGATTTCTCGTCGGCCTCAACGTCGCCATCGACCTGCGGATCCTCGGCGTCGCCAGGACGCTGCCGCTCGCGCCGTTCGAGCGCTTCTTCCGGATCATGTGGCTCGCGTTCTGGGTCAACACGCTCTCCGGCACGGCGCTGCTCGTCGCCGACGCGACGACGAAGCTGACGAACCGCGTGTTCTACATCAAGATGGGCTGCATTCTCTTCGCGGTGATCGTCATGGTGCTGATGCGCCGCCGCGTGTTCGCGGACGAGGCGATCGATCGGCGCGCGCTGGCGGCGTCAGCGCGGGCGCTCGCCGTCGCGTCGCTGGTCCTGTGGGCCGGGGCGATTACCGCGGGCCGGTTGATGGCCTACTTCGGCCCGGTGTCAGGCGCGCCCGGACTGCAGAACAGGTTGCCCTGATGATCCAGGCGTTCTCGACCTGGCTGCACAACACCAGACTGTCATGGGCCGTGGCCGGCGGCGTGCCATGGATCTGGCCGCTGTGCGAGACGCTGCATTTCATGGGCCTCGCGCTGCTGGTCGGGATCGTCGGCGTCTTCGATTTGCGGCTTCTCGGGATGGCGAAAGGCCTGCCGGTAGGGCCGATTCAACGCCTGATGCCGTGGGCGGTGCTCGGATTCCTGATCAACCTGGTGACCGGCTTCCTGTTCTTCGCCGGCGATCCGTTCCAGTACATCCACAACGTCGCGTTCGCCTTCAAGCTGCTCTTCATCGCGCTCGCCGGCCTGAACGTGATCGTCTTCTACCTCAGTGGCCTCTCCAGGCACGTGGACGGCATCGGCCCCGGACACGATGCGCCCGTCGCCGCCAAGATAGTCGCGGCGACCTCGCTGTTCCTGTGGGTCGGCGTGATGTACTGGGGCCGGATGCTGCCGTTCATCGGCAACGCGTTCTGAGATCGGAGCAATTAAGAATTAAGAAGCGAGAATTAAGAATTCGTGGAGGTGCATTCTTCATTCTCAATTCCAAATTCTTAATTGCGTGATGCCGGAGGTCAGCGCTGTTGTTCCGCTGCCCCCTTCGTGCCACGCAACTCCCGCGAGTCGACGGTGATGCGCGCCTGCGGCGCGTACATCTCGTCCCAGCTCTGCTCCGACCAGAACACTTCCTTGTCGGGCGCGGGGTTGTACTTGTTCTTCGCGGAGTTGTCGAACAGCGTGACGACGGTGACCTTGCTGCCGGCCGGGATGTGGCGCGGCGTCGCCAGCTCGTAATACAGCTGCCAGTTGAAGTCGTACTTCGGGACGTCCAGCAGGACGTCCTCTCGTCCGTCGGGCAGCGTGAGCGTGTACTTCATGCTCTTGCCGCGCAGGTGCAGGTGCGGCGTCAGCCCGTAGAGCGTGATCGGCTCGCGAATGGTGTGGATGCTGACGACCTTCCAGTTCTCCGCGTACGGCGGAATGTTCGGCAGGTTCACGCCGCCCTCGACGCTGTTCGGATCGTTCCGCTGCTGGCGCTGCGGCGCGTAGGGCTGCCCCTCGACGATGTAGGTGGTCGGGCCCGCCGCGCTGAACGAGTGATAGATCTGGTGGCCGACCTCCTGGCCCGGCTTCGCGAGATACAGGCCGAGCCGCGTGCGATCCTTCTGCGGCGTGCCCGACGGCGTGTAGTGCATGTAGAAGTCGATGTACGATCCGGCCTTGATCAACTGCCCGGCGTCGCCCTGGTACGACTCGTAGCCGCGTCCCGGCACGAACGACAGCAGCTTCTGGATCTCCTCCGTGCTCGTCCCGCCGTTCGCCCGCGCGACCTGGTTGCGCGACATCGCCTTGCCGTTGGCGTCGACGATGCGGCCGTTGACCAGCGACGCGCCGTCGGGGAGCCGATCGATCACGTAGAGGCCGGCGTGATGCACGACGCCGGGCGTGCCCGGACGCACCTCGAGCGCTTTCACGAAGACGTCGTGGGTGAACGGCGACCTGCTGAAGAAGTCGGTGACCGGCACCTCGCCCTCGGCCGGGATCTCGAAGTCGACCGGCATCTCGATGACCGCATCCGGCTCGCCGTGCGACCAGCCCGCGGAGAACGTCGGCACCGGCGGCAGATCCGCGTCGCGGCCGCGCGGCGCACCGGTGTCCACCCACTTCGCGATGGTCGCGATCTGAGTGTCGCTGAGGCTCTGATCGTCCTTGAAGGCGCCGAAGCGCGGATCGGCGCCCCACGGCGGCATCTCACGCGCGGTCACCTTGCGTTTGATCGACTTCGCCCACGGCCGCACGTCGTCGTAGGTGACGAGCGACATCGGCGCCACTTCGCCGACGCGGTGACAGCCGATACAGCGCGCGTAGAGAATCGGCGCGACGTCCTTCGCGAACGTCACCGGGGAATCGGTGTCAGTCGCTGCCGCCCGGACTGCATCCGCTGCGCGCCCGGTGAACGTCCAGGAACCCAGAAGGAGAACGGTGAGGACCGTCGGAATCGTGCGCCTCATAGATCCCTCTTTCGTCGCGGTGACCGGCTGCTCCTGAGATCGTGCAATTAAGAATTAAGAAGTAAGAATTAAGAATTCGTCGTCGAGTTCGACACGCATTCTCAATTCTTAATTCCAAATTCTTAATTACGAGTGCTTTTCACTGAAAATCTCCGCTCCACTTGAACCCGTCCTTCGGGCGCAGGATGCTGCGCATGCGGAGGCGGTGGTCCTCGGCGGTGCGGCCCGGATTGCCGGTGATGATGACGTGATCGCCCGGCTTGAGCGTGTCGCGCGAAATGCCCGTCAACTGGCCCGCCGCCGCCCACTCGACCGCCCAGCGCTGCATCGCCCCTTCCGAATCCGGCGCCTGCACGTGCACGAACGAGTGCGGGTTCCGGAACATGAACTGCACCATGTCGCCTTCGATCTTGATTTCTTTGTCGACGATGTAGGTGGCGGCAAACGAGTGATGGGCGTAAACGGTTGCGCTCGAGAGAACCACGGCGCCGGCGAAGCCGAGCAGAAGACGCTTCACGATGCCTCCTCGGAAGACTGACCGGAGATGATAGCCGACCGGCGCACGGCCCCGCACCTGAATACTTCCTGACCATCTGGTCAGAATCTCCGGCTCGCGTGCGATCTCGAGTAGCCGCGGCTACTGCTTCGGCTGAGAAGGTGACTGCGACGGCGCGCGAGGCTTGCCGTATGTGGCCCGTGCTTTTCTCTCCTGCAGGACGGTCTGCCGATCGCCCGGGTACCAGTACTCGAGGTGACATTCCTCACAGGCGACGTCGAGGTCGGCCCCGGCCTGGAACAGCGCGTCGACGTCCTTGCGCTTCACCGCGTCGAGCGTCGCAAGCGCGACGTTGCGCAGCGCCTCGATCTTCGCGTTCCAGAGCACCGGATCCTTGTCGAGCTTTGCCTTGATCTGAGCCGGCGCCAGCTCCGGCGCGTTCGGGCCGACGCTGTTGTTGACGTCGCCGGGCGGCGCGAACGGCCGCGGCACCTTGAGCAGGTAGATGCCCTCGGCGATCGTCACGGCGCCGATGCTGACCTTCTCCCAGTCTTCGTCGGTCTTCGGGCGGTGTTCCTTCATCCCGCCTGGGCCGTTCTCCCACCACACCGCGTCGAAGATGTTGTCGGCGAGCGGGTCGATCATGTTCGCCATCAGCTCCTTGACCGAGACCACCGCTTTCATGTCGCCGAGCAGCGCCGGCGGATGCCCGGGTGGCGGAGCAGGCTTCGAGCACTGCGACCAGGCGATCGACGCGAGGAACAGCGCGCTCGCGAGCGCAATCAGTCGCCCGCCGGAAGAACGACGCCGGTCGCGAGCGCGCATCTCTGATCGGCTGACCAAATCGCGCCGGAGTCTACTCTGCCCATCTGCCGGCGACAAGGCGACGCGCTGTTGGCTGTTCGCAAATAGCGTCTGCCTTCGGGTGACGCCGTTCGCATGAGCCGAGCCGGCTGAACCCTGTCGCCGTCCTGTTCGTCTACACTTCTTTCAGGAGCGCAGGCCATGATGGACTCGCAGCGGACGTTCCCGGGCTTTGTATGGGTGGAGCGGCTGTGGCAGGACGTCAAGTACGGATGCCGTACGCTGGCCGCCAGCCCCGCCTTCACCGTCGTCGCGGTGCTGTCGCTGGCGATCGGCATCGGCGCCAACTGCGCGATCTTCAGCTTTGCCGACGCCCTGCTGCTGCGACCGCTGCCGGTGGCGCGGCCGGGCGAGGTATTCACCGTCGGCTCGACCAGCCCGATCGAGGCGTTCAACGCGAGCGCGCTCGTCTCTTCGTATAAGGATTACATCGACATCCGCGATCGCAGCCGGTCGTTCGAGGGCCTGGCGGCGTTCGACTACCTCACGGCCGGCTTTGCCGTCGATGCGAGGCAATCACCCAAACTGAAGATGGGCATGCTGGCGAGCGCCAACATGTTCCCCTTGATGGGCGTCGAGCCGACGCTGGGACGCAGCTTCCGCCCCGACGAAGATCAGGTGCCCGGCCGCGATGCCGTGGTGGTGCTCGGCCGGCGCCTCTGGGAAGAGGAGCTGGGATCCGATCCCACTGTCCTCGGCCGCAGCGTGCGGATCAACGGAAACGAGCTGACGGTGATCGGCATCGCGCCGTCAGAGTTCACCGGCCTCGATCAGTTCGTCCGATCGGACTTCTTCGTGCCGCTGATGATGTCGCCCCGTCTCATCACCGATCCAAGAATCGGCTCGCTGCAGGTGCGCGACGCCCGGAACCTGAACGTCAAGGGCCGCCTGCGTCCAGGCGTCACGCAGGCGGACGCGCAGGCCGAGTTGACCACGATCGGCACCGATCTCGAACGGGCCTATCCGGACACCAACAAGAATCGGCGGCTTGCGGTGCGCACGGAACTGCAGGCGCGGATGTCGGCCGATCCACCGGACGCGACGCTGATCGCGATGCTGTCCACGCTCGCGCTCGCCGTGCTGTTCGTCGCGTGCGCCAATGTCGCGGGGCTGCTGACCAGCCGCGCGCCGGCGCGCGCAAAGGAGATGGCGCTGCGCCTCGCGATCGGCGCCGGCCGCGGCCGGCTCGTGCGGCAACTGGTGACCGAGAGCCTGCTGCTCGCGATCGCCGGCGGCATCGCCGGTCTTGCCGTTGGCTATGCCGGCATGACGCTGTTCCGCCAGATCGAAATCCCCACCGACCTTCCGATCGCGCTGGCGTTCCGCATGGATCAGCGGGCGCTCGCGTTCAGCATGATCGTCGCGGTGACGAGCGCCGTGCTCTTCGGCCTGGTGCCGGCCATTCAGGCGACTCGCACGGATCTCACGGCGGTGATGAAGTCGGGCGACAGCATCGGGCCCGGGCGCCGGCGCCGGTGGGGACGGCCGCTGCTCGTCGGCGGCCAGGTTGCCGTATCGGTGGTGCTGCTGGTGATCGCGCTGTTCATGTACCGCGAGTTCCAGCGTCAGCTGGCCCAGGGGCCCGGCTACCGCACCGATCATCTCCTGATGATGAGCTTCGATCCGTCGCTCGTGCACTACACCGACGATCAATCGAAGCAGTTCTTCGAACAGGTGGCGGAGCGCGCGAGGACGGTGGCCGGCGTCAAGACTGTCGCGATGACGTCCTCGGTACCGATGACGAATCAATTCGGGTCGGCGGCGGTCGTTCCGGAAGGCTTTCAGTTTCCAGTTGGCAAGGACAGTGCGCGCGTGGTGTCGGCGAACATCGACGAGTTTTATTTCGACGCGATGAGTCTCGTGCTGGTCGAGGGCCGCAACTTCCGCCGCGACGATGCCGATGGCGCGCCGCGCGTGGCGATCGTGAACCAGCAGTTCGCGCAGCACTACTGGCCGAACCAGGACCCGATCGGCAAGCGCTTCCAGCTTGCCCGCAACGACCGCCCCTGGGTGCAGGTCGTCGGCCTCGCCAAGACCAGCAAGTACATCTTCATCGCCGAGCCGCCGACCGAATTCGTCTACTTCCCCTACCGCCAGGGAGGTGCGGCGCAGCAGCAGATGGTCCTCCTGGCCGAATCGTCCGGCGACGCTGCGAGCCTGGCCGCGCCGCTCCGCGAAGTCGTCCGCGGGCTGGACCCCAACATGCCGATCTACAACGTGCGGACGATGGAACGGCTGTATCAGATGCGTGCCGTCAGCATCTTCAACGTGCTCATCACGACGGTTGCGGGGATGGGCCTGATGGGCCTCGGCCTCGCCATCGTCGGTCTGTATGGCCTGGTCGCCTACGCGGTCAGCCGCCGCACGCGGGAGATCGGGATCCGCATGGCGATCGGCGCCGACCGTGGCGTCGTACTGCGGATGGTGCTGCGCCAGGGTCTCGTCCTCGCCGTGATCGGCCTCGTCCTCGGCCTGGTCGCCAGCGTCGGCGCGGGGCGGGTGCTGGCTGCGGCGTTCCCGTCGGGGAACGACGAGCGCGACTTCGCCGCGCTCCTCATCGTGATTCCGATCGTCCTCGGGGTCACCTTCCTCGCCGCGTACCTTCCGGCGCGACGCGCCTCGCGCGTGAATCCGGTCCAGGCGCTGCGCTACGAGTAGGCGGCCGCGCGCTTCTCCGCCGGCCGTCCGCGTGTTCGTCGCCCGCCGATCGCTCGTTGGTACTATTGGTCGCTCCCGACCGGTAGCATCCTTGCGAGCCAACCGGCCCAATCAGGAACGCGCCGGAAACCGACCAATCAGGACGGTGCTCAGTGATCGCATCGGCCACCGCCTGCGTCCCGACTACATCGCGCAGGTCCGCGCGCTGATCGCCAGATCGGTTCGCGAGCACGCGCCGCGGCCGCTCGAGGAAGAAGCGCTCGCGCCTCCGCAGGTCGCCGAGGCCGAGGAGACGCTCTGGGAATACCTCTATCGAGTCGTGTTCTGGGATTGGCGGAACAATCCGGTGACGCCGGTGCTGGTGTTCGATCGGTTCGAAGAGATCTTCACGGTGGCGCGCAGCCGGGCCGCAGCCGATGCCTTTCTGGGGGCGCTCGCGGATCTGGTCGAAAACTACATCCCGGCGGCGGTCCGCGCGCGCATCGAGGCGCGCGGCGAGCCGCTCCCGTTTCCTCACGATCGGCCGACCTGCAGGGTGGTCCTGAGCCCGCGCGAAGACTTCGTGTGGCGGCTGGACGGGCTGCGCAAGGCGATGCCGTCGGTGATGCACAACCGGGGTGGGGGATCGGCCTGTGGTACACCGCTTCCGACGCCGAGTTCCGAAGCGGTACGGCCACGCCGGCGCGACAGCCTCTGACCGTGTCCCGCTGATCCTCGCCCGAGATTCGCTGAGAGCGGCATTTACGATTGGGTTCGCAGGAAGTCATTCTGCATCGCTCAGCGTGACGCGACGCGCACCACCGTCGACGCCGTCGATCGGTTGCCGGCGCCATCGCTGGCGACCACCGCGATCGTGAAGATGCGATCGCCATGGTCTTCCCGGTCGGTGGCCAGCAGGACATGGTTCGCGTCGATTACTTCGAAGTCGGCACGGCGCTCCCTCGACTCGCCTTCGGTCGGTGCACTGCTCGACACGACGAGCTCCGTGGTCACCGGTCCGCAATTGTCCGCGGCGGCGTACGAGACGGTGACGAGCTCCATCCGGCGACGATCCTGCTGCGACAGCACCGGCTTGTCCACCGACAGATCGCCGATCGTCGGCGCGCTCCGATCGGCGACGGTCAGCGTCGAGGTCGCCGCGCTCGATGCGCCGTGACTATCGGTCGCGACGAGTGACACCGTATGCGGTCCGAGTCCGAACAGCCCGGCCGGATTGAGCGACAGCGTCATGGCGTCTCCACGGTCGTGATCGAACGAACCGTCGTCGAGCACGTCCGAATGAATCGTCGCAGTGCACGCGGCTCCGGCCGAAGTCGTTGCGTTCCTGCTGATCGCGACCGGCGGATGATTGACGAAGCCGGCGACGAGCAGATCGGTGAAGGTGCCGCCGAAGTAGCTGCTGTTCCAGTACGCTTTCTTCGCGATCTCGGCGGCGACGACGCGCCCCTGATCCGCGGTATTGCCGAAAACGACGACCCGCGTGCCCTTGTCGGTGAAAGGCAAACGGCCATCGTCGTTCGCCGCGGTAGCCTCGCCCTTCTGGATGTTGACCGCGCCGGTCACCGTTTCGACGGCGTGCTCTGCCGGCGTCCGCGCGTCGACCCAGACTGCGGTCCGATCGCCGCACTGAACCATCCGAACATCTGCGCCCTCTACGACGTCGCCGATGAACACGGCGCGGACGCCGCGACGTCCGGCACACCGCTGTTCCTGGTGATGGAGTATCTCGAGGGTGAGACGCTGGCGGATCGGCTGGCGCGCGGAGCGCTGCCGGTCGCACAGGCGCTCGCGATCGCGACGCAGACGGCGTCGGCGCTCGACAAGGCGCACCGCGCCGGGATCGTGCATCGCGATCTCAAGCCGGGCAACGTATTCCTGGTCGGGAGCAAGACCTCCGCAGCGCCGATCGTGCAGTTGCTCGACTTCGGCCTCGCGAAGGCGGCGCCGCCCATCGGCGCACTCTCGGTGCAGCAGACGACTGCGGCGGATCTCACCACGCCTGGCACGATCATCGGCACCGTGCAGTACATGTCGCCTGAGCAGGTCGAGGGCCGGGACGTCGACGCGCGCACCGACATCTTCGCCTTCGGCGTCGCGCTCTACGAGATGCTGACCGGCGCGAAGGCGTTCACCGGAAAAAGCCAGGCCAGCCTGACCGTCGCGATCCTCGAACACCATCCGCCGCCAGGGTACGCATGTTCCGATTCCGGTTGCACCGCGGCCATACACGCACCTCGCGCTCTTGCCGGACGGACAGGGAATCGTCGTCGAAGTCTTTACGACCCCCCACAATCTGTGGCGCCTCGATTTCCGGAGCGGCGCGATGACGCCGTTGACGCACGACGGCGCGAATCACCGGGCGGTGCTGAGCCCGGACGGGCGATTCATGGCGTTCAGCTCCGACCGCGTGACTCCACGCAGTCTGTTCCGTCAGGCGACAGACGGCAGTGGAACCGCTGAACGTCTCCTCGACGCGCCGCATCCGCACAATGCGACCTCATGGTCGCGCGATGGCCGCTGGCTGGCCTTTACAGAGGAGCATCCGCAACGACAGGAGGACATCTGGATTCTGGCGTTGGACGGCGATCGTGCGGCCCACTCGTTCCTGGCGACGCCCTACGACGAGGGCGCCGCGGTGTTCTCGCCCGACGCGCATTGGATCGCCTACACGTCCGATGAGTCGGGGAATCGCGAAGTCCTCATCACCGCATTTCCCGGGCCGGGTCCGCGAAAAGCGGTGTCGACCGGTGGCGGCGACCTGCCCCTGTTCTCAGACGACGGCCACACCCTCTTCTACCGGCGCAACACTCGGATCCTGGCCGCGGAGATCGAAACAACGCCGGCACTGACGATCGGCGCCTCGCGCGTGGCGTTCGACATTCCAGGGGCGCCGGCGGGCAACCTGCCGTTTCCAGTCGGGCCCCGCGGCGATCGCATCCTCTACGCGCGCGCAGCCGGCGACACGCCGTCGCCGGGCACAACGGTCCAGTTCATCGTTAACTGGTTCGAGGAGCTTCGACAGCTCACCGCCGCGAGATAGAACAAGCGCCGCACTCGAGAACGTGCGGCCGAGCGCGACCAGTCGGGCCGCGCGCGTCAGTACTTGTAGCGCCGTATGATCTTCGGCAGGTCTTCTTCCCAGTAGGTGCGATCGCTCCAGCGCTCGCGATTCCAGTTCTGAAGGCCCTTGGCAGCGGCACCCTTTCTCGGCGTCAGCGCCACCCGCTCGATCGCCGGCTGGCCGTCGATCGACATCGAGAGCGTCCCGCCACCCCATCCCTCGCCGCCGTGGTTGACGACGCGGATGAAGCGCGCCGACAGGAAGCTCTGATCCTTCACGTAACGGGTGAACGTCAGCGAATTGCGCCGCGGTTCGAAGTCTCGCGCCGAGAACGAGAACTCCTGCAGGATGTCGTCGCCGAAGATCGGCGTCGGCGCCACCGGCCCGTTCCAGCTGCGGTCGGAGAAGATGATGGTGATCTGATCTTTCGAGCCCGCGGCGAATTCGGTCGACTGCGTGACGGTGAAGGTGATGCGCGTGCCAATCGCCCGCGCCGCCTGCGCCTGCGGCGCGCTCTGATCCGAACGCGCGTGCACCGCGACCAGCGCCGGAATCGCGACGGCTGCGCAGCACGCGAGGAAGACTCTGGCCATCTCGAACCTCACAGGAGTCCGGCGTCGTCGAGGAAGAACCAGCGCAGGAAGCGCTGCCGGAACGTTGCCTCGGAGGTCGACGCGGCGTCCATTCTAAATGTCTGCAGGCGGCCGTCCCGATCGGTGATTTCGACGAGCGCGCCCGACGGATCGATCGTATAGCCGCCGACGGCCTCGGCGAGCGCCTTGAGCCAGTCCCTGGCGTCGTCACTCGTCGCCGAGAACACCGGGACCACACGAGCGACGCCGTCCGCTCCCGCAGCCACGACCCGCTGCGCGTCTGGACTGAACTGCGCGAACCAGACGGCGGCAGGCAGGACGATCGTGCGACCCATCGGCTGGCCGGTGGCGAGATCCCAGACGCGCGCCGAGCGGGCGCGCGACGCGACCGTGAGCAAACGCCGGCCGCTGGCGTCGACCTGTGCAGAGTCCACCGGCGCATCGTGCGGAAGCACGAGCACGCGTGGCGTCGCGCCTTCGATCGTCCAGATGCGCGCCGACCAGTCGTTGGAGGTCGTGATCACCTGCGCCCCGGACCCGGCAAACTGCGCCGAGTTCACCGCCCCGAGGTGCTTGAGGTCGGCCACCGCTGTCCCGGCGCCGATCGACCAGACCTTGGCGGTCCCGTCGCTGGAGGCCGTCACCACGCGGCTGCCGTCCTTGCTGAATCGCGCGTCGACCACCGGCCCCGCGTGTTTCAGCGGTGTGCCGACGCGTGCGCCCGACTTCACGTCCCAGACGTCCGCGTGGCCGTCACGCGAGGCGGTGACGATGCGATCGCCGGCGGCACTGAACTCGGCGTACCAGAGTCCGCGCGCCTCCGGGAATTCGCGGATGAGGCGTCCGGTGCTGGCGTCCCAGATCTGCGCCGGCGCCGCCGGCGATCCGGTGACCACTGCCGTCGCTGCGGCATTCAGATGTGCCGAGATGAAATCTCCCTGCGCCGCTTCGATGGTCGTGCGCAACCGGCCGTTCCGCGCGTCCCACACCTGCGCGCTGCCGCCGCTGTTGGTGAGGATCGCCGATTCGTCCTCGCTGTATTCCGCGGACAGAACCGGCGCCGTGGATTTCAGCGACTGCACTGCCGCGCGCTTCGCGAGATCCCAGACGACGGCCGTGCCATCGAGCGAGGCGGTGAGGACGCGCGCGCCGTCGCGCGAGAAGCGTGCCTGGAGCATCGCATGTTCCATTCGACCGGCACCGATCGCGGGAGTCCTCATCGGGGCGGGCGATTCGTCGCCGCCGCGCAACTCGACGTTCGGGGCCGGTGTGCGAAGGGTCAACACGCTGATCCGTCCGTCGCCGCCCGCCACGAGGACCCGACTGCCGGACCGATTGACGCGGATCGCCGTCGCGTCAACCGGCAATGGTGCCGCGACCGGCACGCCCGTCCGCGCGTCGCTCAAGCGGACCCGTCCCGACCGCGCCGAGGCGTCGGACCTCGTCATCATGACGATCGTGCGATCGTCTGCAAAGAAGCCGTCGACGTCGGGATCCGCGCTGCGGATCACGGTCACCCGGTCGAGCGCACGCGGAGACGCCGTCGCGTTTTCCGCCGGATCGCCGATGCTCCAGATCGTGCCGGTCGGATCGATCGACGACTGCGGATCGACGATCGTCAGCAGGCGCGTGCCGGCGTGATCGAACGCCACGGCGGTGACCGGCCGGCCGCACTGGCCCTCGGCGACTCGGGCGCCGGTGACGGTGTCCCAGAGACGCACGGCGCCGCTGCCGGATCCCGTCACCACCAGGCCGCCGTCCGGACTGAACTGCGCGATCGTCACCCCGCCGGCCGGTACGATCGCGAGCTGGCGACGTGCCGTTCTCGCGTCCCACAGCGCCGCTTCAGCAGAGGTCGCCGTCAGCACCCGCAGACCGTCGGGGCTGAACTCGACATGATCGAAGTCGCCCGCCGCCGACAGCGGCTGGCGCACCAGCCTGGTGTCGCGTTTCGTCCAGAGCGAGACGTCGCCGTCGGTCGATCGGGTTGCGAGCAGCGGGAGGTCTGCGCGTTCGGCGCCGGGTCTGAATGCGACCGCCGTCACTGCCGCGGGATGCTCGAGGGCGGCTGTCAGCGTGCGCGTGGCGGCGTCCCACAGGCGCGCCGTTCCGTCGACGCCGACGGTGACGAATGCGCGATCGTCGGCGCTGAATCGCACCGCCGACACGCCGGGCTTGTGGACGACGCTCCCGATTTCCCCGCCCGTGTCCGGATCCCAGAGGCGAACCGTGTCAGCGTCGCCGGCGGTGGCCATCAGGTTGCCGCGCGCGTTGAACTCCATGGTCGGGCGTCCGACGTGCGAGTCGATCGTGGCAACCGGCAGCAGCCAGACGCGGCGGAGCAGCAGATCGAACGCGAGCGATCGTGCCGGGAGGTTCGCCGGGTCGGCGCGCAGCACGTCGGCGAGGCGCGCCAGCGCCTGAGCGGGGCGCTCCGCCGCGACGTCGTCGATGGCGCGCTCGAGGGCGGTGGCGGTCAGCTGGCGGCCCTGCTCCTGGCTGCGCTGGATGGCGACGAAGACGCCGACGGCCATCGCGATCAGCGCGACCGCGAGCGCGGCGATGTAGGTCCGGTTCCGCCGGCGGATCGCGGCCTCACGCTGACGTTCGGCGTTGCGCCGCGCCTGGGCTTCCTGTTCCGCGCGATCGCGCGCGATGCTGACCTGCTCGAGCAGCGCCACCCGCTCCTGAGCCGCGGCGAGATCGCTCGCCTGGCGGAGGCGCTCCTGTTCCTCGCGGTCGCGCAACCGCAGTTCTTCGGCCTTGCGCTCCGCTTCGAGGCGTTGCTCCTGCAGCATCCGGCGCTCGCGCGACGCCAGCGCCGGTCCGACGAGCACGTCGTGCGTGAGCTCGAGGCGCGACTGACCGCGTCTGGTCGCTTCGTCACGGTGCAGGATGCGCTTGTCGATCAGGAACCTGATGTCGTCATCGGAGACGTGCGCGGCGGTTGCAGCTTCCTCGGCGAGCGACTCACGCGTCCGCGACTCGGGCAGGACGAGGCGCTCCTCGACGAACCGCCTGGCGGCGTCGCTCACCTGGTTCATGCACGAGTCGTAGAAGTCGCCGATGATCCGCGACGCTTCGGCGCTCTCGACCAGATCGAGATCGATCAACGGCAGATGCTTCGCCTGCCGCTTGTCGTTCAGCTCGCGGCAGAACAGGCTGAGCAGCGCCGGGTCGATCGTCGCCGTGGTGCGTGCCGCCGGCGTGGGCGCCGCTGCGACTTCGGAGACGATCCGCTCGTAGATGGCGCGCTTGCCCCCGGCCGCTCGATCGTCGAAGAGGTGTCCACCGGCATCGGCGCAGACCGCCATCGCCTGATCGAAGGTCATCGGCCCGAGGCGGAAATGGTTGTGGGCGATGGCGCCGACCATGGCCCGGAATCCTGCGACCTGCGCGAAGTAGTCTTCGCGGAAGCTGAGGAGCACCTTGAAGACGCCGGGCCGATACAGGTAGTCGTGCTGCGGGTCGCCGGACGCGTCGCCGCGCGCGAGCAGCCACGCCGGCGGGCTGCCGGTGAGCGCCTGCGACAGATCGGCGAAGAAGCGATCGAGCATGTCGCCCGACGTCACTTTGTCGCGGCCGTGCGTGAACAGCTCTTCGAACTGGTCGAAGACGAGGATCGGCGTCGCCAGGCGATCGTCCGGGCTCCAGAAGCGTTCGTCATGGCGGCGGACGTACTCCCAGACGGTCCGCGACGGCGCGTCCGACGGCACCTCGTACCGCCAGACACTCGCCGCCCGTCGAATCTCTTCGAAGCATTGCTCGGCAAGCGGCGGCGCCGTCTCGTCGTAGCGCAGCCGCACGTAGACCGGGAAGATGTCGGCCACGCGGAGCCTCGGAAAGAGACCGGCCCGCAGCAGCGATGTCTTGCCGAGGCCGGAGACGCTCGAGAACAGCGTCAGATCCTCGCGAAGGATCGTCCGCAGCAGCGCTTCGACCTCGCCGTCCCGTCCCTTGAAGAACTCGTGATCGCCTTCTTCGAAAGCGGCCAGTCCGGGCCAGGGGTTCTGCGGGTCGACCGCGCACGGGGCCTGCGGCGCCGGACCGGTGATCGGCGTCATCGCCGGATGCCCCGCATCTGCGCCGCCCGATACGCCTTGCGCAGTCGATCGAGGAACGACAGCGGCAGCGGGCCTTCGGCCGTCAGCTCGTCCCAGTCGAGCGCCCGCAGCTCGCGATCGATCTGTTCGCTGTCGCGAGGCACGTCGTCGATGACCAGCGGGTAGATGAACGGCTCGGTCTGCGGCAGCCCGTCCTTGACGTGCAGCGCGTGCCGCCATTCGCGCCGGAACTCGCGCTGCCCGTCAACCAGCGTGGACCGTGACAGGATCGGCACGAACGCGGCGGCGACGTCGATGTTGCGCGCGATCTTGCGCGCCCAGTCGTCGCCCGAGCCGAGGCGCGAGCGGTCGCGCCACACCGGCAGCCGGGCCTCGCCGATCAGCCCGGCGATTCGCGCCGCGGCCGCGGCATCCTGGCTCGCATAGCTGATGAAGATCGACAGCGGCGTGGTGAAGTCGGCGGCGGCATCGGCGCCGCCGCCGCTCCGTTCGAGCCAGCGTCTGTGCAGCTGGTCGACGAACTCGGTCGGCTGGTAGCGCGTGAAGATCTCGGTCTGGGTCTTGAAGTTGCGCAGGAACTGGACCAGCGCCGCGTCCTCGGCCGCAGCCGGATCGACGACGAAGTCGGTGCGATCGAGCGACGATTGCAGCAGCCGCTTGCGCCGCGCCGTGCGCAGGAAGAACCGGACGAGCCAGCTCGGAAAGCGGCACCCGACGATCAGCATCTTCATCTGCGCGAGCAGGTCGAACAGGCCTTCCGGACGCGTGTCGTGGAGCAGGTACACGAACTCGAACGCGTCCTCCTCGGTCACCACATAGTTCGGCGTGCTCGACACCTTGCCGAGAATGTGAACGACGACGGGCGGCAGGCCCTTCAGCAGGTCCAGCGTCGCGGTGCGGGTCGTACCGATCTTGAAGTCGGCGAGCGTGCTCGCCGCCCCCGGCGCGTAGGCCATCACGTTGGGCGCGGCCTGGCGGACCTTCTCGACGCACTCGGCCAGCAGCGGGTCGAACGTGGTCGTCACGAACACGCGGAACGGTGTGATCTCCGCGAGCTTGCGCAGCGCGTCGGGCATGCCGTGCACGTACTGCTTCTGAATGCCGCTCAGGATCTGCGGCAGCGCGCTGTAGATGCGGTTGGGGTTGCCTCCCTGGACGATGAACTCCGACGCGACGGCGCCGAGCGGATTCGGCCCGCTCATCAGCTCCGGGTCGGCGGGCCGGCCGGCCGGTCGGTTGAACAGCTTCCGATCGAGCTCCTCGGCGATCAGCGAGTACAGGGGGACGGCCTGGGCCTGGCCCTCGTTGCCCGGCGACTCGACGACGAGCAGGTCGCGGCCGACCACCGGGACGACGGTGCCCTCGTCGATGTAATCGAGAAGCACGCTCCAGAGTGTTTCGTCGTCCTGATCGGGCGCGTCGATCACTGAAATGGCGTCCACGCGATGCCGGCCCCGCTTGTAGAGAGGCTCACATTAGCATCGAACGTCGATCCTGACGCCCAGCGAACACGTTTCTATTTCCGCAGTACGGGATGGACGTAATTCGCCGGCAGCACGCCATTCAGGTCCGGACGGATGCTGAGGTACGTGACCTGATCGCCGATGTCGTCGAACCCGTGCGGGACGCCGGCCGGCACGATGACGACGTCGCCAGGCTCGACGCGGCGGCGGTCGCCGCCCTTGAACGTGCCGCCCGAACTCGGGCCGACGGCCAGCCGCACGAACTCGGTGTCCGGCGGGAACGGTCGATCGTTCGCCACGGCGCCGCCGGTGACGAGCGTCGCACCGCCCGACACGATGTAAAAAACCTCGGTCACCTGCGAGTGACTGATCGCGCCGACGGGGGCACCGGCGCGCGTCGGGCCCCGCTTCAGCACGCCGACGCCGAGTCGATAGGCCCCGAGATCGGCCACCCTGATTTGCCGATCGGTGCCGGCGCCCTCCGATCCGGTGTACTTCAGGACGCTGTCGATCTCGCGGCTCGTGATCGCGACGACCGGCGGCGCCGGTGTCGATTGTGCCATCAGCCAGCCGGATGCGAAGGAGAGGATCAGGCCAGCGGCAACGAGTCGAGTGTCTCTCAGCATGGAGGATCTCGCGATCAGAACGGCACCGACCTGCGCTCGTGTCCGGTTTCTGCCTGACCGCGATCCTACTCACGCAATCCGAACGCGCACAGCGACAGGCCGGAGATCGCCGTCACGTACTGCTTGCCGTCGACTTCGTAGCTGATCGGACCGCTGACGATCTGCGCGCCGAGGTTCGTCTTCCACAGCAGCGATCCCGACTTCGCGTCGATCGCGTGGAAGTAGCCCTCGCGGCCGCCGGTGAAGAGGACGTCGCCGGCGGTCGTCAGGATGCCGCTGTCGGTGACGTCGGTCATCGGATAGCGCCACTTCGGCTCGCCGGTCGCGGCGTCGAGCCCGAGCACCGCGCCGGTCGCCGCCGCCTCGGTCCAGTTGTTGATCGGTCCGCGGCGGAGGCCCGGAAGCGACGGCGCGCCCGGCACCGGCACGAACGGCCGGTTCTGGCCGCCGCCGAAGTTGCGGCCTTCCTGGTACTCGACCGGCGTGCCGCCGAAGATCGTCGCGTAGTTCTCCCACGCGGAGACGTAGAAGAGGCCGGTGTGCGGGCTGTAGGACGGCGAGTACCAGTTCGTTCCGCCCTGATTGCCAGGCCACGTCGGTTGACCGGCGGTCTGCACCGTCTGATGCGGCCGCCCGCGCTCGTCGAAGGTGTCCATCCAGTTCACTTTCACGAACGGCTTACCGAGGAGGAACCGCCCGGTCTCGCGATCGAGGACGTAGAAGTTGCCGTTGCGATTCGCCCACACCATCGCCTTGACCGGCGTGCCGCGCCAGGTGATGTCGGCGAGCACCGGGACCTGAACCGAGTCGTAGTCGTAGCGATCGTGCGGCGTGAACTGGTAGTGCCACTTGAGCCGGCCGGTGTCGGCGTCGAGCGCCACGACCGAGTCGGTGTACAGGTTGTCGCCCGGCCGCTGGTCCGCGTTCCAGTCCGGTCCGGCATTGCCGACGCCCCAGTAGGTCTGATTGAGCGCCGGATCGTACGAACCGGTCACCCACACCGATCCGCCGCCGTGCTTCCATGCCTCGGAATCACAGTACGGCTTCGCGTCGGGCGGACATGCTTTCCACGTGTCGAAGCCCGGTTCGTTCGGACCGGGAATCGTGTAGAAGCGCCACACTTCACGGCCGCTCTTCGCGTCGTACGCGGCGACGTAGCCGCGAATCCCGTACTCGCCGCCGCCGACGCCGACGATCACCTTGTCCTTGACGACGAGCGGCGCGAGCGTGACCGAGTAGCCCGCCGTGTTCTCGCCGACCCGCGTGTTCCAGATCGGACGGCCGCTCCGCGTGTCGATCGCGACCAGGTGCGCGTCGAGCGTGCCCATGAACAGCGTGTCGCCGAGAATCGAGAGGCCGCGATTGTTCGCGCCGCAGCACACGATCTGCGTCGGGTCGAGCTGATAGCGGTAGATCCAGAACACGCGGCCGGTCCTGGCGTCGAGCGCGACGACGTCGTTCGGCCGCTGCGTCAGATACATCACGCCGTCGACGACCAGCGGCGTCGTCTGCCACGCGCCGGCGACCGCCGCCTGGTACATCCATTTCAGCTCGAGGTTCTTCGCGTTCGCCGGCGTGATCTGCGTCAACCCGCTGTAGCGGTTGCTGAAGTAGCCGCCGGAGTAGATCAGCCAGTTGCGCGATTCTCTCGCGGCGTTGACCAGCCGGTCGTAGGTGACCTGCGCCTGCACGCGGTACGCAGCCGTGGCCGTGATCAGGAGCGCCAGGAGGGCGGCCGTCGATCGTCGCGTCATGATCATCGCCCCTTCAGTGAAAGCAGATAGGCCACGACGTCCGAGAGCTCGTCGGGCGAGAACGTGGACTTGAACGAAGGCATCGGCGAGGTGGTGAGGATGGTGTACTCGCGGAGGTCGCTCTTGGAGAGCGACACCAGCCGCTCCTGGTCGTCGATCAATTGCACCGTGTAGGTGTCTTCGTTCAGCCGCCGGCCGTTGACTACTTTGCCGTCGCGGAGGACGGCGCGCACCGGACGGTTGACCGGCATCATCTGGCTGGTGGGATCGGTCAGCGACCGCTGGAGCGAACCGGCGCTGCGCTGCGCGCCGATGTCGGTGAGATCCGGCGCCACGCGCGAGCCCTGCGCGCCGACGCGGTGGCAGCGGGCGCAGCTGCCCTTGCCGTCGAACAGCGTCTTCCCGCGCTCCGCGTCACCGAGCTTCGCCGATCCGCGGTCGACGGAATTCATG
Organism: Vicinamibacterales bacterium; assembly: GCA_035259385.1. Classification (GTDB taxonomy): domain Bacteria; phylum Acidobacteriota; class Vicinamibacteria; order Vicinamibacterales; family CAVVIG01; genus QHWK01. Next base: position 14,342 of record DATFWL010000027.1, on the reverse strand, counting down.
TTGCGCAAATACGCGATGACGCCGGCAGTCTCGGACGGATCGAACTTGAACGCCTGCATGCCGGTACCCTGGATGCCCAACAGGATCACGCGCTGCAGATCCTGATCGGTGATGGCGTTGCGGAACGTCCCGCTTCTGAGATTGATGCCGCCGACGCCGTCTCCGTTCGCGCCGTGGCACGTCGTGCACTGCGCGTCGTAGATCTGGCTGCCATACGCGATGTCGGCAGGTGAGTAGTCGCCCGCGGGAGCCGCGGGACTCTGCGCTGCGCGGGCGGAAGGCGCCGCGACCGCAAGGGCAAGGACAGCAGAGGACAGGAGCAGGTGTGCGCGCACGTGATCCTCACTGACGCCGGAATCAGAGCGATTCTCGTCAGGACGTCGCGCGAAGGCCTTAGCCGAGCGGCTGTGCTGTCGCCGCGCCTGACGCTCGGCTGAAGTTTTCGCGCTACATCGACGGAAAATGCGCCAGCCGGCCTGAGTCGAACGGAATGCCGGCGATTATAGATCGCGAATCGCGACCATCGGAGACAGGCGCGTCGCCCGCCACGCCGGAAACCAGGACGCCGCCACCGCGACACCGGCAGTGACCGCCGTCGAGACGACGAACGGCGCCCAGCCGACATCGTGCAACTCGAAGAATCGCGCGACGAGCCAGACGGCTCCGGCGACGCCGGCCGCGCCGCACACGATGCCGGCGGCCGCCATCCGCAGGCCGCCCCCGATCACCAGCGAGAACACGTCGCGGCTCAGCGCGCCGAGCGCCATGCGCGTGCCGATTTCCACCGTCCGCTGGCGGACCGAATAAGACACGAGTCCGTAGACCCCCAGCGTCGCCATCAGCAGCGCCGCCAGCGCGAAGAACGTCGTCATCAGCGATCCGACCCGTTCGAGCGCCATCGATGCGACGACGACGTCGTTCATCGTCATCGCGTCATGAATCGGCAGCGTCGGGTCGACGCTGCGGACGGCGCGACGCATCTCCGGCACGAGCTGCGCCGAGGACAACGGGGAGCGCACCACGAACGCCATCGGGTTGGCAGAGGCGACGGCGCTCGGAATGTAGATCTCGGGGACGGTCGGATTGGCCAGGCCGTTGTTGCGCACGTCGCCGGCGATGCCGACGATCTGGAACCGCGATCCGGTGGCGCCGCCAAACCGCCCGTAGCCGCCGATCGGATCGTCGACGCCCCAGTAGCGCGTCGCCGCCGCCTGGCTGAGCACGACGTGCAGCGGATTCTCGGTCGTATCCGCGTCGGTGAGAAGGCGGCCGCGGCGCAGCGGAATCCTCATGGCGCGGAAGTAGCCAGGACTGGCGACGACGTAGCTGGTGCGCTCGATCGCGCGCGATTCCACCGGATGGCCTTCACGATAAATCGTCGTCGAGAGGCAGCAGCCGGAGAGCGGAACGCGATTCGCGAAGCCGGCGTCGACCACGCCGGGAGCCCCCGCGACGGCGTCCACCAGCCGCCGCTCGTACCGCACCCGCGCGGCATCGTCCGATGCGAACTGGTCCGGGATCGAGACCGAGAAGGTCAGGACATGGTCGGCCTCGAATCCGGGTACCGTTCGGGCGATGCTGCGCAGGTGACCGATCAAGACGCCGCTGACCGCGAGCAGCGTGAAGGCGAGTGCGATCTCGGCGGCGACCAGCGACTGCGAGAGCCGCCGCACGCGCGCGCCGGCCGAGGCGCGGATCCCGGCGTTGAGCACGTCCACCGGCGAAGTACGCGTCACCTGCCAGAGCGGCGCGACGCTCGAGAGGATGCTCGCCAGGACGGCCATCGCGAGCGCGAAGGCGAGCGCGGTCCAGTCGGTCGTAATGTCGTCGGCGTGTGGAACGAACTCGGATCCGATCGAGATCACCAGCCGCACCAGCCCGACGCTGGCGATCGCACCGGCGGCGGCGCCGGCAACTGAAACGAGAAAGCCTTCTGCCAGGAACTGGAGCGCCAGCCGTCGATGCGAGATGCCCAACGCGACGCGCGTCGCCGTTTCGCGGACGCGCGCGACCGATCGGGCGAGCAGCAGGCCGGCCACGTTCGCGCACGTGATCAGCAGCAACAGGCCGGCGGCCGCAAAGAGCAGCAGCAGCGTCGGACGGATGTCTCGGATGCTGCTGTCGCGCAAATCGACCAGCTTGGCGGTATACGAGGGATGGGACGCCGGATCGAGCGCCGCGATCTCCGCCGCGGCACGCGTCACGTCGGCCTCGGCCTGCTGCAGCGTGACGTCGGGTTTCCGCCGCGCGTACGCGAAATAGAAGGCGGCACCGGAATTCGATCCTCTGCCCAGCGGATCGAGAAAGGTCCAGACGTCGGCGTCGAAGCCTTCGCCGCCGGGCCCGGACACCGGCAGGCGGAATCCCGGTGGCATCACGCCGTCGATCGTGAACGACTTGCGGTCGAGCGTCAGGGCGCGTCCGACGATCGTCCGGTCCGCACCCAGGCGCCGCCACAGGCGGTTCGAGATGACGGCGCCGGTCTCGTCGGTAAACCACCGGCCGACGAGCGGCGTCACGCCGAGGTTGTGGGCCAGCGTCGGCGTGACCGCCACGGCACCGACGTGCTGCGGTTCGCCGGGCGAGGTCAGATTGACTTCGCCGAGGCGGAACCAGCCGAACGCGTCGAAACTGGTCGTGCGGCGCTGGTATTCGATGAGATCAGGAAGTGTGTTCGAGGAAAACTGCTTCGGTTCGCTGAACCGCGCACCATAGAGTGCGACGAAGCGCCCGCCGTTGGCGTAGGGCAGCGGCGCGAGCAGCACCCCGTGCACGACGGTGTAAATCGCCGTCGTCGAGGCGATGCCCACCGCGAAGGCAATCGACGCGAGGAGGGCAATTGCTTTTGCGCTCGACCACGACCGCACGGCTTGCGACAGCGTTCCCGTCATGCGCGCATCTTAGCGCGCCGCGCCGAGGGACGGTCCGCGGAAACGGTGTCGCCTCCATCGCCAGGTACCACACCACGAGCGCGAGCGTCTGCGCAGATCCGATTTACTGCGGGCGAAGCTTGACGACGCGCCTGGTGCGCGTCTCGGCGACGTACATCGAGCCGTCGCGGCCAACCGCGAGGTCGTGCACGGCGTTGAAGACGGGATCGCCGGTGGCGCCGAAGCCGATCGACGCGACGGTCTGCCACGTGCGATCGAGCTTCAGCACGCCGTTCGACGGCGGATCGTAGTCGGCGCGGCGCACGCCGACGTAGATCGCGCCGCCGGCGTCGACCGCGACCGCGAACACGCGGCCGGTTGCCTTGGCACCCAGCCACTGGCGCTTGAACATCCCGTTCCGGTCAAAGATCTGGATGCGCGAGTTCTCGCGATCGGCGACGAAGAGGTCGTCGCCCGGCCCGAACGCGAGGCCGTGCGGATTGCTGAATTGCCCCTCGCCGCCGCCCTTTGCGCCCCACTCGCGGAGCAGGCTGCCGCGCTTGTCGAACAGTGCGACGCGGCTGTTCACGTAGCCGTCGGACACGTAAAACGAGCCGTCCTTGCGGATGGCGATGTCGGTCGGCTGGTTGAAGTGGGTCGCATCCCAGCCGCCGACGCGAGCCTGCCCGAGCGTCAGCAGCAATCGGCCGTCGTGCGAGAACTTGAACACCTGCTGGAGACCGACGTCGGTCAGCCAGACGTTGTTGTCGTCGTCGATCGTGATCCCGTGAGGGACGAGGAACAGTCCAGCGCCCCACGAGGCGATCAGCTTGCCGCTGTCGGCGTCGATTTCGAGGACCGTCGGCGCCGCGAGCACCTCCGTCGCGTCGGGCTCGAAGCCACGGCCCGGCCGATGGAACACGAAGACGTGGCCGTGCCCGTCGACCGCCACGCCCGGCACTTCGCCGAGCTCGACTCCTGCCGGCAGCTTCGGCCAGTCTTTGACTTCGTGATAGGCGGGGCTCGGGGCGATGCGCGTCGCGGAGACGGCGACGAGCGCGAGCACGACGAGCGTCTGCTTCATCGATACCACCGGGAGAGCAACCGCAGAGACCGCGGAGATCGCAGAGTTATTTCTCTCTGGAGTCCTCCATGCGTTCCGTCAAACCCCATCGGCTCACAGCCCGCCGCAAGAAGCCGGCTGAAACGAGAAGCGCGGAGCTGCGCTCTCTGCGGTTGCTTTCCCCTACGCGTTGGTGATCTGCGGAATCAGCGTGCCGTAGACGTCGGTCAGGCGCATGTCGCGGCCGTTGAACCTGTAGGTCAGCTTCGTGTGGTCGAGGCCGAGCAGGTGCAGCATGGTCGCGTGCAGATCGTGATACGAGATCGGCTGCTCCATGGCCTTGTAACCGAACTCGTCGCTGGCGCCAATCACCTGGCCGCCGCTGATGCCCGCGCCGGCCATCAGCACGGTCTGCGTGCCCGGATTGTGATCGCGGCCGACGCCGCGCTGCGAGATCGGCATGCGCCCGAACTCCGAGTGCATGATCACCAGCGTCGTGTCGAGCAGGCCGCGCGCGCGCAGATCGGTGAGCAGGCCGGCCATCGGACGATCGGTTTCGGCGGCGTGCTGCGTGTGGTTGGTCTTGATGTCGTCGTGCGCGTCCCACGTGTCGGTGTTCTGGTTGCCGACGCCGCCGGCGAAGATCTGGACGAAGCGGACGCCGCGCTCGACCAGCCGCCGCGCCATCAGGCACTGCCGCCCGAAGGGCTCGCTGATTTTGTCGTCGAGGCCGTAGAGCTGTTTCGTCGCGTCGGACTCGCTGCCAATGTCGACCGCGCCCGGCGCGCATCCCTGCATCCGGTAGGCGAGCTCATAGGACGAGATTCTCGCCGCGAGCTCGCTGTTGCCGGGAAACTTCTGCATGTCGAGCTCGTTGAGCTTCGCGAGCGCGTCGAGCCGCGCGCGCTGATCCGCCGCGGTCAATCCAGCCGGTGGCTTCAGATCCACGATCGGATCGCCGGTCGATCGGAAGAGCGTGCCCTGATACGCGGCCGGAATGAATCCCGCACTCCAGTCGTTCGGCCCCCCGAGCGGCCCGCCGCGCGCATCGGTCATCACCACGTAGGCGGGCAGACTGGAAGCGACGGAGCCGAGACCGTAGGTGACCCACGACCCGACGCTCGGAAACCCGAGGTTGATCTGGCCGGTCTGCATCTCGTAGGTGCCTTGCACGTGATCGTTCGATCGCCCGTAGACCGAGCGGAGGAACGCGATTTCGTCGACGTGACGGCCGAGGTGCGGAAAGAGCTCCGCCACCTCGATGCCGCTCTGTCCGCATTTGCTGAACGCGAACGGGCTCGGCATCAGCGGCCCCGGAAATCCCTGCCGCACGATCACGTCGCCCTGGACCTTGCCGTCGATCGGCTCGCCGGCGTACTTCGCGAGCGCCGGCTTCGGATCGAATGTGTCCACCTGGCTCCAGCCGCCGCCCATGAAGAGCGAAATCACCGCCGTCGCCCGCGGCTTGAAGTGCGGCGGCTGTGCGGCGTACGGATTGACGCCGACCGCCGGGGCGGCGCACACGTCTCCGGCTGGCGGCGTCGGTTCGCCGGACAAGAGTCCCTGTTGATCGAGCAGGAAGGCGAGCGCGAGCCCACTAATCCCGCCGCCGGATCGGAACAAAAACTCGCGGCGATCCCAGAAGTACTTGCTGCAGCGGTGCGACATTTCTGATCCCCTGGTGTGGGACCGATGGGCCCATGGGCTTTGTAGGGAGGTTCGGCCGCGAATGCGGCCGAAGGACCGATTGGCCCGTAGAGCCGCCCTCCCCACCCAGCCTATGGGCCCATCGGTCCCACACCCTCAGCGCATGTACATGAACTCGTCCAGGTTCAGCACGACGTGCGTGAACGATTCGAGCGACTGCTTCTCGATCAACTCCGTCCCGATCGCGACTTCTGCCGGCGTCGCGGCCCGCGCCAGCGCGATGCGGTAGGCGAGATCGACCTGCGCGGCAGGATCGCTCGCCTGCTCACGCACGCGCGCCGCGAAGCGCGACGCTTCGTCCAGCACGAACGGGTTGTTCAACAGCGTCAGCGCCTGCGTCGGCACGGTCGAGACGTGCCGCGCGCCGGAGGTGACGTTCATGTCCGGGTGGTCGAACGTGTCGAACATCGGGTACGGCAGCGAGCGCCGCTGGTAGACGTAGACGCCGCGGCGCCATGCCGCCGGTCCTTCCGGCGTGTTGACCCACTTGCCGCGATACTGGCCGGCGAGGATTTCCTTCGGAATGTACGGAAAGATCGGCTCGCCGCCGATCGCGAGGTTGATGTTGCCGCCGACCGCGAGCATGCTGTCGCGCACGATCTCGGCGTCGAGGCGCTGCGGCCGGAAGCGCCACAGATAGCGATTCTCCGGGTCAGCCTTCGCGCTGGCGTTGTCGTCGAACGCCGACGCCATCTGATACGCCTCCGACATCATCATCAGCTTGTTGATGCGCTTGAGCGTCCAGCCGTTGGTCAGCTCGACGGCCAGCCAGTCCAGCAGATCCTGGTGGGTCGGCGGTTCGCCCATCTTCCCGAAGTTGTCCAGCGTGGCGACGATGCCGCGGCCGAAGTGTTTCTGCCACAGCCGATTGACGATGACGCGCGCCGTCATCGGATTCTGCGGCGATGCGATCCACCGGGCGAGCGCGAGGCGACGGCCTGACGTGTTGCCGTCGGGCCGCGGAATCTCCGTCGGCGGATTCCCGAACGTGATGACGTCGATGAAGCCCGGCTTCATCTGCGAGCCGTGGCGCTCGACATCGCCGCGGACGAGGAAGTACGACGGCGGCACGTCGTAGCGCCCCGGCCCGGTGTGGATGTACGGGCCCGCTCCAGGCACGGGGATGCGGCACTTCGGACAACTGATCGTCTCGTCGCCTTCGCCGAGCGGCGCCGATCGATAGTCGCCGTCAGTGACGATCTCGGCCATCGGCAGCGGTTTCGGACGCTGCGCGTTCAACGCCGCGATTTCCGCCGTCAGCGTGTTCTTCTTCGCCGCATCGTCGGGCGAGAGTGCCTTGTCGACCTGCGCGGCGGGCACGCTCGCGGCTTTCAGCACCTGCGCGGCGAGCAGGGTTTCTCCGGGCGTCCGTGCGCTCTCCGGCTTGGCGATGACGCGAACGATGTTGTCCGGAAAATCGCGCCGGATCTTCTCCGCCTGCAGCCGCTCGCGATACGGATGCTCGACGTGCTCGATCGAGGTCTTCAGTTCGGCGATCGCCGCGTCGATCTCGTGATTCTTCGCGAGATAGGCATCGGCTTCGGCTTTCGGCGCGAGCGGTACGTCGGTCTCGACGTAGCCGAAGATCGACGCTTCGAGCGAGTAGTAGTCCTTCTGCGAGATCGGATCGAACTTGTGGTTGTGGCAGCGCGCGCAGTTGACCGTCAGCCCCAGCGTGCCCTTGCCGATGGTCCCGAGGATTTCGTCGAGGTAGTCGTAGCGCCGCTCTGGATTGTCCTTCTCGCGGAACAGCACGCGCGGACCCATGCGGAGGAAGCCGGTCGCGATCAGGCTGTCGAAGTTCTTGCCGTCCATCTCGTCGCCGGCAATCTGCTCGACCAGGAACCGGTCGAACGGCTTGTCGTTGTTCAGCGACGCGATGACGTAATCGCGATAGCGCCAGGCGTTCGGCCGGTGCATGTCGTACTCGAAGCCGGCGGAGTCGGCGTAACGGGCGACGTCGAGCCACATCCGGCCGTAGCGCTCGCCGTAGTGCGGCGACGCGAGCAGGCCGTCCACCAGATGCTCCCATGCCTCCGGCGAGCGGTCGGCGACGAACGCCTCCACCTGCGCCGGGGTCGGCGGCAAGCCGAGGAGATCGAGATAGGCGCGGCGCACGAGCGTGTCGCGATCCGCGCGCGGCGCCGCCGTCAGGCCGTGCTGCTGGCGCGCGCGCTCGAGGAACCGATCGATCGGGTTGGTGAGGCGGGAATCTGCAGCGGGCAGCGCGGCCTGCACCGGCAGCTTGAACGCCCAGTACTTGCGCTCCTCCGGCGTGATCTCGCGCTTCTCCAGTGCGGCCAGGGCGTTTGCCGCGGACGCGGCGCTGGTCGTCAGCGCGGCGGTGTCCCACACCGCGCCCTCGTCTATCCAGCGCTTGATCGCGTCGATCTGCGCGGCGGTCAGCGGTCCGCCCTGCGCCGGCATCGCCGGTTTCTCGAGGCCGGCGATGCGCCGATACAACCGGCTCGCGTCGGCGTCGCGCGGCACGAGGTCGGAGCCGCGCGTGCCGCCGCGCAGCGCCGCCTCGCGCGTTCGCAGATCGAGCTTGCCCATCTGCATCGTGTCGCCGTGGCACGACAGGCAGCTGCGCTCGAGGATCGGCGCCACGTCGCTGGCAAACGAGACGGTCTGCGCCGGAGGCGCGGGTGGCGCCTGGGCGCGCACGAGCGCGCCCACCGAGGCGCCGAGGAGCGCGCCGAGGACGGCCGACACGAAGCGACGCCGCATATCCGCAGCCTCCTTCAGACGGTGGGGGTGATCCTACCACCGCTCTTTTACCGCCGAGTCGGACGTCTGCGGCCGTTCGGCTATCGTCTAAGGGTGATGACTTCACGTTTTTGCCTCGCGATCGCGCTGGCGTTCGTGCTGTCCACCGCCTGCCGCGGCACTCAGCCGCAGCGCTCGAGCGCGGCCCCGAACCCGGCCGAGACGTCCGCCACCCACGACGTCGACCGCGCCGGCATCGACGCGTCGGTCGCGCCGGGCGACGATTTCTTCCACTACGCCAACGGCGCGTGGCTGAAGAAGAACGAGATCCCGCCCGACCGCAGCAGCTACGGCATCGGCGCGGTCCTCTTCGATCGGGCGCAGCAGCGCACGCACGCCCTTCTCGACGCCGCGGCCGCCGCGTCGTCGGCCGAGGGCTCGGACGAGCGGAAGATCGGCGACTACTACGCGAGCTACATGGACGAGGCGGGCATCGATGCGAAGGGGCTCGCGCCGCTGCGCGATCAGCTCGCCGCGATTGGCGCGATCGGCGACGCGCACGCGCTGGCGGCCTACATCGGCGGCAGCCTTCGCGCCGACGTCGACGCGCTGAACAACACGGACTTCTACACCGATCGGCTGTTCGGCATCTGGATCACGCAGAACCTCAACGATCCGGCGCACGCGGTGCCGTACCTGCTGCAGGGCGGTCTGGGGATGCCCGACCGCGACTACTACGTGGAGCCGGGCGCGCGCATGGACGGCAACCGCTCGGCGTACCGCGCGCACATCGCGGCGATGCTGAAGCTCGCCGCGATTCCGGATCCCGACGCGAAGGCGGCGCGCATCTTCGATCTCGAGCGCGAGATCGCCCGCGTCCACGCCACGCGCACCGAGTCGGTCGAGGTGTCGAAGGCGAACAATCCGTGGCCGCGCGACTCGTTCGGCCGGCGGGCGCCGGGCCTCGATTGGGCGGCCCTGTTTCGCTCCGCGCATTTCGATCAGGCGGAGACGATCATCGTGTGGCATCCCGGCGCGATCAGGGGCATCGCCGCGCTCGTCCCGCGGGTGCCGCTCGGCACGTGGCGCGATTACCTCGCATTCCACACGATCGATCGACGCGCCGCGGTGCTGCCGAAGGCGTTCGGCGAGGAGCGCTTCGCGTTCTACGGCAAGGTCCTCTCCGGGACGCCGCAGCGACAGGAGCTCTGGAAGCGCGCGGTCGACGCGACCAACGCGTCGCTCGGCGAAGCCGTTGGCAAGGTCTACGTGCAGAAATATTTTCCGGCGGCGTCGAAAGCGCAGCTCCAGGAAATGGTCGGGAAGATGTCGGCCGCCTTCGACCGGCGGCTCGACGCGCTGGCGTGGATGGCGCCCAAGACGAAGGCCGCCGCGAAGGCGAAGCTTCAGACGCTGCGCGTCGGCATCGGCTACCCCGACACCTGGCGCGATTTCTCGGCGCTGTCGATCGTCCGCGGCGACGCGCTCGGCAACCTGGAGCGCGCCGAGCTCTTCGACTATCAATACCACCTCGCGAAGCTGACCCGGCCGCCCGACAAGTCCGAATGGTGGATGACGCCGCAGACCGTCAACGCGGTGAACCTGCCGCTGCAGAACGCGCTCAACTTTCCGGCGGCGATTCTCGAGCCGCCGTACTACGATCCGGCGGCCAGCGCCGCGACCCGCTACGGCGCCGTGGGCGCGATCATCGGCCACGAGATCAGCCACAGCTTCGACGATCAAGGCAGTCAGTTCGACGCCGACGGCCGGTTCACGAACTGGTGGACACCCGAGGATCTGGCGCACTTCAAGGATGCGTCGGCGAAGCTGGTCGCCCAGTACAACGCGTATACGCCGTTTCCCGATCTCCACGTCAACGGCCAGCTGACGCTGAGCGAGAACATCGCCGACCTCGCCGGGCTGTCGGCGGCGTACGACTCGTACCGCGCCGACCGCGGCCAGGATCCGGGCGCGCCGCAGGCGGACGACCGCACGTTCTTCATCAGCTACGCGCAGAGCTGGCGCGCGAAGTTCCGCGAGCCGCTGGCGCGGCAGCTGGTGCTGACCGACGGTCACGCCCCGGACGAATACCGCGCCGATACCGTCCGCAATCTCGACCCGTGGTACGGCGCGTTCGAGGTGAAGACGGGTCAGCGTCTCTATCTCGCGCCGCCCGACCGCGTGCGCATCTGGTGATCGAGTAGGTCGGGTGGGTCGGGTAGGTCGGGTAGGTCGGGTAGGTCGGGTGGGTCGAGTAGGTCGGGTAGGTTGGGTGGGTCAGGTGGGTCGGGTGGGTCGGGTAGGTCAGGTAGGTCAGGTAGGTCGGGCCGGTGATCAGTCACCCAATTGCAGTAAACAGCGTCCGGATTCAGCGGCCGTGCGACGGCGTCGCGGCACATCGCGACCGAACGGCACGCTTGCACGTGTAGGTCCGGCCTTTTAGGCCGGACAACGGCCACTCTGAAAGGGTGGCCCTACACGTACTTGTCGAACTTCATCACGCCCCCCGTCGTCAGTGACGCCGAGGGGTCCCCTGCTAAAAGCAACCAAGACGATCGCGAAGTGGATAACGCTGAGCGTCGTCGCGCTCGCTGCGGCGTCTGCGTTGGGCGGCTGCGCGTATCGCGCGTACCGGCATCGTCAGATCGACCGGGCTACAGCGATCGATCCCGCGCGCGGCGTCGATGACGCCCTGTTTACGCGAATCGGCGGCATCGAGCAGTGGCTCACGATCCGCGGGCAGAACCGCGCGAATCCGGTGCTGCTCCTGCTGCACGGCGGTCCCGGCCTGGCGCTGAGTGTCGTTCCGCGCTCGATGTTCGCCGACTGGACGCACGATTTCACGCTGGTCCAATGGGATCAGCGCGGCGCCGGCAGGACCTTCGGGCGATCGGGCCCGCTGGCCGCCGGCGTGACGATCGACCGCATGGCCCTGGACGGCCTCGAGGTCGCAGAGTTCCTGGGGACGCGGCTGCACGCACCGAAGATCGTGCTCGTGGGTGTGTCGTGGGGATCGATCCTCGGCGTGCACATGGTGAAGACGCGCCCTGATCTTTTCTCTGCCTTCGTCGGAACGGGCATGGTGGTGAACCATCGCGACGGCAGAGCGATCGCCTACCGGCAGCTGCTCGCCGAGGCGCGGACGCGAAACAATCGACGGGCCGTCGAGGAGCTCGAAGCCAACGGCCCGCCGCCCTATGCGTCGATGGCGAAGGCCACCGTCCACACGAGATGGGCCAACACCTTCGAACCGGGCGCTCCGTCGCGATGGGACGCGCTCAGAATGGTGCTCTTCGAATCGAACGCCGGGCTGGCCGATTTGCGCGACTACGCGCGGGGGTTGAAGAACAGCGACGACCACTTCCGCGAGGAAGGCGATCGCGTCGATCTGCGATCGCTCGGCACCAACTTCGACGTGCCGTTCTTCGTATTCCAGGGCGCGGCCGACAACGTCGCGCCGCCGTCGCTGGCCAGAGCGTACGTCGACGCAATCAGCGCTCCGCACAAGGAGTTCGCCGCGATTGCGAACGCCGGTCACAACGCCGCCGCGACCCGCGGCGCCGAGTTCCTCGCGCTCCTGCGCGAGCGCGTCCGCCCGTTCGCGCTGATGCGATGAGCGTTGACCGCTTGCGACCTGTCGATAATCGAGGTATCTTATGTCGATAGTCGAGGTGTCGCATGCCGAAGCCGTCAGACCTGCTGCAGGGCACCCTTGATCTCCTCATCCTGAAGACGCTCGCCCGCGAGCCGCTGCACGGGTGGGGCATTTCCAAGCGCATTCAGCTGCTCTCCGACGATGCGCTCTCGGTCGGCCAGGGCTCGCTCTACCCGGCGCTGCATCGCCTCGAGCACCAGGGCTGGATCAAGGCCGAGTGGAAGGCGTCCGATCTCGGCCGCGACGCCAAGTTCTATGCGCTGACTCGCGACGGGCGCAGACAGCTCGAGCGCGAGCTGAAGACCTGGCAGCGGCTGTCCTCGGCCGTGCAGCTGCTGATCGAGCGCGCGTAGGAGCGATGGCCATGCGACTCGGACGCGTCGTCGTTCATCGCCTCCGCTCGCTGTTCCGCGGCGCCCGCGAGGACGCCGACCTGCAGCGTGAGCTCGATCTCCATCTCGAACAGCTGATCAAGGAGCGCATGGCGGCCGGCATGAGCGAGCCCGACGCCCGGCTCGCGGCGCGCGGCGCATTCGGATCGGTCGAGTGGACCAAGGAGCAGTGCCGCGACGCGCGTCGCGTCTCCCTCGCCGGCGATCTCGTGCACGATCTGGCGTATGCCGTCCGGCTGCTCCGGAAGTCCCCGGGCTTCACGCTGACCGCCGTCTGTTCGCTGGCGCTCGGGATCGGCGCCAACACCGCCATCTTCAGCATCGTCAATGCCTTCCTGCTGCGGCCGCTGCCCTTCGATCATCCCGAGCGGCTGGTCGCGCTGTTCGAGCGCAGCGTCGTCGGCTCCGAGCAGGACATGAGCCTGGCGCCCGGTAACTTTCTCGACTGGCAGGCGTCGTCGACGAGCTTCGATCAGATGAGCGCATACACGACGCGCACGGTGACGTTGTCGCTCGATGCCGCAGGAGCCGAGCCGCAACAGGCGCTGCTGTGTGCGTGCTCAGCGAACCTGTTTGCGACGCTGGCGGTGGCGCCGATCCTCGGGCGGCCGTTCCGACCCGACGAGGACCGCTACGGCGCGCCTCGCGCCGCCGTGATCAGCTATGAACTGTGGCAGCGGCAGTTCGGCGGCGCGTCGGATGTCGTCGGCAAACGCGTCCGCGTCAACGACCAGCCGTCGGAAGTGATCGGCGTCGTGCCGCCGGCGTTCGTGTTCCCCAGCCGCGGCGTCGATGTCTGGATGCCGCTGCTCACCTCGATCCCGCCGCCGCTCCAGGTGCGGCACGACCTGCATTTCCTGCAGGTGATCGGACGGCTGCGCGCGGACGTGACGCGGGAGCGAGCGCTGGCCGAGCTCGACGCGATCGCCGCACGCTACAAGAGCGCGCACCCCAACGAATCCACCGCCAAGGGCGCGGCCGCGGTGCCGCTCCACGACTACCTCGTCACTCGCGTCCGCACGCCGCTCGTCGTCTTGCTCGCCGCGGTCACCTGCGTGCTGCTCATCGCCTGCGTCAACATCGCGAACCTGATGCTCACGCGCGCGACGGTCCGGGCCCGTGAGATCGGCATCCGCACGGCGCTCGGCGCCGGCCGCGGACGGATCATTCGACAGCTGCTGACCGAGAGCGTGCTGCTCGGCCTGGCCGGCGGAGCGGCTGGCGTGGTGCTCGCGATCTGGATTGCGAAGCTGCTGGTCGCGCGCGCGCCCGGCGCGGATGCGCTGCTCCAGTCCGGCGCCGTGCCGATCGACGGGACGCTGTTGGCGTTTGCGTTCACGCTGTCGATCGGCACCGGGATCGCGGTCGGGCTCGTGCCGGCGTTTCGCGGATCGCGCGCCGAGGTCACCAACGAGCTCAAGGACGGGACGCGGTCGGCGACCTCGGGGCGCGCGCACCTCCGGCTGCGCAACCTGCTGGTCGGGGTGGAAGTGGCGCTGTCGCTCGTCCTGCTCGTCGCTGCGGGACTGCTCCTGCGCAGCTTCGCACGGCTCTATCAGGTCGAACCGGGCGTTCGCATCGAGCGCACGCTGACGGTGAGCACGTCGCTGCCGGCGACGCGGTACCCGGATCCAGCGAAGCGCTCGGCGTTCCTGCGGGAACTGGGCGACCGCGTGCGCGCGCTGCCGGGCGTCGAATCCGCCGGGCTGGTGTCGTGTGCACCGCTGACCGGCGGCTGCAACACGCTGTTCTTCTACATCGAAGGCCGGCCGTACCTGCCCGGCAGCTTCTTCACGGCCCTCGAGCGAAGCGTCGATGTTCACTACTTCTCTGCCGCCGGGATCCGGCTGCTGCGCGGTCGGACGTTTACCCAGGACGACGGCGTCGGCTTCGACCCGAGACAGCCGCGGCTCGGCGCGATCGTGATCAGCGAGTCAATGGCGAAG
>DATFWL010000026.1:0-31912 GCA_035259385.1 Vicinamibacterales bacterium | reverse complement strand
GCCGATGCGGCCGTCGATTCTTTCAGCTCCGTAGATGGTGACGACATTCGGATGGCGGACACGGGCGAGCAGCCGGCCTTCCTCGATGATGGAAGACCCCGGCGAATTCGCGCGGCCGGACGGACGGCAGTAACTTCAGCGCGACCTCACGATCCAATCGCGTATCCCAGGCGCGATGTACTTCACCGAACGCCCCGCACCCGATGCGCTCGAGGACGCGCAGATGACCCCAGTACTTTGTCTGCGCGTCATCGGCCAATTCAGTCCGTCGAGCGACCAGTCGCAACGTTGCCAGCATCTTGAGCTGCTCGACCAGCGTTTGATCAATCTGGTCTGCGCGTGACTCGAGGCTGTTCCAGTCGACGGGCGTGCCGTCGAGAATCGCGCCGGCCACGTCTTCGAGCAGGGCTGCCGGGTTCACACTTTCATTTCCTCAGCAAGACGCAGCAAGGCGCGCTGCGCGGTCTTGCGGGCGGCGTCCGCCGTCGGCTTGTGGAGTATCTCGGCAAGTTCGGCGTAGGAGTAGTCCATTTCAACGCGTGCGATGATTGCTTCGCGCTCTTCAGGCCTGAGTCGCGCCAGCGCCGCTGTATAACGGTCAACCGCCTCTCGTCCGATCGCTTCTTCGAGCGGCGATCCGGCGGCCTGTAGTTCCAGGCCGTCTCCATCGACCAGCTCCGGTGAACGCCCTTTCCGCCGCAGCTCGTGCGAACGCGGTTCATCGCCGCCTGCCGCAGGTACGCCTGCAGCGCGCCGACACCACGGACTTCGAAGTCTTCAATCTTCGTAAACGTTCGAAGCAGGGCCTCCTGGACAAGATCATCCGTGTCCGTCATGTCGCGCGCCCACCGAGGCAGACGGCCGCTGACCCACCGGCGAAGAGGGCCGAGGTGCCGCGCCATCAGCCGCTCGAGCGATTCCTTGTCTCCCTGCCGCACTCGCTCGACCAGCTCAAACGTTGACTCGAGCGATGCCTCTTTCCCCCGGTTCGGCGTGGAATCCGTCTGCTCGGGCATACATGCGGGTTCGCGGGCCATGGCGCCGTGCGGTTGCCGGATTCTACCTGATGGCTCCCGGGCTGGTCCGATGGAGGTCCCCTCGCTTACAAAAGTCTTATGTGCAGCTGAGCAGGTCGCGCATGTCGCCAGCCGCAGCCGCCAAAGCGGGCGTCGTCGCGCGTCGATCCGAACAACGCGCTAAGAGTCGAGTAGCAGAGTCTGTAAGGAATTGTCTCGTGAGTCTCAGCGACGAATGCCGTCGGCTGCGTCCATTTTCGGTTTGAGCTGGGCGAGGTTTGCCTTGGCGAACGCCACGTTCGCAGGAGACGCGACGATGTTCGGCGTCGTGACACCTTGTGCGGCCATCAGCGCCATCCGGAGCGCCGGGACCCCGATTAGATAGTCCCGTGCCGTCAGGCTGTTCTCTTTGAGAATCGCTGCCGCTTTTGGATCCGTCTCGAGCTGCGCGATCCGATCTGCGGCACTCATCGTGGCCGACTTTCGCATGCGATCCTGATAATCGGGCAGGGAAACCAGGTACTTGGTCATCGCCTGCATCGCCGTGATCAGATGTTCCGCAGCCGGCGGTGTCAGCTGATAGTCGAGAATCGCCTGTCGTTGTTGCGGCGAGAGATTCTGAGCGCGCGCCTGACCAACTGGAACGCACAGAACGAGTAAGAGCAGACCGATACGGATGCGCATAAGCCTCCTCGAGCGACGATGCTCGCGCCGGCGGGAATTTGTCGGGTGCTGACTGGAAAGCAGTTTCATCTTTGGAGACGGCAGTGCGACCTGAAGCGTAGTATACGGCTGCGGCAACAGATCAGCGGCCGATGAACTGATTCATGGTGTGTCTTGGAGTTGTGTGGCGAACGACGGCTGGATCGGCAGTCGCCCTTCACATGAACACACTCCGCGAGAGTCGATCCGATCACGTCGGATCCGTGGTCCGATCATAGTGAGAGGTGCGTTCTCCCATGCTGCTATCGCGAACGCCGGGGTGGGTTGCACGACATGAGCCTCGTGGGCGGGGACGATCCGGCCGGCTGTCGTATGGCCGAACCTGAATTCCGGCTGCGCGGCCCGGTGCAGGGTGTTTCGCCGCTGCTGCAGCCGGCGGCGCACGCGCTCCTGCAGGCGCGCGAGGATGTCTTCGAGACGCTGGCGCCGCTCTCGATCGGCGCCGCCTGATCCCATGCCTGCACGACCTCCAGGTCCAGGCGTTCATCTTCTGCTCGCCGTCCTGAGCCAGGTGCTGCCCAGATCGCTCCCGTTCGATCCGCTGGCCTTCGGCGTCGACATCGCGCGACGGTATGGCGATCTCGCGTACTACCACCTGGGCCCGCTGCACGTGTACCAGGTGAACCATCCCGACCTGGCGCGTCAAATCCTGGTCGAGCAGGCCGAACGATTTCACAAGCCGCGTCTGCTCAAGCACGCATTCCGGCCATTTGCCGGAGAGGGACTGCTGACCAGCGACGGCCCGGCGTGGAAGCAGCAGCGAAAACTGATTCAGCCCGCCTTTCATCACGCACACCTTGCCGCGTACGCGGCGGTCATGGTCGCCTATGCCCGGCAGTGGATCGATCGGCTCGAGGACGGGCTGGTGCTCGAGATCCAGTCGGAGATGGCGGGCCTGACGCTCGGCATCGTCGTCAAGACGCTGTTCGGCGCCGACGTCACGCGCGAGGCCGCCGATGTCGGCAAGCTGATGGTCGCGGTGCTCGACGCCGCGAATCAGCGATTGAACTCTGTTTTCCAGGTCCCGTCGTGGGTGCCCTCGCGCCGCAACCTTCGCGAGAAGCGCGCGCTGGCGCGGCTCGACGCGATCCTGCGGGCGCTCATCGTCGAACGCCGGTCGTCGGCCGGGCAGCGGGACGATCTGCTGTCCGTCCTGCTGCGCGCCACGGACGCGGAGAGCAGCGTCCGCATGTCGGACCGTCAGCTTCGCGACGAGATGATGACGCTGTTTCTCGCGGGACACGAAACCACCGCCACCGCGCTCACCTGGACGTGGTACCTGCTCTCACAGCATCCCGATGTGGACGCGAAGCTGACCGGCGAACTCGATCGCGTGCTCGGACAGCGGACGCCGACCGTCGCCGACCTGGCGAACCTGCCGTACACCGACATGATCGTCCGCGAAGCGCTCCGCCTGTATCCGCCGGCGCCCGGCGTCGCGCGCGAACCGATAGACGCGGTCACGATCGCCGGGTACGTCGTGCCGAGAGGCAGCCTCATCTCCATCGACACCTACGCCATCCACCGCGACGCGCGGTTCTTCCCCGATCCCGAGCGATTCGATCCCGAGCGCTTCGCGGCAGGATGGGAAGACCGGATCCCGCGCTACGCGTACCTGCCGTTCGGCGGCGGGCCGCGGGTCTGCATCGGTAACGGCTTCGCTCTGATGGAGGCTCGGCTGATCCTCGCGACCGTCGCGCAGCGGTTCCGTCTCACGGCGGAACCGAACCAGGATGTCCGGCCGATTCAGCTCGTGACGGTGCGCCCGCGGGACGGCATCCGGATGAGCGCGACCACCCGCGCGCGGCACGTCGCCGTGTGATACTGCGCTCGCCGTCGCATGCAGCCGCGTGTCAGGCGACGTCGTTTCAGGTGATCCTAGTCGGATTTCAGCGCGACCAGCGGATCGACGCGCGCCGCACGGCGCGCCGGCAGGTAGCACGCCGCCAGGGCGACCGCCGTCATGGTGACGCCGGCAGACGTGAGCGTCGCGGGATCGGCCGAGCCGACGCCGAAGAGGAACGCCTGGAGCAGGCGGAGAACTGCAGTCGAGACCGCCACTCCCAGCGCGAGGCCCAGCGCGATCATCGTGATCCCCTGTCCGAGCGAGATGGCGCAGTTGTCGGGCATCGGCACCGAGCGCGGCTCGGATCCCGATCTCGCGGGTGCGTTGGACGACGCTGTGCTCGATCACCGCGTAGAGGCCGAGCATCGTCAGCGCCACCGCGATCAGCGCGAACGCGATCATCAGGATCGATCGCAGTCGATCGGTGGCCACGTCCTCGGCCTCGAGGCGGTCGATCGTCTTGACGTCGGTGATCGCCTGATCGGGATCGATCGCGGCGATGCTCCTGCGAATCGGCTGTTCCAGCGTCTCGGCCGGCACCTGCGCCCGCACCACCACCTTGAGGCCGCGCCGCGGATGCTGGTCGCGCGTCGCGTAGGCAGCGCGCTGCGGCGTGCGCTCGAACGGCGACACCCCTTCGTCTGCCACCAGGCCGACGATTGTGAAGACGTCGTCGGACCACCGGAGTGAAACCAAGTCGCAAGCGGCTGCAGTCGACACTGCCGAAGTGAAACGAGATCTCGCAACGGTCGCGAGCAAGAAAGCCTCTGCGTTCTCTGCGAACTCCGCGGTTGCTTGCCCGCTGGCAAGTCCGGCTCAAGCTGGGCCGCTCTTCAGGGAACTTGATCATACGAGGACGCACTGAATCCAGCTCTGCGCGGTCGCGACAACGTGTGGTGTTCGAACTCTTCGGCGACGACCGATTGGTGCTGATTGCGACCGAAGATGGTAAGAGTGGTATGGTCACGCGAGGAGCAACGCATGGAACGCTGGTGGCTCGACTTCCGGTACGCGCTGCGTGTTCTGCGGCGGAAGCCGGGATTCACGATCGTCGCGGTGCTGTCGCTGGCGCTCGGCATCGGCGCGAACACGGCGATCTTCACCGTCATCAACGCCATCTTCCTGCACCCGCTCGCGATCGCCGATCCGACCCGCGTCATCGAGCTGTTCACCAAGGACACGAAGACCGTCCAGACCGGCAACTTCACCCTGACGCCCAGCTCGTACCAGAACTACGAGGACTACCGCGATCAGAATCAGGTGTTCACCGGCCTGGCGGCGTACTTCGGCTTCGGTGCGCAGTGGACGCACAACGGCGAGACCGAAGGACTGCCGGCGATGATGGCGAGCGGCAACTACTTCGACGTGCTCGGCATCAACGCGTTCCGCGGCCGGCTGTTCTTGCCCGACGACGACCGGGCGCCCGGTGCCGGCACCGTCGCGGTGATCAGCCATTCACTCTGGACGAGGCAGTTCGGCGCCGATCCGGGCGCGATCGGCCAGACGATGACGCTCAACGGCATTCCGTTCACGATCGTCGGCGTCGCGCCGCCGGGGTTCAAGGGCACCTTCGCGCTCGCCGGGCCGGATCGCGTGTGGGTGCCGCTCAGCATGCGCGAGCAGCTTGCGAACGGGCAGCTGCGCCAGCTGATGCCGAACCGCCGCTTCCGCTGGGTCAACATCGTCGGCCGCCTCGAGCCCGGCGTTTCGATGCGCCAGGCGGAGACGGCCTTGAAGACGATCGCGCTGGCGCTCGCCGCCGAATATCCGGACGCGAACGACGGACGGACGATCGAGGTGGCGCGTGAATCCGACGCAGCGCTCGGCATCAACGGACGCAATCAGCTCGTGCTCGCCGGCGGCGTGATGATGGCGGTGGTCGGTGTCGTGCTGCTGATCGCGTGCGTGAACCTCGCGAATCTGCTCCTGGCGCAGGCGGCGGCGCGCGGCAAGGAGATGAGCATTCGCGCGGCGATGGGCGCGGGCCGCGGCCGCCTCGTGCGGCAGCTGCTCACCGAGAGCGTGCTGCTCTCGCTCGCCGGCGGTGCCGTCGGCCTGCTCGTCGCGCAGTGGGGGCGCACCGCGCTGTGGTCGTTCCGGCCGCCGTTTCTCGGCAACGCGTCGATCGATCTCAGCTTCGACCTGCGGGTGCTGGTATTCGCCGTCGCGATGTCGGTCCTCACCGGCCTGCTGTTCGGCCTCGCGCCGGCCGTGCACGCCTCGCGCGCGAACCTCAACGACGCACTGAAGGCCGGCGGCCGCTCCGGCAGCGCGACCACGAACCGGACGCGCAGCGCGCTCGTCATCGCCGAGATCGGCCTGGCGACGGTGGCGCTGATCGGCGCCGGCCTGTTCGTGCGCAGCATGCAGGCCGCGCAGCAGATGGATCTCGGCTTCGATTCGGCACACATCGGCTTCGTGTTCCTCAACCCGGGGCAGCAGCGCTACGACCAGGATCACGGTCTTCAGTTCTATCGCGATGCGGTTGCGGCGGCGCGAGCGGTGCCCGGCATCGACGCGGCGGCAGTCGCGTCAGCCCCGCCGCTGCAGGGCAACCTTTTGCTGACGGTGTTTCCCGAAGGGCAGGCCCAGAACTCCGCCTATCGCGGTTCGCTGGTGAACTTCAACGACATCGCGCCAGGCTATTTCGAGACGATGCGGATACCGCTGCGCGCCGGCCGCGATTTCACGGACTTCGATCGCCCGCAGTCGGCGGAGGTCGCGATTGTGAACGCGGCGCTCGCGAAGCAGCTCTGGCCCGGACAGGACGCGCTGCACAAGCGCTTTCAGATCGTGCAGCGGCCCGACCTGTTCGAGGTCGTCGGCGTTGTCGGCACGACGGTCGTGAACCAGGTGGGTGAGGACCCGGCGCCGATGATCTACCGACCGATTCAGCAGGAGTACTCGCCCGCGGCCGCGCTGCTGGTGCGGACACCCGGTGATCCCCAGGTCGCCGCCGCCGCAGCGCGCGATCGCGTGCAGACCCTCGATCCGCGGATGCCGCTGCGCGGCACCGGGACAGTGCGGCAGAACGTCGACGCCGGTCTGTGGGCGCCGCGCATGGGGGCGGCGCTGCTGAGCATCTTCGGCGGCCTCGCGCTCGTGCTGGCCATGATCGGCGTCTACGGCGTGATGTCCTACACCGTCACGCAGCGGGTGCAGGAAATCGGGATCCGGATGGCGCTCGGCGCCGGTGCCCGGGACGTGCTGCTGCTGGTGCTGCGCCAGGGCATGGCGCTCGCGATCGGCGGCGCCGCCGGCGGCGTCGCGCTCGCGCTCCTGCTCGGCCGCCTGGTCAGCTCGCTGCTGTTCGGCGTCAGCGGCCGCGATCCGTTGACGCTGGCGATCGTGTCCGGGGCGCTGACCGCGGTTGCCCTGCTCGCTTGCTACATTCCAGCGCGCCGCGCGGCGCGGATCGATCCGCTCGTGGCGCTTCGATACGAGTAGCGCCTTTCGGCGACGTCGCGGTTTCGACCGGACGATGAGCGGGAACGGCGATCGGCGAGGTCAGTCTCTTGGCGGTCGACCACTCGAGATCGCGAGCGCCTTCGCCTTCCGAGCAGGGTTCGCCTCGTACGATTTCCGCGCGCGCTCGTACTCCGCCTCGACAGAGGCCGCGCCCTGCGCGCCGCCGACCGCGAGCTCCGCGATGCCGACGCCTGTGCAGACCACGGTCGCGTGCGCCTTGCGACGTGGATCCAGCGAGATCGTCGCGATGCCGATGCCTTCCTTGTCGTCCATCGACTGGAGCACGGCGCCGTCGGAATCAACGATGGCCGACCGTCCAGGAAAGACGCCGTCGATCTCGTTCGGCGGCGGCTTGTACGAGCGGCCCACTTTGTTCACCATCGCGACCGGCACACCGAGCTTTCGCGCGTACCAGGAGGCGAGGTGCGTGCCCGGCGGCGACGGCAAGCCGCCGCCGCGACTCATGTCCGGCGAGGCGTGCGGCATGATCACGATGTCGGCCGACTCGTTCACGAACTCGGTCGCGGCGAAACAGTAGTAGTTCTCGGCGCAGATGCCGACGCCGATCTTCCCGATTGCGGTCGAGATCACGTGCGGGCCGGCCTCACCGCGAAAAAAGTAGGCTTCAGGGCCAGCCGGAATCTGCTTGCGGACCCGTCCCGCCTCGTCTCCGGACGGCGTTGTGAGCACAAACGTGTCGTAGAAATCCGAACCGGCAGCTTCGAAGAAGCTTGCGCCGAGCCAGACCTGGAAGCGTCGCGACGTCGATTTCAACCACTGAACGGACTTGCCGTTCGACGGCTCGGCGAAATCCCAGGTGTCGAAGGACAGATACGACCCGGTGGCCATGAACTCGGGGAACAACACGAACTCCGCACCTTGCTTCGCCGCCTGCTCTGCAAACGCCGCGGCCCGCCTCAGATTGGCGTCGATGTCGTGATCGACTGACGGCATCTGGACGACCGCGATGCGCAGCGCGCGGGGCGCGGACGCGGACTGAGTGGGGGACTCATGGTGCGCCGCCATTGCCGATCCCGCGACTCCGGCGACGAACAGGATCGCTGTCCACCGGGCGATCGTCATCGCGTCCCGCCCGACCTGGTGAACAGACCCAGGTCGATCGCGTCGGCCATCGCCTTGTAGCCGGCATCGCTCGGATGCAGGTGGTCGCACGAGTCGTAGGCCGCGAGAAACTTCTTCGGATCGCTCGGATCGCGCGTCGCCTTGTCGAAATCGATCACGCCGTCGTACGCCTTTCCTGAACGAATCCAGTCGTTCAGCGCCGTTCGCTTGGCCTCTCCGACATCCGTGTAGTACGCCGCACCCCAGAACGGCGTCAGCGTCGCGCCGATCATCCGAACGCCCTTCGCATGCGCCCGCTCGATCATCTGCCTGTGGCTCGCGATGAGGTCCTCGGCTGTCGGCGTCGCGTTCTGCCGCGCGTTGCCGATGTCGTTGATGCCCTCGAGGACGATCACGTAGGCGACCCCGGTCTGGCTGAGCGCGTCCATCTCGAATCGAGCCAGCGCGTTGATGCCCGCGTTGTAGGCGCCCTCGCTGAGCAGCCGGTTGCCGCCAATGCCGGCGTTGACCACGCCCATCCTGATCGGCGTAGGCGCGCCGAGCAGCCGTTTGGCCAGCCCATCGGGCCAGCGGCTGTTGGTGTCCGGCGTCGACGCCGCGCCATCGGTGATCGAGTCGCCGAAGGTGACGATCACGCCGCGCGCATCCGGCGCATCCACCTCGACGCGGGAGAGCAGAAACCAGCTCCGCGTCGTCGCCACGGTCGGGAACTTCGCCGCGCCTGCGTAGTTGCCGGTTTCCGACACGTAACTGGTCTGGAGCGCGCCGTTGTGCATCGTCAGCGGCGCCGTCGCCGTCGTCGTGCCGGGGAGATACGCGTCGATTGCGAGGTCGGCGAGCGGCGGAATCGCGATCGAAACGGGATCGCTGTAGACGATCCCGTTCGTTGGAATGGTGATCGTCGGCCGGCCGCTGAAGGTCAGCGCGCCGCTGTTGCCGGCCTGGATGCCTTCGTCCTTTCCGCGCAGCGCGAGATGCGCGGCGCCGACCGTGATGGGCGCACCGCCAAAGCCGTTACTCAGCACGACGCGGGCCCTCGATCCGCCGACGCTGACGTGGACGATCTGGCGCAGCGTCTGGTTCGTAAAATGAGTGAAGGGCTGCGGCCCGAACGTCTGGCCAGGGGGCGGCGCAACCGGCGGCGGAGGCGGTGTGCGGCATGCGGTTGCCATGAACGGCGGCGGTGCGGGCGCACCGGGCGGCGGCGGAGTGAGCGGGCGGCCCACCGGCGCAGTGGCCCACGTGCTGACCCATCGTCCGCCGGACGTCTGTCCCGCCAGATTGGCGGTCAGCGTTCCGATCGCCAGCGCCAGAAGGCTCGCGGCTGTGGATACGCGCAGCCATTCGATCGACCTGGATTGCGGTTCGAGATGATGTGCCACGGCGTTCTCCTCGTTCTCAACGCGCGTCAACGATCCGTCGCGATGCGCGAACGCGACGGCTGGCGGCTCTACTATATGCGCGTCCCGTCACGTCGGCGCGGCTACCGCAACATCCGGCCGGACGGGTGTCGCGATGCGGTGGCTCATCAGGCAGGATCACGATGACACCAGACGAACCCATCATGTGCAGCCTCGAGCCGGGTGCGCTTCGCTCGCGGCGCGACGCGTTGTTGCCCGGCCTGATCCAGCATGCCGATCGAGTCGAGGAGATCGACGCAGGCTATCGCCTCCGCTTTGCCGACGCCGCGCATCTGCTCGAGGTGGCCGCGGTGATCGATACGGAGCGCCAGTGTTGCCGATTCCTGGCATTCCGGCTCACCATCGAGGCGGGCGGCGGCGCGATGTTGCTCGAGATCACCGGGCCGAGCGGTGCGAGGGAATTCCTCGCCGATCTGCTGCGATCGTAACGCTCATCCGGGCGACGCCGAAGACGACCCGACTGGCCGACACCGCATCATGATCGCACGCGATCGCCCGTTCAACGGCCGCGACAGTTTCGAGGACGAGGCGTTTGCCGGCCTCGACCTCGTCAGCACCGATCTCTCGAACTCCGAATTTCTCCGCTGCACCTTTACGAGCGTTCAGCTGCAGGACGCGGACCTGCGCGGCGCGCGCCTCGACGACTGTCTGTTCTGCGGCTGCGACCTTTCGCGCGTCCGGGCTGCCAACGTGGCCGCGCGCGGCGTGGCGTTCCTGCGCTGCCGTGTTCTCGGCGTCGATCTCACGGAGCTCCGGCCGACGCCGTCGCTCTTCTTCGAAGACTGCAACCTCCAGTACGCGACGTTCGGGGCCGCCAACCTGACGGGCACCTCGTTCCGCCGTTGCAAGCTCGTCGAGGTCAACTTCTTCGAAACGCGGCTCGTCGAGGCGGACTTCACGGACTGCGATCTGAGCGGCGCCCGCTTCGAGCGCTGCGATGTACGAGGAGCCAACTTCGTCACGGCGCGCGGCTTCTACATCGATCCGGCGAGGAACAGCGTGATGGGCGCGCGCGTCGACATCACCACGGCGGTCGCGATCGCGACGGCGCTCGGGCTGAAAGTGGAAGGCTGACCCACAGTGGCGACATCGATCTGAGTGCCGCTAGTCGTAGCGCAGTGCGACGATGGGATCGATACGCGCGGCCCTTCGCGCCGGAAGCAGGCTGGCGACCAGCGCGATGCCGGTCAGCAGCACGGCGACCAGTGTCAGCGTCAGCGGATCGCGGGCGGGCGTGTTGACGAGGAAGCGCTGCAGGAGCTGACCGGTGGCGAGCGCACCGGCCAGCCCGAGCGGGACGCCGATCGCCAGCTGGGCGACCGTGCGCCTGACGAACAGCCACGCGACCTCCGGCGTGCGCGCCCCGAGCGCCATCCGGATGCCGATTTCGTTCGTGCGCTCGACGACGCTGTGCGCGGTGACGGCGTAGAGGCCGACCGACGCGAGCACCAGCGCGATCATCGCGAACATCCCGATCATCTCGTTGAGCATGCGAAGCGAATAGAGGGACTGATCGACGATGTCGCCGACGGTCTGCACGAAGTAGAGGGGCAGATCATCGTCGAGACGCCGCACTTCCTCGCGAAGGAGGGCCGTCGTCGCCGCCGTGCCGGCGCGGCCCCGCACGAGCAGCGCCGCGACCCGTCCGCCGGCGGTTTCGCCGCGCATCGGCGTATAGACCATCGGCGCCGGCTCTTTGTCGGCCGAGAGTGTCGGCATCGAGCCGACGACGCCGACAACCGTGAGCCACGGCGCCGCGGGTCCGATCGATCCGGGCGCCGACAGCCGCAAGCGGCGGCCAATCGGATCGGCATCCGGGAAGTACATCGACGCGAACCTCTGGTTGACGATCGCATTCGCCTGACCCGCCGTCCCGTCGACGTCGTCGAAGATCCGACCGCGCACGAGCGGCAGGCCGACAGCGTCGAAATAACGCGGCGTGGTGAACACGGACGACACCGTCGGCTGCGTCTCGCCCGGTACCGGGACGTGACCGTCGAGCGTCAGCTCGCGTGACGCGCCGGGCACTGGCGTGAACGGCAACTCGCTGGCGATGGCAAAAGCGCCGACTCCAGGGTTCGCGATCACCCGCGCGGCGAGCCGGTCGAAGAAGGCGAGCCGCGCGGCCTGTGTCGCGTACTTCTGCGGCGGGAGTGCGATGCGCGCGGTGACGACGTCGCGGCTCTCGACGCGCGCGACGGCGCGGTACATCGCGACGAAGCTGCGGACCAGCAGCCCCGTGCCGGCAAGCAGGATCACCGTGAGCGCGAGCTCCGCGATCAGCAGCGCACTGGTCCAGCGCCGGCCGCGCAGCGCGCCGGCGACGCCTCTGCCGGCGTCCTTGAGCACGTCGCTGATGTTCGTCTTCGACACGTGCAGCGCCGGCGCGAGCCCGAACAGCACGGTCGACACCAGGCACACGCCCGCGAGAAACGTGAAGACCCGGCCGTCGGCCGACAGGTTCAGCCAGTACGGCATCGTCGCGGAGTTCCCGCCGAGCTCGCGGACCGCGAAGATGATCCCGAAGAGATGCACGCCCCACACCGAGAAGACGTAGCCGGCGGCGCCCGCGCCGATGGCGACGACGAGGCTCTCGATCAACAGCTGTCGGACGATGCGCCAGCGCGTGGCGCCAAGACTGCTGCGGATCGCGATCTCGCGCGCGCGATGGGCGGCGCGCGCGAGCAGCAGATTCGCGACGTTTGCGCAGGCGATGAGCAGCACGAAGCCAACGGCGCCCATCAGCGTGTAGAGGACCGAGATGGCGCCGGCGCCGCGCTTGTTCATCAGCAGCGCCTCGAACGAGATACCCTTGTCGGTCGCCGGGAACTCGCGCGCCAGGCGGGCGGCGACTGTGTTCATCTCCTGGATTGCCGCGTCGGGCGCGACGCCGTCGGCGAGGCGGCCGAACGGGTTCAGCGTTCGCGCGTCGCGCGCCGCCGCCGTGATCCCCGGCGCCTGCGCGATCGGCTGCCACGCGCCGGCGATCAGCGGAAAGCGGAAGTCGACGGGCATCACGCCGATGAGCGTCGTCGGCGCACCGTTGACTCTGATCGTGCTGCCGACGACGGCCGCGTCGCCGCCGAAGCGCGAGATCCACACGTCGTACCCGATGATGATCACGGGTGCGGCGCCCGGACGGTCGTCGTCCGGCAGGAAATCGCGGCCGAGCATCGGCCGAACCCGCAGCAGCCTGAACGCGTTGGCCGACACGTAGCAGCCCTGGACGCGCTCGGGCGCGCGCGCTTCGTCGCTCAGGTTCAACGGCGATCCGCTCGTCGCCGCCAGCCCTTCGAAGGTCCGCGCCGAGGCGCGGTAGTCCTGGAACGCGGCATATGAAAGGCCAGCCACGCGCCCACGGCTGTCTCGCGACTGCACCCACGCGAGCTGCTCGGCGCGCTCGAACGGCACCTCGCGAAAGAGCAGCGCGTTGATGAACGTGAACACCATGACGTTCGCGCCGATGGCGAGGCCGAGACCGAGGACCGCGGCTGCCGTGAAGCGCAGGTCGGCGGTCAGGCGGCGCGCGGCGAAGAGAAGATCGAGGCCGGCGTCCTGCAGCCACGTCGGGATCCAGACGTCACGCGCGCGATCGGCGGCGAGCGCCGCGCTGCCGAACGTGCGCCGGGTTTCGAGTATCGCGTCGCCGCGATTGGCGCCGCCTCGTTCGAGCGCGCGTTCGGTCATGTCACGGTGGAAGGCCATCTCTTCGGCGAGGTCGGACTCGAACTGCCGGCGGCGGAAGAAATGGGTGACGCGCCGAATGAGCTCCCGCATTCGCAGCCTCTCAGGTTGCGTTGAGCACCTTGTGGATGGCGAGGATCAGACGATCGAACTCGTCGCGCTCGGCGGTGAGCTGCCTCCGGCCCGCAGCCGTGAGCGTGTAGTAGCGGGCGCGCCGATTGTTCTCGGACGCCCCCCAGTCGGCTTTCGCCCAGCCTTTCAGGAGCAGCCGTTGCAGCGCCGGATACAGCGAGCTCTCGCCGACCTGCAACACGTCGTCGGAGAGCAGCTTCAGCCGCTGCGCGATGCCGTAGCCATGCTGCGGTGCGCCGGCCAGCGTCTTCAGGATCAGCAGATCCAGCGTTCCCGGCAGCAGGTCCAGCGGCGGTTTCACGTTTCCCATCGTCTGTCGATGGGAAGATGCCAGACTGCACGAGCGCTGTCAAGCTGGAGGGTCGGGGCATGAGCGGACGGGCAGAAGCGGAAAGCGCCGACGCGTGAAGTGCCATAATGGCGGCCGTTCCGGATGGCCGCCGTCGCGGAGAGGGTGGCGAGGAGGTGTCGCGTGTCGAGACGAGCGCTTGCGTCGGCCGCCGTGGCGTCGACTCTGTGCGTGGCGGCGCTGGCCGCGCAGAATCCTGACGGCACTCGCGTGCGATCGGCGGCAGCCGGTCCCGCGGAGCCGCCTCACCAGCGCAGCGCCGAGCTCGGCTGGCACCTGCCGCCCGCCGATCAGAAGTACGGCGCAATCGACGGCGCGCACCTCAAACAGTACGTCGGCGAACTGACCGCAATGTCGCGCCGGTATCGCGACAATGGCCATTCACAGTTCTGGGGGCGGATCATCGGCACCTCCGCCGACACCGAGAACGCGGAATGGCTGATGCAGAAGTTCCGGCAGATCGGACTCGCCGACGTGCACGAGCAGTATTTCGATCTGCCGCCACAATGGATGCCGAAGGCGTGGAGCGTCATGTTGACGGCCGGCGGAAGGACGCTGCCGATCGACACCGCGCAGCCCACGTATCAGGCGGTCGCGACGCCCGCCGGCGGACTCGACCTCGAGGCGGTCTACGTCGGCATGGCCAGCGACGCGGATCTGAAGCTCGCGCGCGACGTGCGCGGCAAGGCGGCGTTCTTCTACAGTACCGACACCGCGTCGCGGCATGCGCCAATCGCCGACAACGCGATTCGCCGCCTCGGCGAGCGAGGCGCCGCCGCCATCGTCATCATCCAGGGCATTCCTGGCAACGAGCGGACGCAGTTCTATCCGGTGAACAGCCAGGTGCCGACGTTCTCGACCGGGATGAAGGACGGTCTCGCGGCGCGCGACGCGATTGCCGAGGCAACCGCCGGCGGCGCCGCGCCGCACGTCAGGATCACGCTCGACGTCGATCGCGTTCCCAACCTCAAGAGCGGCACCGTCTGGGCCACGCTGCCGGGAACCACGGACGAGCAGGTGATGGTGGTCGCGCACCGCGACGGCTGGTTCGAAGGCGCCAACGACAACGCCGCCGGCGTCGCGACGATGCTGGGCATCGCCGAATACTTCGCGAAGGTCCCGAAGGATCAGCGCCGCCGCACCATCGTCTTTCTCGGGACGACCGGTCATCACAACACCAGCGCCGAGAGCGGCGCCTGGTTCGCGGCGCATCCCGAGGTGTTCGACAAGACTGCGGTGCTGCTGAACTGCGAGCACACGGGCGGCATCGAGACCGGGCCGGGCAACATCCGCCAGTCGAACGCCGTCGCCGCCTTCAGCTGGTACGGCACCGGCGCGCGTCTCGCCGACATCGTCGCACGCGCGATGGACGCGTTCGGCGTGCCGAGCTTCCCGCAGTCGTCGCCCTCGCCGCCCGGGGAGATCGGACGCTATTACCGCCTCGCGCCGTCGGTCGAGATCATCAACGGCGGCTACGTGTGGCATTCCGATCAGGAGACGGCGGAGACGATCTCGGCAAGCGGACTCGCCGCGGTGACGCGCACTTACGCAAAGGTCATCGCCGAGACCGACACGATCCCGCTGAAGGAGATGCGGCAGCCGATCGCGCCGCGTGGAAGCTCGCAGCCATAGCGCCGATGACCGGAGTCTGCGACCGGATTGCCGCGGAAGTATCGTCGTGGACCGGCGTCACCGTTCATGCGCATCGCTTCGGCGGCGTCGAATTCAGGCTGGGGCGGCGTGAGCTCGGTCACGTCCACCGGAACGGTCTGGTCGATGTGCCGTTTCCGGTCCGTATTCGCGAGCGGCTGGTTGCGGAGGGGACGGCCGAACCACATCATGTCCTGCCCGACTCGGGGTGGGTCAGTTTTCGGGTTCGAACGGAGGACGACATCCCGCGCGCGATCGACCTGTTTCGACTGAGTTACGACCGTCGATCCTGAGCGGCGGTCGGCGCGCTGGGCGTCGCGTCAGATCAGCTCCCGTGCGGCGTTGACGATGTCGAGCCAGCGCTCGGCGTCGGGGAACTGACGGAAGATGCGGATGAGCCGCACGCCCGCGGCCGCGACCTTCGTCTCGTACAGCAGCAGCCACCGGTACAACGGATCCTGGTCGGCGACGACGGCGACGTGGCCGCGCCGCTGCCGCTGCGCGGTCTCACGCACGATCGCGGCGGCGCGCTCGACGTCGGCCTCGGTCATGTCGGTCGCGCATCCGCGCGCGTCGAACAGCAGCGGCCACATCCGGTACTCGATCGGCTCGCGCACCGTCCTCAGGAAGGTCGCTGTCTCCTCGAACCCGAGGACGCCCGACGCCCGCGCCAGCAGCCAGCGGCGCCTCTCGTCGCGGGTGACCTCGATCGCCATGGCGGCATTGTGTCCGCGCGATCGCCCGGGCGCAAGCGGCGTATTTTGTTATATCGTCGCGCTTGCGAAGGAGGCTCTATGCGGCTGCGCGTCCTGGCGGCGTTGGTGGCGCTGTTGGTCGGATGGGTATGGATCGAAGGCCGCGCGCAGAGCGGCGGTCCGGTGGTCAGCGGCGCCCACCGGTTCGAGCGGGTCGCGGACGGCATCTACTATGCGACCGCCTCGGGCACGATGAACGTCGGCGCGAACTCGCCGATCATCGTCACCGAGGACGAGACGCTGGTCGTCGACTCCGAGATCACGCCGGCCGCGGCGCGCGCGCTGGTCGCCGACCTGAAGGCGATTACCGACAAACCGGTGCGCTACGTCGTCGATTCGCACTATCACTACGACCACTCGCACGGCAATCAGGTGTTCATGAAGGACGCGCAGGTGATCGGCCACGACAACACGCGCAAGCGGATGCTGACCAACGTGCTCGAGCAGTATACGTATCTCAATAGCGTCGAGCCGATTCCAGGCCGCGTCGCAGCGCTTCGGCAGCGCATCGCCGAAGAGAAGGACGCCCAGCAGAAGGCGGCGCTCGAGCGACAGGTCGCCAACTCGCTCGCATATCTGGAGCAGGTGAAGGAGACGAAGGTCACGCCGCCGGCCGTCACGTTCGACAGGTCGATGACCATCGTGCGCGGCGGGCGTGAGATGCGGCTGATGTATCTCGGGCGCGGCCATACCGACACCGACGTCGTCGTCTTTCTGCCCAAGGAACGGATCGTCTGCACCGGCGACCTGATGGAGTCGGTGGTCTCGTACATGGGCGACTCGTTTCCCGATGACTGGATCGCGACGCTCGATCGACTCAAGGCGCTCGACTTCGACACGGTCATGCCCGGTCACGGCGTCGTCTTCCGCGGGAAGGGAAAGATCGAGGCGTTCCAGAAGTACCTGCGCGACGCGATCACGCAGACCGCAGCGCTGAAGAAGCAGGGCCTGCCCGCCGAGCAGGCGGCGCAGAAGATCGACATGACCGCCTACAAGGACGAGCTCCCCTCGATTCGCGGTGTCGGCATCGATCCGGCAGCGGTGCGCCGCATGTACCAGCTCATCGACCATCCCGAGTGAGGACGCTCAGAACTGTCCGCGTCACGCGCTACGTGACGCCGCTCCGCGAAGGCGGATCGCTGCCGGCGATTGTCGAGGCCGACGACGACGGCCTGTACGTGCTCAAGTTTCGGGGAGCAGGACAGGGGCCGCGGGCGCTGATAGCGGAGCTCGTCGCCGGCGAGATTGCACGCACCCTCCAATTGCCGGTCCCCGAGCTGGTGTTCGCCGACCTCGATCCGGATCTCGCGCGGACCGAGCCCGACCCCGAGATCTTCGCGTTGATCAAGGCGAGCGGCGGCCTCAATCTCGCGCTCGACTACCTGCCCGGCGCGGTGATGTTCGATCCGCTCGTCAACAAGCCGGCCGCCGACTTCGCGTCGCACGTCGTCTGGTTCGACGGGTTCGTGACCAACGTCGATCGAACGGCTCGCAACCCGAACCTGCTGGTGTGGCACCGCCGCGTGTGGCTGATCGATCACGGCGCGAGCCTTTACTTTCATCACACGCCGGACTGGATCGACGGGCCGGACCGCGCCGCCGATCCGTTTGCGCTGATCAAGGATCACGTGATGCGCCACCGCGCGACGCGCCTCGAAGCGATCGACGAGGCGATGGCCGCTGCGCTCGGACGCGATACGATCGCCGAGGTCGTCGGGCTGATTCCGGACGTGTGGTTGCGTGACGCCGTCGCCGTGGCCGATATCGAGCAGATCCGCGAAGCGTACCGCCGCTATCTGCGACGGCGGCTCGAGACGCCGCGGCGCTTTGTGGAGGAGGCGGTCCGTGTCCGCTGAGCACGCCTACGACTACGCGATCATCCGCGTCGTGCCGCGTGTCGAGCGCGGGGAGATGATCAACGTCGGCGTGGTGCTCTCGTGTCCGGGCGTCGACTTCCTCGAGGCGGGCGTGGACGTAGACGAGGCACGGCTGCGCGCGCTGGACGACAGCCTCGATCTCGACGCCGTCCGGGAGCACCTCGCGTCGATTCCGGTGATCTGCCGGGGCGGCGCGGAGGCCGGACCGATCGGCAGCCTGCCGCAACGCAGCCGCTTCCACTGGCTCGTCTCACCGCGCAGCACGATCATCCAGATGTCGGCGGTTCACACCGGGCGTACCGGCGATCCGGCGGCCGTGCTGCAGCGGCTGATGGACACCATGGTCCGGCGACCGCCGAAAGATTGAGAGCGCCGGGGCTACCTGAGAATTGGTCAGGTATCGTACACGCAATGGTCGCGTTGTCGGTTCTCGATCTCGCGCCGATCGTCGTCGGCGGGTCCGCTGCGGACGCGTTCCGCAACACGCTCGATCTCGCCCGCCATGCGGAGCGCTGGGGCTTCACACGGTACTGGCTGGCGGAACATCACAACATGCCCGGCGTGGCGAGCGCGGCAACCGCAGTCGTCATCGGCCACGTCGCGGCCGGCACGTCCACGATTCGGGTGGGAGCGGGCGGTGTGATGCTGCCGAATCATTCGCCGCTCGTCATCGCCGAGCAGTTCGGGACGCTCGAATCATTGTTCCCGGGGCGGATCGATCTCGGTCTCGGTCGAGCCCCTGGGACCGATCCGAACACGGCGCACGCGCTGCGCCGTCACAGCGCCCTCGACGCGGACACGTTTCCAGACGACGTGATGGAGCTGCAGGCGTATTTCGAGGAGCCGGCCGCCGGCCAGCTGGTTCGCGCGGTGCCCGGCGCCGGTTTGCGCGTGCCGATCTGGCTCCTGGGATCGAGCCTGTTCAGCGCGCAGCTGGCGGCGGCGCTCGGCCTGCCGTTCGCGTTCGCGTCGCATTTCGCGCCCGACATGCTGCACCGGGCGCTGCAGATCTACCGCGCTCAATTCAAACCGTCAGCGTCACTCGCCGCGCCGTACACGATGGCGGGCATCAGCGTCTTCGCTGCGGACACCGGGCGTGAGGCGCGCCGGCTGTTCACCTCGCTTCAGATGCAGTGGGTCAACCTGCGCCGCGGCCAGCCGGGTCCGCTCAATCCACCGGTCGATAACCTCGACCGCTTCTGGTCGCCGGCTGAGCGTGCCGGCGTCGAGCACGCGCTGCGCTACGCGGTTGTCGGCGCGCCGGACGCCGTCGCTGGCGGCCTCCAGGCGTTTGCGTCCGACACCGGCGTCGACGAGCTGATGATTACGGCGCAGATTCACGACCATGCCGCGCGGCTGCACTCGTACGAAATCGCGGCAAACACCGTGAACCTTTCTTGAGTCTGCGCGCGCCGCGTCGGTCACGCTGAAGAGGTGTCGCTACCACACGGCGCGCATGCCGCGGCTGAGCTTCGTTGGTCAGAGCAGACGAAATTACGCGGTGAGGATGGCGTTGCCCTCGATGATGTCGACCAGGAAAAGGATGATGGCGACGACGAGCAGAATGTGGAGCAGCCCGCCGAGCGTCGCGCTGGTCATGAACCCCAGGAACCACAGCGCGAGCAGCAGAAAGACGACAAACCACATATGTTCTTCTCCCCGGCTCGCGTTCAGCAAAGGCCGCGCCACCCCGCGCGCACTCAATGCGACTCCGGCGGCAGAAGCTGGCGGGCGACCGGATACTCGCCGATGCGAGTCCAGGTCGACGATCCGGACTTCACGAACAGCTCCGCTTTCGCGTCCACGAAGTGTGAATTGCGCAGCAACTCGTCCCGATCGTCGGTACCCGTGTAACCCTGCTGACCAGCGACAATACGCGGCTCGGTTCGCGTTCCCGGCTGAATCTCCCGGGCGACGTCTGGCAGGTAACCGGAGCTCCATTCGCCGGGATCGTTGACGCGCCTGAATACCGCGTTCACCTGGACCGCCGGCAGCGTGCGATCCGACACGTTCTTCAGACGGAACGAAACCGCCGGCACAATCTTGTTCTTGCCGGCGAT
Organism: Vicinamibacterales bacterium; assembly: GCA_035259385.1. GTDB lineage: Bacteria > Acidobacteriota > Vicinamibacteria > Vicinamibacterales > CAVVIG01 > QHWK01. Next base: position 11,848 of record DATFWL010000026.1, on the reverse strand, counting down.
CGTGCCGCCGCTCGCCCATCCGGTGACGACCGACTCGGGTGCGACCGCGGTCGCGAGATCGACGCCTGGTCCGCAGGCGGCGCATGCGAGGAGGCTTGCTGCAATCAGTAGTCGCTTCATATGACGGATGCTCCTGAAAGACAGGAAGGCGATCACGCCGGCCATCGCGCGCTGCAGCTGTTCGTCGGAGGTAACGGTTTCACTTGCCCGATCGGTTCGGGCCAAGCAGCGTCCAGCATTTCGCCCGGCCGCGTCTCGAACGAGACGTCGTGGATGGCGACCAGCGCGCGGTCGTTCAGGCGCCGTACGGCCAGCATTCTTCCGAGTGGACACCGAAAACGCCGAAAAGGTTCCGGTATAGAATCCGGACTCCCGATAGCGGCAGAGGAGGTACTCGCCATGTCCATGTGTCAGGCGTTACTGCAGGAGTTCGACAGCGAAGCAAAAACCACGCGGCGCGTGCTGGAACGCGTCCCGACGGACAAACTGACGTGGAAGCCGCACCCGAAGTCGATGTCGCTCGGCGCGCTGGCGCTGCACGTCGCCTCCTCTCCCGGCGTCATCACTGGCTGGTGCATCGAGGACGAGACCAACTTCGCGGGCCAGGGCGGACCGCCGCCGCCGAGCTCGACCGAGGAGATCCTCGCCGCGCACGACGAAAGCGTGAAGAAGGTGAAGGAGATGCTGCCGCAGATCGGCGACGAGGGCATGCAGCGGATGTGGTCGGCCAAAGCGGGCGACCAGACGTTGATGTCGATGCCAAAGGCCGCGCTGGCGAGAGCGCTGGTGATGAATCACTGGGTGCATCACCGCGGCCAGCTGTCGGTCTATCTCCGCCTGCTCGACGTGCCGGTGCCGTCCATCTACGGCCCCAGCGCTGACGAGAATCCGTTCGCCGCTCGCACGTGATTGCCGATCGGCGGCGCCGGCTCGATGCCTGCGCCGCCGCTCTCGCCCTCGTCGTCACCCTCATCGGTCTTGTCTGGAACACCCGCGTCGCCGCCGGCTCAGACGCGTACGGCTACGTGAGCCAGGTCGATCTCTGGCTCCGCGGCGACCTGCACATCGATCAGAGCTTTGCCGCCGGCGTGCCGTGGCCGGGTGCGCGCCTGACGTTTCTCCCGCTTGGCTACCGCGCAGCCGACGGGTCTCGGATCGTGCCGCAGTATCCGCCAGGCTTGCCGCTGATGATGGCGGCCGCGAAGCTGCTCGGCGGGCAGTGCGCGATGTTCTGGGTCGTGCCGCTGTGCGGCGGCGCGCTCGTGCTCGCGACCTACGCGATCGGCGTGAGGATCGATCGCCCCGCGATTGGCCTTGCCTCGGCGTGGATCGTGGCGACGAGCCCGGCGATGCTCTTCATGCTGATGGCGCCGATGAGCGACGTGCCGGCCGCGGCGGCATGGGCTGTGGCGATCGCGGGCGCGCTCGGCGACACCGCGGCGGCAGCCACGATCGGCGGCGCGGCGGCTGCACTCGCGATTCTGATTCGGCCGAACCTGGCGCCGCTTGCCGCCGTGATCGCGCTCTGGCTGGCGGTCGCGAGCCTGACGAGGGTGCGGGCGCTCGCGTTCGGCCTCGCCGCCTCAATCGGCGCGCTGGCCGTCGCACTCGTCAACGCGCGACTCTACGGATCGCCGCTGCAGTCCGGGTACGACCTCACCGACGGCTTCGCGCTCGCCTATGCCTGGCCGAACATGCAGCGCTACGTCGGCTGGCTGATCTCGGCCGAAACGCCGGTGGCACTCGCCGGTCTCGTCGCGCTTGCGGTGCCATCCGTCGCGCTCTGGCGGACCGATGCGGCACGCCGCGCGCACTCGCTCTTCGCCTCATTCGCGGCCGTCGTCTGGATGACGTACTTGCTCTACGTTCCGTGGGACGCGTGGTGGTACCTGCGTTTCCTGTTGCCGTCCTGGCCGATGATGGCGATCGGGACCGCCGCGGTGCTGGGACGGATGGGACAGATGGGACGGATGGGACGGATGGGAAGGGCGGGAAGGGCCGGACGGGCGGGAGGGGCAGAAGGGGTGGAAGGGGCAGGAGGGGCGGGAAGGGCAGGAACGGCAGGAACGGGGACAGACGCAAGAGTGACAGGGCGATCGCGAGGGACAACCGCGATCGGGCGGATCGAGTGGCGGCGCGCGCTGGTGGCGGTGGTGCTCCTCGCGCTCGGAGTGCACGGCGTCGTCGAGGCGGCGCGGCGCGAGACGTTCAACGTCGCGCGTGGAGAGGCGAAGTACGTCGAGGTCGCTGGCGTGGTGGAATCGATCACCGATCCGGACGCCGTGATCATTTCCATGCAGCACAGTGGCAGCCTTCGCTACTATGCGGGGCGCCTGACGCTGCGGTGGGACATCGGCGAGCCGGCCTGGCTCGATCGGACGATCGACTGGCTCGCCGCGCACGGCCATCATCCGTATTTCGTGCTCGAGCCTCAGGAGATCGACGCGCTGCGCGCGCGCTCCGCGGCGAGAAGCGCGTCGGCGCGTCTCGACTGGACGCCGATGGTCGTCTTTGAAAATGGCGGCGTCCGGATGTTCGACGCGCTGCGGCGCGAGCAGGGCGCCGCCCCCGTCGTACGGCGGCCGAGGGGAGCGATTCGCGAGTGCCTGATCCAGAAACAGGCGCCAGGCCTGCGCGCGGATCCCCGTTAGGCCGGCGCGGGCAGGGCGGCTTCCGTCCGGCGGAAGGAGGGTTCGGCCAATGAGACGCTTAGCGCTGTCGGCGGCGGTCGTCGTGGCAGCATCGACGCTCGCCCGTGCGGAGACACACCAGTTCACGCCGACCACGTACTACACGACGTATTCGTTCGCGCATCCGCCCGCGCTGCGGATCAAGCCCGGCGACCGGGTCGTGACCAGGACGATCGACGCGTCTGGCGCCGACTGGAATGGCAAGACCGTTTCGCCCGGCCCGAACCCACAGATTGGTCCGTTTTACGTGGAGGGCGCCGAGCCTGGCGACATGCTCGTCGTCACGATCGAGCGGCTGGAAACCAATCGTGCCACGGCGTATTCGGGCAGCCTGCTCGCGCCGTACACCGTCGATCCAGCGGCCATCGCCGCCCGTGTCGATCGCGACGCGCAGCGCGTGACCTGGACGATCGACAAGGCGCGGGGCGTCGCGCGTCTCGATCAGGCCGAAGTGCAGCCCGGCGGGTTCGAGCTGCCGCTCAAGCCGATGCTCGGATGCATTGGGACCGCGCCGGCACGCAAGGAAGCGATCGGCACCACGGTACCTGGACCGTTCGGCGGCAACATGGACTACGCGTCGATGGGCGCGGGCGTCTCGCTGATGCTGCCGGTCAACGAGCCGGGTGCGCTGCTGTTCATGGGGGACGGCCACGCGCGGCAGGGTGAAGGCGAAGTCGCCGGCACCGGACTCGAGACGTCGCTCGACGTCGAGTTCCGCGTCGATGTCGTGAAGAAGAAGGCGATCGGATGGCCGCGGATCGAAACCGACAGCTTCGTGATGACGCTCGGCAGCGCGCGGCCGCTGATCGAAGCCTTCCAGCACGCGACGACCGAACTGCAGCGATGGCTGACGGCCGACTATGGACTCACCGAGCGCGGCGCGCAGACCCTGCTCGGGCAGGCGGCCGAGTACGAAATAGCCAACGTCGTCGATCCGAATTTCACCGTCGTGGCGAAGATCCGGAAAGCGATGCTGCCGAGACGAAATCCGCCGGCCCCGCGATGACGTGGACACAGCGGTACCCGAGCTTCGGCTCAGGACGCGAGCCTCGCCTGGCGGCGGCGACTGTGCGTGAAGTCGGCGCCGGCGCGCTGGCGCGAGGATCTTCGCGAGCGCGAACGCGGCTTAGACTCTCTCGACGGCGTGGTCGAAGAAAGCCCTCCAAAGCTTCGCTTCGTCCATTGCGACAATCGGGCTGCCAAATGATTCGGTCCGCAACGTTTCGGCGCCGCGGACGACGCGGACGCGCCAGTTCTCGGCGATCGAATCCTTCAGCAGCACACAGGCCGTGCCGTCGGGAAGGTGCCACAATCGAGCGAGCGGGACTTCAACCATCGACTTCGAGCCGTACGACGTATGGGGGATGAGCTGAACTGTAACACAGATGAGCTGGCCGCGATAGCTTTCAGGCAGTCTCAACGGGGAGGTGAGCAGTTTCCCAGGCGGCGATGCCGCCGGCGATCTCGCTGACCCGCGAGAAGCCCTGCCGCTGAAGCAGGCTGGCGGCGATCGACGACCGGTAACCGCCGGCGCAGTACACCAGGAGGGGACGATCGTTGGGTAGTTCGCCCAGGCGCTTAGTAAGCTGGCTGAGCGGAATGTTCACGCTGCCGGCGATGAACTTCGCGTCGCGCTCACGCGCCGTCCGCACGTCGACGGCGACCGTCCCGCCGCCCGCCAGCTCTTCAGCCGCCAGCGACGGGCTCACGCGATCGGTCGTGACCGTGAGATCCGGGCGAGTCTCGAGGCCGCGCAAACCCGCGTCGTTCAGGTAACCGACGATGTGATCGAAGCCGATGCGGCCAAGCCGGAGCGCCGACTCCTGTTCGCGTCCGGGATCCGCGATGATCACGATCGGCCGCTCGCGATCGAGCATCGTGCCGGCCCAGGTCGCGTACTGGCCGTCGAGGCCGATGTTGATGCTGCCGGCGAGGTGCGCTGCAGCGAACTCTCCAGGGTCGCGCGTGTCGAGGACCTGTCCGCCCGTACGCTGCACGGCCAGCACGAGCTCGAGGGCCATCGGGTTCAGCTCGCGCGCGAGCGCCTGATCGAGCGTCGGCCGCTCTTTGGTGTTCAGCACCGCATCATAGGTGAAGTACGGCGGCGCGTCCGGCTGATCCGCGGTCACGAGATCGACGAACGCCGCCTTCGTCATCGGCTGCAGCGCGTAGTTGGTCCGGCGCTGCTCGCCGATGGTCGACACGGTCTCCTTGCTGATCGCCTTCCCGCACAGCGATCCGGCGCCGTGCGCCGGATAGATCAGGCTCGCGTCCGGCAGCGTGAGCAGCTTGTTCTGGAGCGAGTCGTAGAGGAGTCCTCCCAGGTCGGTCGCCGACCAGCCGAGCGCCGCGCGGAGATCCGGGCGGCCGACATCGCCGACGAACAGCGTGTCGCCGGTCAGCACCGCGTGCGGCTGGCTGTCGCTGCGATCGAGATCGTAGACGGCAATGGACAGAGACTCCGGCGTATGCCCCGGCGTCTCGATTGCCTGAAGACGCACGCGGCCGAACTCGACGCCGTCGCCGTCGCGCAGCGGTGTGAACGCGTACTCCGCCTTTGCCGCGGCCCCCAGGTAAATCGTCGCGCCCACTCGATCGCGCAGCTCGAGATGGCCGGCGATGAAGTCCGCGTGCATGTGCGTCAGGAACACGTGGGCGATCCGGAGGCCGTGCTCCTCCGCGAACGCCAGATAGCGATCGACGTCGCGCTGCGGATCGACGACCGCTGCAATCTTCGTCTGGTCGTCGGCAATCAGGTACGACGCGTGGGCGAGGCAGTTCAGATAAAACTGATGGAGGATCATGCGTCAGAATCCGGAGGCTCCAGTATACGGGAGCCTGACGGTGCGATACTACGCCCGCGGATCGATGCGGAGGCGTGCGATGACCAGATACACACGCGGCGAATTTCTTGGACTCGGCGCTGCGCTCGCCGGCGCGATCGCGCTCGGGAAGCACCCAGGTACCGACCAACCGGCGCAGCCACCTGCTGGCGGGCCGTCGGCCGAACCGGATCTGATCCTCGTCAACGGCCGCGTGCTGACGAGCGACCCGGCGCTGCCGCGCGCGCAGGCCTTTGCCGTGAAGAACGGCCGGTTCGTGGCCGTCGGATCGACCGCAGATGTGCAGAACCTTGCGACCGCGCGCAGCTCCGTGATCGACGCGCAGCAGATGACCGTCGTCCCCGGGTTCATCGATGCGCACTCGCATCCGAGCGGCGTCGAGGAGCTGTTCGGGGTCAACACCAACCTGCGGACCGTCCGCGAGATTCAGGCGGTCATCAGGCGAAAGGCGGAAAGCAGCGCGCCCGAAGTCTGGATCAACGGGTTCATGTTCGACGACACCAAGCTCGATCGCCCGCTCACCCGCAAGGACCTGGACGAGGCGACGACCGAACACCCGGTGTCGGTCGCTCACCGCGGTGGCCACACGACGTTCTACAACAGCAAGGCGTTCGAGCTCGCGGGCGTGACCAAAGACACGCCGGATCCCCCGGACGGCCGCTTCTTCCGCGACAACGGCGAGCTGAACGGCCGCGTCGCCGAGAACGCGCGCGAGGTGTTCGAGCGCGTGGGGAAGCAGGAGACCTTCACGCCAGAACAGCAGCGCGACCGTGCCCGCCAGGGGATGGCGCACATGTCGAAGTTGTTCAACGCCGCCGGGCTGACCTCGGTGCACAACGCCGCGACCAGCCAGGAACAGATCCTCGCCTACGAGGACTGCCGCAGGAGCGGCGAGCTGACCCACCGCGCCTACCTGATGGTCTACGGCCTGTCGCCGGCGTACCCCGGGCTGAAGGCGGCGAACATCTACACCGGCTTCGGCGACGAGTGGATTCGCATCGGCGGCGTGAAGTTCGTCGCCGACGGATCCGCGTCGGAGCGGACGATGCGCATGAGCACGCCGTTCGTCGGCACCAACGACTACGGCATCCTGACGATGACGCAGGACCAGATTTACGCGGCGGTCGACGATGCGCACGCCCACAATTTCCAGGTCGGCGTGCACGCCAATGGCGACGTCACGATCGACATGGTCCTGAAGGCGTACGAGCGCGCGCTGCAGAAGTGGCCCGACCCGAATCGCCGTCACCGGATCGAGCACTGCACGCTGGTCAACCCCGATCTCATCCGCCGGATCAAGGCGAGCGGCGTGATTCCGACGCCCTTCTGGACCTATGTCTACTATCACGGCGAGAAGTGGACGCAGTACGGCGACGACAAGGTCGCGTGGATGTTCGCGCACAAGTCGTTCCTCGATGCCGGCATCCGCGTGCCCGGCGCGTCGGACTACACGCCGGGCCCCTTCGAGCCGCTGATGGCGATCCAGAGCATGGTCACGCGCAAGGACTACAAGGGGCGCGTGTGGGGAGCGGCACAGAAGGTGACCGTCGACGAGGCGCTGACGATCGCGACCATCAACGGCGCCTACGCTTCGTCTGAAGAGAACCTGAAAGGATCGATTACGGCCGGCAAGCTCGCCGACTTCGTCGTGATCGAAAAGGATCCGCACGACGTCGATCCGGACCAGATCATGAACATCACGGTCAACCGGACGGTTGTCGGCGGGAAGACGGTCTATGGCGCGTAGGGAGGTGTGTGGGACCGATGGGCCCACCGGTCCCACGCACCTCATTGCCGCGTGATGATCAGCACGTGCGCGGCGGAGTTCGGCGACTGGACGAGCTCGATGCCGTTCTGCATCAGCTCCGCGCCGGTCGCGGCGCCGAGAACGCCCGTGTCCACCGACTGAACCTGGTAGGTGAAGTCCTCGTGCAGCCCCGACGGCGTGACCGTGAATCGCGACACGCCGTCGTCCGACTGAAATGCGGTGATCACCAGCTGACCGCCATCCGTCGCGCTTTCCTGGAGCGCGTCCCAGGGCGGCGGGTCGGTGGTTTCCGCCTGCGCCGTGAGCAGGGCGGCGACGGCGACGCTGATCGTGCCACGCATCTCCTTGTAAATCGCGATCTCGCGGCTGATGGCCTGCTCGTCGCCCTCGACGAGGCCGTCGCTGAGAAAGCACAGTCCGAGCGCGCCGCTCATCCGGCTGCGGAAATACAGCGACAGATCGGGCGCGTCGTGCAGCGGTTCGCCGCCGCCGCTGTGATCGGTGACGAACGACAGCAGGTAGGCCGGCGGAAAGACGGCGCTCAGGCCCTCGAGGTTGTGCCGGACGTGAGACGCCGGTGCCGTGCGGTCGTCCATCCACCCCGCGTCCGAATACCGCAGCATCCCGATGTCGAGCCGGTTCCCGCCGCCTGACACGTTCTCGATCAACAGATCCGGATACCGCGCGCGAAGCGCGCCCAGCAGATCGTACAGACCGGAGATGTGCGCGAAGTTGCCGTCGCTCGTCCCGTGACCGTGGCCGCTGCGATCGCAGTTGATCATCATGTTGTTGTCCCACTTGATGTAGTCAGGCTGGACATCGTCGATGAGGGCGGTGAGGCGATCGAGCAGCCACGCGCGCGCGGCGGCGCTGGCGAGACAGATCTGCGCGGCGTCGTCCGATCCGTAGCTGCCGCCGGTCGTCGCGAGCCACGATTCGTCGACGGCAGGCGCTCCGACGAGCGCGAGGCCCACCCGCTCGGGCTCGACCCACAGACCGAACTGCATGCCGAGATCGTGCGCGTAGTCGCGCAGCGGTCTCAGTCCATCTGGAAAGCGGGCTGGATCGGCCGTCCAGCTGCCGAGACCGGCGTCGAAGTCGTACGGCCCGGCGATGCCCGTGTTCGCGTACCAACCGGCATCGACGACGAACAACTCGGCGCCAAGGGCCGCGACGCGCGTCATCTCGGCGCGCATCGAGTCGGCGTCGATCTCGGTGCCGTAGGCGAACCACGTGTTGTAGGTGACGAGCGGCGTGATCGGTCTCCCCGCGCGGATCCCGTCGAAGATGAACGAGCGCAGCGCCGACGATGCCCCGGGCATTCCTCCACCCGCGGCTCCGAAGACGAGATGCGGGCCGTCGGTGGCCTGCTCCACGGTCGTGGTCATCGCCGGCAATCCGATCGCCAACTGCAGGCCGGCGGCCGTTCGATCGAAGGTCGCCGTCCACGCGCCGGACCACATCAGTGCCATGTAGAATTCGTCGCCCCCGCGCACGCTGCTCGACTCGGACGTGGCACCGTCGACGGCAAACCACGGCACCGTCTGCTCGGACGCGCGATGCGCCGCGCCGAACGTCAACCGCTGTCCGATGGCCGGCGCCTGCTGCATGAGCGTGAACGCCGTGTCAGGGATCGAGGGATCGGGAGCGCCGGCGGTGTCGCCCTCCAGCCCTGTCAGCCAGTGGATCGTGCCGGCGGGGATGACCAGCTGGATCGCGTTCAGATCCGAGAGCGCTGCCGACACGGCGGTGTAGGTGGTCCACGTCTCGATCGACGGCGAACCGGAGACGATCGCGTAGTGACGCGTGAGCGTCAGGTTCGCCGAGGCCAGTGTGTAGGTGGCGTCCAGTTGCAGGAGGTTGCCGCGCGTCGTCACGGCCGCGTTCTCGAGGGCGAAACCGTCGGCGCGATTGCCGAAAGGCAGCGTTCGCGATCCGACGTGCACGCTCGAGTCCGGCACCGATCCACCGGCCCACTTCTGTCCGGAGGGCGAGACCAGGCTCACCAGCTGGAAGTCGCGCGATCGATCGACGGCGAGCGTGAGCGCCGCGCCTCCGGCGCGCAGCGTCCAGGTCCCGGCAGCGGTGTCTTGTGAGATCGATGCGTCGCCGCTGGTGGCGAGAGTCGCCGCGCCGGCGGCCGTTCCATGAAGTGTGATCGCGAAGAGAACTGTGAAAAATGTGTGACTCGATCGTCGTCGCATGCGTTGGCGCTCGACCGCGTTGCATGTGTTAGACCAGCGTCGCGCTCAGGTGTCACATGCGGTTACGGCCGACCGATTCGCAAAGCGAGGACATCGCGACCACTTTCGCGGACGCGATCTGCTAGCATCACCCATGCGTTTTTTATTTCCGACCGGCGCCGCGGCGATGGGGATCGCTGTTTGCCTGGCGCTGCAGGCGCACGCGCAGGCGCCACGCTACGACCTGGTGATCGCCAACGGGCGCATCGTCGACGGCACGGGCAATCCGTGGTTCACGGGCGACGTGGCGATCAAGAGCGGGCGGATCGCCGCGGTGGGAAGGCTGGCGGGCGCCGGCGCCGCGCGCGTGATCGACGCCTCCGGCCGCGTCGTCTCGCCCGGGTTCATCGACCTGCACACACACTCCGACATTTCGCTGCTTGCCGACGGGACTGCGCAGAGCAAGGTCCGGCAGGGCGTGACGCTCGACGTCATGGGCGAGTCCACGTCGGTCGCGCCTCGCGACGGCCTCGCCGACGAGACCGCGAACGATGGCGGCGTCACGGCGGCGGGCGCCGTCCGGCAGACGTGGACCACCTTCACCGATTACTTCAAGCGGCTCGAGAGCCAGGGCATCGCGATCAACGCGATCTCGCACGTCTCGGCGGAGCAGGTGCGCCGCGTCGTGATGGGCTACGACCCGCGCCCGGCGACGCCGCAGGAACTCGAGCGGATGAAGACGCTGGTCGGGCGCTCGATGCAGGAAGGCGCCTGGGGCCTGGTCACGCGATTCGAGAGCGGCGGCCCGCCGTATCCGGACGAAATCATCGCGCTGGCCAGGGTCGTGGCCAGCTACGGCGGCAACTACACGTCGCACATCGGCAGCGAAGGGTTCGAGCAGGAGAAGGAGATTCGCTTTGCGATTCGTGTCGCGGAGGAGGCGAAGCTGCCGGTGCACGTGTTCCACCTGAAAATCCGCGCGCGCGAAAACTGGGGCAGCGTCGGCAAGTACCTCGCGATGATCGAGGAGGCGCGCGCACGCGGGCTCGACATCACTGCCAATCAGTATCCGTACACGGCGATGAATCACGGATGGAGCGCGTTCTTTCCGGTCTGGGCGCGCGAAGGCGGCCCGGCCAGGTTCGCCGAGCGCCTGCGGGATCCGGCGGTTCGCGCGCGGATCAAGACTGACCGGGACTTCGTCACCTGGGCGAAGGAGCACGGCTGGTGGGACGGGATCGTCATGGGACGCGCCGGCAGCGAGCGCAACCGCAAGTACGAGGGGATGCGCCTTTCCGAGATCGCCAAGGCGCGAGGCGACGCCGATCCGGCGGACACCTGCCTGACGCTGATGGCCGAGGACGGCGGCCGCATCTCGGGGATGTTCCACACCATGTCGGAGGAAGACGTACGGCTCGTCATGAAGCAACCGTGGGTGGCGATCGCGAGCGATGGGTCGGCGATCGACCTCGACGCACCAGGCGTCCCGCACCCGCGCAACTACAGCACCAACGTGCGCGTGCTCGGGCACTACGTGCGCGAGTCCCACGTGCTGTCGCTCGAGGACGCCGTCCGGAAGATGACATCGCTGCCGGCGCAGATCCTTGGCCTCCGCGATCGGGGGTTGGTGCGCGACGGCCTGGCCGCTGACCTCGTCGTCTTCGACCCCGCGACAGCGGGTGAGACGAACTCGTTCGAGAAACCGAAGTCGTACGCGAAGGGGGTCGACTACGTACTGGTGAACGGCGTCGTGGTGATCGACAAAGGCGAGCACACGGGCGCGAGACCCGGTCGTGCCATCCGATCGACGTCGGCGCAGTCGCGGGCGGGCGCGCCGACAGCGGCGCCGTAGCCCCGACACGAATCCGCGTGCGCCGCAGTGAGCGGTTGAGCGGACGTCGCCGTGCCGTTCGGGTACACGCGATCTGCTAGCATCACGCGATGTGTTGCCTGCGAAGGATGACACCTGCCGCCGTGATCCTGGCTGTCGCATGTCTTGCGGCGGAGCCAGGGGCGCAGCGGCCGCGCTACGATCTCGTGATCGCGAACGGGCGCATCGTCGACGGCACCGGCGCGCCATGGTTTCGCGGCGACGTTGCGATCGCCGGCGACCGGATGGCGGCGGTTGGCGCGCTCGGCGATCGCGGCGGTGCGCAGACGATCGACGCAACCGGCCCGGATCGAGCACGCTGGACACCATCACGCCGTGGAAATACGAAGGGATGACCCTGACCCAGATCGGCAGGGCCATGGGCAAGGATCCGCGCGACGCCGTCATCGATCTCATGGTCGCCGACAAGGGCGAGACGTCGGTGATCACCCAGATCATGGGCGAAGACGACGTGCGCGCGGCGTTGAGGCACC
>DATFWL010000025.1:0-10773 GCA_035259385.1 Vicinamibacterales bacterium | reverse complement strand
TCTTCAGGATCTCGCCCGTGTAGCGAACCCCTTTCTGCTTGTAGGGGTCCGGCTTGCGCAAGGCGCGGATGTTTGCCGCCACTTGCCCCACGAGCTGCCGATCGATGCCCGTCACGGTGACGTGCGTCTGCTTCTCGATCGCGACGTCGATGCCGTTGGGGATGTCGAACACGACCGGGTGCGAGTAGCCGAGCGCGAAGTGCACCTGCTTGCCCTTCACCTCGGCGCGGTAGCCGACGCCGACGATGTCGAGGTCCTTGCGGAAGCCCTCGGTCACGCCCTTGACCGCGTTGGCGACGAGGCTGCGCGCCAGGCCGTGAAACTTGCCGAGCTCGGGATCCTCCCGCAGGGTCCGGGCCTGCAGGTGATCGCCGTTCAGCTCGAAGGCGATCCCCGGCGGCAGCGGCTGCAGCAGCTTGCCCTTCGGGCCCTGCACTTCGACGGCGCCCGGCTGGACGGCGACTTTCACGCCCTTCGGGACTGCAATCACTTTTTTTCCGATTCGTGACATGGTCGTTTCCAGTTACCTGTTGCCAGTTTTCAGCTTCCGGCTTCCAGCTTCCGGCTTCCAGCCTGACGTCGCTTGCAGCACCCGGCTGAAAGCGGAGAGCCGAAAACCGGCGGCTGTCCGGCCACAGCTACCACACGTTGCAGAGGACTTCGCCGCCCACGCCGGCCTTCACCGCTTCCTTGCCGGTCATGACGCCGCGCGACGTCGTCAGGATCGAGGTGCCGAGGCCGGCGAGGACGTCCGGGACGTCGTCGCGGCCGAAGTAGACGCGGCGCCCCGGGCGGCTGACGCGCTGAATGCCGGTGATGACGCGCTCGCCCTTGGGGCCGTACTTGAGGAACACGCGCAGCGTGCCCTGCGGCTCGCCGTTCTTCGGCTCGTTCACCTTGAAGCCCTGGATGTAGCCCTCGCTCTCGAGAATCTTCGCGATCTCGACCTTCAGGCGCGAGAGCGGCATATCGACGCGCGGGTGACGCGACTGGGTCGCGTTGCGGATCCGGGCGAGCATGTCTGCGATTGGGTCAGTCATATTCTTGAACCTTGTCGTGCCTTGTGCAAAGGGCCAGGGGATGGGGCCCAGGCTCTCTCCCTGGGCGCGATGCCCTCTGCCCGACGGCCTACCAACTACTCTTCGTCACCCCGGCGATGTCCCCCTCCAGCGCGAGCTGACGGAAGCAGAGGCGGCAGAGCGCGAACTTTCTGAGATACGCGCGCGGACGCCCGCAGCGGCGGCAGCGGTTGCGCAGCCGGATCTTGTACTTCGGCGACTTGGTCTCTTTGGCGATCTTCGCTGTCGTGGCCATTTAGTTCGTCTTTCTTGACAACGGGCGTCTTACGACGCCCTGAACGGCATGCCGAGGAGCTGCAGCAGCTTGCGCGATTCCTCGTCGGTCTTCGCCGTCGTGACGACCGAGATGTTCATCCCGCGCGCCTTGTCGACCTTCATGTAGTCGATTTCCGGAAAGATCAGCTGGTCCTTCAGGCCGAGCGTGAAGTTGCCGCGGCCGTCGAAGCCGCGCGACGACACGCCGCGGAAGTCGCGGACGCGCGGCAGCGCGATCGACATCAGCCGATCGAGGAACTCCCACATGCGCTCGCCGCGGAGCGTGACCATCGCGCCGATGGGCATGCCCTTGCGGACCTTGAACTGCGCGATCGACTTCTTCGCGCGCGTCACGACCGGCTTCTGGCCGGTGATGCGCGTCACCTCGTCGGCGCCCGTGTCGACGAGCTTGGCGTTCTGCGTCGCCTCGCCGAGGCCCATGTTGACGACGACCTTCTCGATGCGGGGGATCGCCATCACGTTCTTGTAGCCGAACTCCTTCTTGAGCGCCGGCACGACGTCCTTGCTGTAGCGGTCTCTCAGGCGGCTCATTTGTCCACGACTCCCTCGCACTTGCGGCAGATCCGGACCTTGCGGCCGTCGCCGAGAATCCTCCGGCCGACGCGCGTCGCCCGGCCGCACTCGGGGCACACGATCTGCACGTTGCTGGCGTGCACGGGCGCCTCGCGCTCCACCACGCCCCCCTTGATCTGGCGGCCTGGGTTCGGCTTGGTGTGCCGCTTGATGATGTTCACGCCCTCGACGACGACGCGGTTCTTCGCCGGGAGCACCTTGAGCACGCGTCCCTTCTTGCCGCGGTCCTTGCCCGTCGTCACGAGCACGTTATCGTTCTTTCGAACCGGTGTTTGCAGTCTCGACATATGTCAATTCCCGACGACCAACCATCAACTCCCACGTTTCACTCCGTCGCCACAGCCTGCGCGGCCTGGGAGCTGGATCGTTGGAAGTCGTCGGCGAGCGTCTACAGCACCTCCGGAGCGAGGGAGATGATCTTCATGAACTTCCGTTCCCGCAGCTCGCGCGCGACCGGCCCGAACACGCGGGTCCCGATGGGCTCGCCCTGGTCGTTCACGAGGACGGCGGCGTTGCGGTCGAACCGGATGTAGCTGCCGTCCTTGCGGCGCTGCTCCTTGACGGTGCGCACGATGACCGCCTTCACGACGCTCCCCTTTTTCACGTTCGACTCGGGGGCCGCCTCCTTGACCGACGCCGTGACGATGTCGCCGAGCCGCGCGTACCGGCCCGTGGAGCCGCCGATCGGGTTGATGACGGCGATCTTGCGCGCGCCGGAGTTGTCGGCCACGTCGAGGATCGATCGCATCTGGATCATGGCTAGATCTCCTTCGCCTTCTCGACGATCGACGTCACGACCCAGCGCTTGCGCGCGCTCAGCGGACGGCTCTCGACGATCGCGACGGTGTCACCGACCTTCGCCTCGTTCTTCTCGTCGTGCGCGAGGAAGGTCGAGGTCCGCTTCTGCGCCTTGCCATAGAGCGGATCGCGCACCTTGCGCTCGATCGCGACCTTGACGGTCTTGTTCATCTTGTCGCTGACGACAACGCCAGTGACGGTTGCCTTCGTGGCCATCGCCTACACCGTCTCCTTCTCGCGCAGCACGGTCTTCACGCGCGCCAGGTCGCGGCGCAGCGACTTCAGCTTGTGGGCGGCCTCGAGCTGCCCCATCGACTTCTGGATCCGCAGGCGGAACAGCTGGTCGTCGAGATCCTTCTCGCGCTGCCTCAGCTCGTCCGTCCCGAGATCGCGGAACTCCCCGATCTTCATACCGCCTTCTCCTCAGCGAACCGCGTCGCGAACTTCGTCCGGATGGGGAGCTTCGCGGCGGCGAGACGCAGCGCCGCGCGCGCTTCCTGCTCGGTGACCCCTTCCATCTCGAACAGCACCCGGCCCGGACGCACGACGCACACCCACTGCTCGGGGGCGCCCTTGCCCTTGCCCATTCGCGTTTCCTGCGGCTTCTTCGTGATCGGCTTGTCCGGGAACAGCCGCACCCAGATCTTGCCGCCGCGCTTGATGAAGCGCGTCATCGCGACGCGCGCCGCCTCGATCTGCAGATCGGTGATCCACGCCGGCTCCAGCGCCTTCAGCCCGTAGTTGCCGAACGAGATGTCCGACCCTCTCCAGGCCTTGCCCGCCATCCGGCCGCGCTGCTGCTTCCGGTACTTCACTTTCTTCGGCATCAACATAACGAGTTCCTTACGCTGTCAACCGCCAAACCGCCAACCTCCAACCTCCAAGTTGATCAACTTGGGAGTTGGGAGTTGGGAATCAGCCGCGAGCGCCTCCCGCAGCACGGCGAGGAGTCCTGTAGTCTTCCTCGCGACCAATCCGGGGAGCGAGGCGCTCGCCCTTGTACAACCAGACCTTGACGCCGATCGCGCCGTAGGTGGTGAACGCCTGCGCGAAGCCGTAGTCGATGTCGGCGCGCAGCGTCTGCAGCGGGAGCTGCCCGTGCAGGTACCACTCGGAGCGCGCGATCTCGGCGCCGTTCAGCCGGCCCGAGACGCGGACCTTGATCCCGCGCGCGCCGAAGCGGAGCGCGGACTCCACGGCCTTCCGCATCGCGCGGCGGAACGCCACGCGCTTCTCGAGCTGCATCGCGACCGATTCCGCGATGAGCTGCGAGTCCAGCTCGGGCTTCTGGATCTCCTGGATGTTGATGAAGACCTCGCGGTTGGTCCGCTTCTGGATCTCCTGCTTCAGCTTGTCGACCTCGGTCCCCTTGCGCCCGATGATGATGCCCGGGCGCGAGGTGTAGATGTCGATCTTCAGCTTGTTGGCGGCGCGCTCGATCTCGATCTTCGAGACGCCGGCGTGCGCGAAGCGCTCCTTCAGGCTGTCGCGCAGCTTGAGGTCTTCGTGCAGCAGCTTCGCGTAGTCCTTGTCGGCGAACCACCGCGAGCGCCAGGTCTTGTTGAACCCGAGCCGGAAGCCGTGCGGATGAACTTTCTGACCCATTACATTCTCCAGCTACCAGTTGCCAGTTTCCAGTTTCCAGTTTCCAGTTGCCAGTTTCCAGTTGCCAGCTATGCGGTGGCGCGCTTCGCGCGCGTCTGGCTCTTTTGTTTCGGCTTCGCACCTGCGCGGCGCGGACGCTTCTGCTCCTCGCCCGCCGGTGCGGACGCGACGATCGTCTGGGGCCGCTCCGCCACCTTCACCGTCAGGTGCGCCGTGCGCTTCACGATGCGGAACGCGCGGCCCATCGGGGCGGGGCGGATCCGCTTCTGCGACGGGCCCTGGTTGGCGAAGCACGCCGCCACGTAGAGACGGTCGACGTCGCCGCCGAAGCCGTCCTTGTTCTGCGCGTTGGCGATCGCCGAGCGGAGCACCTTCTCGATGTCCTTCGCGATCCCCTTGCGCGCGAAGCGCAGCGTCGCGAGCGCGTGGTTCACGTCGCGGCCGCGGATGAGATCCAGCACGAGACCCGCCTTCTGCGCCGACGTGCGCACGTAGCGCGCCGTCGCGTGGGCTTCGATGGACATTACGCGCCCGCCTTTCCGCCGCCCGCCCCTGCACCAGCGCCCGCGCCTGCACCCGCGCCGGCCGCGGGGCCCGCGCCGGGCGCGCCCGGCGCCGCCGCCGCCGCGAGCTGCGCGGCCTTGTCGGCTTTCGTCGTGTGCCCCTTGAACAGACGCGTCGGCGCGAACTCGCCGAGCTTGTGTCCGACCATGTTCTCGGTGATGTACACCGGGATGAATTTCTTTCCGTTGTGCACCGCGAGCGTGTGGCCGACCATCTCCGGGATGACCGTCGACCGGCGCGACCAGGTCTTGATGACCTTCTTCTCGCCGCCGCGGTTCATGACCTCGACCTTCTCGAGGAGCGGGACGTCCACGAAGGGACCCTTTTTCAGTGATCTGCCCATGACTGCTGTCTCCGCTGGACCTCTATTTTGATCTTCGCTGAACGATGAATCGATCCGTGCGCTTCGCGTTGCGCGTCTTGTAGCCCTTGGTCGGCTTGCCCCACGGCGACACCGGGTGACGGCCGCCCGAGGTCTTGCCTTCGCCACCGCCGAGCGGGTGGTCGACCGGGTTCATCGCGACGCCGCGGACGTGCGGCCGGATGCCGAGCCAGCGGCTCCGGCCGGCCTTGCCGATCGACACGTTCTCGTGATCGAGGTTGCCGACCTGGCCGATCGTCGCGTAGCACTCGATGTTGATCTTGCGCGTCTCGCCCGACGGCATCTTCACCGACGCGAAGTCCCCTTCCTTCGCCACCACCTGCACGCCCGATCCCGCGCTGCGCGCGATCTGGCCGCCGCGGCCGGGCCGCAGCTCCACGTTGTGCACGAGCGTGCCCAGCGGAATGTTTTTCAGCGGCAGGGCGTTGCCCGGCAGGATGTCGACGTTGTCGCCCGCGACGATCGTCGTCCCCACTGCCAGGCCGATCGGATGCAGGATGTAGCGCTTCTCGCCGTCGGCGTAGGTCACAAGCGCGATCCGCGCCGTGCGGTTCGGGTCGTACTCGACCGTCGTCACCGTGGCCGGAATGTCGCGCTTGTCGCGCCGGAAGTCGATGACGCGGTAGCTGCGCTTGTGGCCGCCGCCGCGCCACCACGAGGTCAGCTCGCCGTGGTTGTTGCGGCCGCCCGTGCGCTTCAGCGGCTCGACGAGCGGCTTGTGCGGCTCGCTCGTGGTGATGTCGTCGAACGTCTGCACCGTCTGGAACCGCCGGCCGGGCGACGTCGGGTTGTATTTTCTGATAGGCATCGCGTGTTTCCTGACAATTCCCAACTGACCAACTCCCAACTCCCAAGCAGATCAACTTGGTAGTTGGGAGTTGGGGTTTTGGGAGTTGACTATGCGCCCTCCAGGAACTCAGGGATCTTTTCTCCCTCCCTGAGCTTCACATACGCCTTCTTCCAGTCCGGCCGCTGTCCGACGAACCGTCCCTGGCGCTTCATCTTGCCGTGCGCGATGGCGGTGCGGACCGCCTCGACCTTCGCGCCGAGCAGCTTCTCGACCGCGCGCTTGATGTCCACCTTCGTGGCGCCCGTCGCCACCTCGAACACGAGCGTGCGGCCGCCTTCGCGCAGCAGCGTCGTCTTCTCGGTGATCAGCGGGCGTCGGATTACATCCGTCTGCTTCATAACGTGTCGCTTTCCGGTCAATTCCCGCTGTCCTGCTCCCAATTCCCACGCTCCTCTTCTTGGGAGTTGGAAGTTGGATGATTGGGAGTTGCCAGCGTCAGTCGAGCGACGCCTCCAGTTTCTGGAGGGCGTCGCGAGTCACGATCACCACGTCCGTGTCCGTCACGTCGCGCGCGGTGACGCGGCCGCTCGTCACGAGCGACACGCCGGCGATGTTGCGCGCCGACAACGTGAACGCGTCGTCGTGCGCCACGTCGATCACGAGCGTCTTGCCCGTGGCGCCGAGCGTCTTCAGCATCGCCGCCGTGTGCTTCGTTTTCGGCGCCTGTCCGGCGTCGCGGCCGGCGCCGAGCGAGTCGACGACCGTCAGCGTGCCGTCGGCGATCTTCGCGGCGATCGCAGCGCGCAGCGCGCCCGCCTTCACCTTGCGCGGCAGCTGGTAGTCGTAGCTCCGGGGCTGCGGACCGAACACGGTGCCCCCCTTGCGCCACAGCGGGTTGCGGATCTCGCCGACGCGGGCGCGGCCCGTGCCCTTCTGCCGCCACGGCTTCCTGCCCGAGCC
Organism: Vicinamibacterales bacterium; assembly: GCA_035259385.1. Taxonomy (GTDB): domain Bacteria; phylum Acidobacteriota; class Vicinamibacteria; order Vicinamibacterales; family CAVVIG01; genus QHWK01. The sequence goes on along the minus strand of DATFWL010000025.1, from coordinate 3,746 downwards.
GCTGACGTTCGCGCGGTTCTTCGTGGCGTGCGTGCCGCGGCGCTCCGCCGCGTTCTGATGGACGACGGCTTCCCAGATCAGGTCAGTGTTGACCCGCCCGCCGAACACCTCGTCCTTCAGGTCGAGCGACCCGACGGTTTCCTTGTTGCTGTTTACAACGTCTAGCTTCATCTCAGCGTCCCAGCTTGTTCGAACCGCTTCCCGCTTCCGGCTTCCCGCTCGTTGCCGCAACAACCGGCTGGAAGCCGGGAGCTGGCAGCTGCTACTTCTTCGGCTTCTTCGCCACCGTCACCTTGGTGGTCTTCTCCACCTGCGGCACCGGCTCGCGCTTCGCGGCGACGGCCTTGCGCACCACGATGTAGGTGCCCGGCGCGCCGGGGACCGCGCCCCGGACGAGCAGCAGGTGGTTGTCGCCGTCCACCTGCACGACCTTCAGGTTGCGGACCGTCACGCGGTCGCCGCCCATCCGGCCCGCGGCGCGCATGCCTTTCACGACGCGCGACGGGAACGACGACGCGCCGATCGAGCCGGGCGCGCGGTGGAACATCGAGCCATGCGTCGCCGCGCCGCCGCGGAAGTTGTGGCGCTTGACGACCCCCTGGAAGCCCTTGCCGCGGCTGATGCCGATGACGTCGACGCGTTCGCCGTCCTTGAACACGCCGCCGACGAGCACCTGGTCGCCCGCCTTCGGCGCGTCGCCACCCTTGACGAGCGTCACTTCGCCGCGCACGCGCGTCGGCGGCACGTTGCCCGCTTTCTTGTAGTGCCCGGCGATCGCCTTGTTGACCTTCGCGGGCTTCTCCTCGACGAGCGCGAGCTGGACCGACTCGTAGCCGTCGGTCTGCGCGGTCTTCGCCTGAAGCACGACGCAAGGCCCCGCCTTGATGACGGTCGCGGGCGTGACGCTGCCGTCCGGCGCGAACACCTGGGTCATTCCAACTTTCCGACCAATGATTCCGTTGACCATCGCAACATCCTGTCAACTCCCAATTTCCAACTCCCAACTCCCAGGTTGCTCTGCCTGGGAGTTGGGAACTGGCAGTCGGGAGTTACTTGTGCTCTTTGCCGAACGCCTTGATCTCCACATCCACGCCCGCCGGCAGATCGAGCTTCATCAGCGCGTCGACCGTCTGCGGCGTCGGCTCGAAGATGTCGATCAGCCGCTTGTGCGTCCGGAGCTCGAACTGTTCGCGCGACTTCTTGTCGACGTGCGGCGAGCGCAGCACCGTCCACTTGTTCTTCTCGGTCGGGAGCGGAATCGGCCCCGCCAGCCGCGCGCCCGTACGCCGCGCGGTGTCCACGATCTCGGTCGTCGACTGGTCGAGGACGCGGTTGTCGTACGCCTTCAGGCGGATCCGGATCTTGTCGCTAAACGGTGAAGCCATTTGCCTCGTTCCCTGTCAATTCCCAACGACCAATTCCCAACTCCCCAGGTTTCTCTCCAGCGACGCAACAACCCGGCTTGGGAGTTGGAAGTTGGCAGTTGGCCATTCACTACGTCTTTCCCTGCACTCGAGCGACGACTTCCTCGCTCACGTTGTTGGGCGCCTGCTCGTACCGATCGAAGTGCATCGAGTACGTCGCACGCCCTTGGGTGCGCGAGCGGAGGTCGGTCGCGTAGCCGAACATCTCGGACAGCGGCACGCGCGCGTTGATGATCTGCGTGCCCCCGCGGTCTTCCTGCGACTGGATCTGTCCCCGGCGGCTCGACAGGTTGCCCATGACGTCGCCCATGTGCTCCTTCGGCACGACGACCTCGACGCGCATCACCGGCTCGAGCAGCACGGGCTTCGCCTTCTTGGCCGCGTCCTGGAACGCCATGGAGCCGGCGATCTTGAACGCCATTTCCGACGAGTCCACTTCGTGGAACGATCCGTCGTACAGCTCGATCCGCACGTCGTCGACCGGATAGCCGGCGAGCACGCCGCGGGTGAGCGCTTCCTTGATCCCTTCGTCGATCGGCTTGATGTATTCCTTCGGAATCGCGCCGCCGACGATCTCGTTCTCGAACACGTAGCCGGAGCCCGGCTGGCCCGGATAGAGATGGATCTTGACGTGGCCGTACTGCCCGCGGCCGCCCGTCTGCTTGGCGTACTTCATCTCGCCGTCGGCCGGACGCGTCAGCGTTTCCTTGTTGGCGACCTGCGGACGGCCCACGCTCGCTTCGACGTTGAACTCGCGCTTCAGACGGTCGACGATGATGTCGAGGTGGAGCTCGCCCATCCCCGAGATGACGACTTCGCCGGTCTGCTGGTCCGTCTTCACGCGGAAGGTCGGATCCTCGGCCATCAGCTTGCCCAGGCCCTGCCCGAGCTTTTCCTGGTCCGCCTTGGTCTTCGGCTCGATCGAGAGCGCGATGACGGGCTCGGGGAAGTCCATCGACTCGAGAACGATCGGCTTCTTCTGATCGCAGATCGTGTCGCCGGTCGACACGCTCTTGAGGCCCACCGCCGCGGCGATGTCGCCGGCGTAGACCTCCTTGATCTCCTCGCGCTTGTTCGCGTGCATCTTCAGCAGGCGGCCGATGCGCTCGCTCTTCTGCTTGGTCGAGTTGAACACCGTCGAGCCGGCGGTGAGCACCCCCGAATAGACGCGGATGAACGTGAGCTGACCGACGAACGGGTCGGTCATGATCTTGAACCCCAGCGCCGCGAACGGCGCCTCGTCGGACGCCGGCCGCTCCTCGATCGCGTCGGGCCCCTTGTCGGGGTTGAAGCCCTTGATCGGCGGCACGTCGACGGGCGACGGCAGGTAGTCGACGACCGCGTCGAGCAGCGGCTGCACGCCCTTGTTCTTGAACGCCGAGCCGCAGATGACCGGCACGAAGGCGCCTTCATTCTTGTTGCTCCGCACCGAGCTGTTCACGCGCTTGCGGAGGGCGGCCTTGATTTCGTCTTCGGAGATGGGTTCACCGTGGAGGTACTTCTCGAGGATCTTGTCGTCGGCCTCGCTGACCTTCTCGATCAGCTGCTCGCGATAGTGCTTGGCTTCCTCGAGCATGTCGGCCGGGATCTCGCCGACCACGTAGTCGGCGCCCATCGTCTCGTCCTTGTAGGTGATCGACTTCATCCCGATCAGGTCGACCACGCCGACGAACTTGTCTTCGGCCCCGATGGGGAGCTGAATCGCGACGGGATTGGCTTCGAGCTTGGTGATGATCTGGCTGAAGGTGCGCTTGAAGTCCGCGCCGATGCGGTCCATCTTGTTGACGAAGCAGATGCGCGGAACGCGGTACTTGTCCGCCTGGCGCCACACCGTCTCCGACTGCGGCTCGACGCCGGCGACCGAGTCGAACACGGCCACGGCGCCGTCGAGGACGCGGAGCGACCGCTCGACTTCGGCGGTGAAGTCGACGTGGCCGGGCGTGTCGATGATGTTGACGCGGTGTTCGCGCCAGAAGCACGTCGTCGCCGCGGACGTGATGGTGATGCCGCGCTCCTGCTCCTGCTCCATCCAGTCCATGACGGCCGTGCCTTCGTGGACTTCACCGATCTTGTACGTAATACCGGTGTAGAACAGAATGCGTTCTGTCGTCGTCGTCTTGCCGGCATCGATGTGCGCCATGATGCCGATGTTCCGAGTCTTCGCGAGTGAGACTTGCCTAGGCATTGCTTACCAGCGATAGTGGGCAAAGGCCTTGTTGGCCTCGGCCATGCGATGCGTGTCCTCGCGCTTCTTCACCGCGCCGCCGCGCAGGTTCGACGCGTCCATGAACTCGTTCGCCAGCTTCTCCTGCATGGTCTTGC
>DATFWL010000024.1:0-16921 GCA_035259385.1 Vicinamibacterales bacterium | reverse complement strand
GGCAACGAACAACTCACCCGACGACTCACATTGGAACGAGCGCAATAACGCAAAGGTCGCAAAGACCGCGGCCTTAGCGGTCTTTGCGTTTCCCAGGGCGCCCTGAGGAAAGCAACCGCAGAAACCGCAGAGTGCGCAGAGCGTTCTCCGCGGCTGCTTTCCCGCTCCTTACTTCTCTCCAGCGCGTGCGCCGCGGAGGATTCCGGTCATCGCGTAGTTGCCCTCGTGGCAGGCGTACTCGTACAGCTGCGCGTCGGTGCGCGTCATCGGCAGCACCGCGGTCCACGGCTTCGTGAACGATGCCGGATCGTCGACCGTGAATTCGTAGAGCAGCGTCGACGGCCCGTCGCGCGTGAATCGCTCGGTGAGGCGCAGACCGGGGCCTGACCCGCGCACGTTCGTCTTGTCGGTGAAGTTCGTGGTCTCGACGACGAGCGTGTCACCGTCCCAGCGGCCGCGCGAATCGCCGAGCAGCAGGCGGACCGAGGACGGCAGGTGCGGCCGGCCGTCGAGTGGAATCACCCGCGCGTCGTGAATCATCTCGTTGTGAATGACGACGTGCTCGGCTGTCTGCAGGATCTGCACGTAGTTGTTGTAGGGTCCCGACAGCATCGGCGGTCCCGCGTTGAACAGCAGGCAGCGCTCGCCGAGCGAGCGATCCTCCGGGCCGTCGGCGGGATGCGCCTGGCGCGCCTGCGCACGCGCGGTCGCGCGCGCCTGACCCTCGGCGGTCAGCGGCGGAAGGCGGCCGTTTGGCGGATCGACGATCAGCGACGTACGCACTTTGCCGTGCACGCGCGCGGCATGCACGCCGCGATCCCACCAGAACTCGTTGTAGGCGCCCGAGACGTCGGCCTCCGGCGACGACTCGCGCGTGTCGCGGTTGTTGCGCGCCGCGATTCGCTGCTCGTACTCGCGCGCCTCGGCGTCGGTGAGGAACTCGCGTCCCGCGAACTCCTCGGGCCGCTCGAGCGGTGTGATGGTCGAGAAGTTCCAGACGCCGTGCAGATCCGGACGGTGGTCGGTCACGGGCGCGGCCGGCAACAGCCGAGCCGCGAACGGCGCCGCCGCGAGGACGACGACGAAAAAGACGAGCGCGGCCGATCGCTGGAGCATGTGAACCTCCGCCATTCCCGCGCGCCGGCGGTCGGACGCGTGAACTCGCGGATTATATGTCGCCGGCGCAACCTGACGGGAGGCTGACGAAGAATTCAGAAACTCTTCGGAAAAACGCGCGTGCGGCGGCCGATAGAATCGGCGGCATGCCGCTTCGGATACGGTTTCTTGTCGCGTTGTTCATCATCACGACAGCCCGGGTGACGACGGCGCAGGTCTTCGGGAGCGTCCGGATCGTCGTGCGCGATCAGCAGAACCTGGCCATTGCCGGGGCCGAGGTGACGGTGAAGGCGAAGAATTCGGAATGGTCGCAGACGGCGACGACCACCGACCAGGGCGAGGCGCTGTTCGTCACCGTGCCCTTCGGAACCTACGTCGTGACGGCGGCGTCGGCAGGATTCGATCCGTTCGAACGGGAGGTCCAGGTCATCTCCAACACGCAGACGCCAGTGCAGGTGAGGCTGGCGGTCGCGGGCCTGGCCCAGTCGGTCGACGTGAAGGCGAGCCCGCAGACGATCAACCCGGAATCGTCGGCGACGCAGACGCTCACCACCCGTGAGGACATCCTCCTTCAACCGTTGACCGACCGCAGCGGCAGCCTCGCGATGATCACCAACAACGTGCCGGGCACGTTCGTCATGCACGATCACCTCCACTCCCGGGGCGGACATGGCGTCACCTGGCAGATCGACGGCGTCCCGGTCCCGAACAGCAACCTGGCGTCGAGCGGCGCGCAGTTCGATCCGAAGGACGTCGCCTCGCTCGAGACGCAGCGCGGCGGCCTGTCGGCGAACTACGGCGATCGCGCCTACGGCGTGTTCAACGTCGTGCCGCGCAGCGGCTTCGAAGACGATCGGTTCGGCGAGGTCTTCCTCGGCTACGGCAGCTACCATCGGGCCGAAGGCTACGTGAGCGTCGGCGACCACAACGCGAGCGAGCGCTTCGCCTACTTCGCCAGCGGCAACGCCAACCGCACCGATCTCGGCCTCGAACGGGTCGATCTGCCGATCCTGCACGACGAGGGCAAGACCGCCTCGGGCTTCACGTCGCTTCAGTACAACGCCACCTCGCGCGATCACCTGCGCTTCGTCGCGTCGTTCCGCGCCGACCGCAACCAGGTGCCGAACATCGTTGCGCAGGAGGCGATCGGGATCGACGACAGCCAGCGCACCACCGACGGCTTCGCCAACTTCACCTGGGCCCATCCCTACGAGGGCGGGACGCTGCTGACCGTGTCGCCGTACTACCACTACAACCGCGGGCAGTACATCGGTGGACCGAACGATCCGCTGATCACGCAGGACGACCGATCGTCGCACTACGTCGGCGGCAACGCGACGGTGTCGCGCACGATCGGCCAGCATACGCTGCGCGTCGGCACCGATTCGTTCGCCGAGCGCTGGAGCTCGCTGTTCGGCCTGACCTCGACCACCGGCGCGCGGCTGACGCTGACCGAAAGCGAGCGCGTCTGGGCGACGGTGCTCTCGGCGTTCGCCGAGGACACGTTTCGCGCCACGCCGTCGCTGACCATCAACGGCGGGATCCGATTCGAACGTTTTGCGGGCACGCTGACCGAGTACGGCCTCAGCCCGCGGCTCGGCGTGGCGATCTCGCTCCCGCACGGCGCCGTCGCCCGCGCGTCGTACGGGCGGTTCTACCAGCACCCGCAGGTGGCGACGGTATCGGGACCGGTGCTGGAGTTCGCGCTGCAGGACGGGTTCGACATCCTGCCGATCCCGGGCGAGCGCGATCAGGTCTGGGAGGTCGGCTACGCGGTCCCGATTCGGGGGTGGACGCTGGACGTCGACGCGTTCTACAACCAGACGCGCAACGCGGTCGATCACGAAGTGCTCGGCAACTCGAACCTGTTGTTCCCGCTGACCATCGAATCGGGCCGGGTGCGCGCGTTCGAATCCACGCTCCGCTCGCCGCGGCTGCGAAACCGCCTGCAGTGGCACTACGCGTTCTCGCTGATGAGGGCGCAGGGACGAGGGGCGATCACCGGCGGGCTGACCGACTTCTCGCCGCCGTCGAACGAATATTTCTATCTCGATCACGATCAGCTGGTGACGTTCAACACCGGCGCGGAAGCGAGCCTGCCCGGGCGGTTCTGGCTGTCGGTCGCGGTGCAGTACGGATCAGGGTTTCTGCTGGGCGACGGACCCGATCATCTCTCGCCGCACGCGACCCTCGACGTCGCCGGCTCGAAGAACCTGACCGACGACCTCTCGGTGCGCCTGACGGTGACCAACCTCGCCAACGCGGCGTTCCTCACCGGGTTCGCCAACTCGTTCGCAGGCACCCATTACCAGTCGCCGCGCGAGATCGCCGCGCAGGTGCGCTACCGGTTTCACTACTGACGGAGCAGCGTCTCGATCTTCGCCATCACGGTTGGCCAGCGGTATTCGTGATCGACGTAGGCAAGACCCTGCCGGCCCAGCTGTCGTGCGTTCGCCGGATGATCGATCAGGTAGTCGAGCGCGGCGGCGAACTCGACCGCGTTGCCGTAGTACAGCCCGCCGTCGGCGCGCTCCACCTGTCCGCGCAGCACCTTGCAGCGGGCGTTGACGAGCGCCGGCACCGCCCGGTTCCACGCCTCGAGCAGCACCATGCTCAGGCTCTCGAACGGCGACGGCATCACCAGCGCGCGCGCGCGCGCGAACAGCGCCTCGCGCACCTCGTCGCTGACGAAGCCGAGCGGGCGGATCAGCGGATGGTCGGGAATCGGCATCGACGCCGGGCCGGCGACGACGAGCTGCACGCCGCGCCCGAGCGCCGCGTACTTCTCGAAATGCCGCAGCATCGCGCCGCAGCCCTTGTTCGGATCGACGCGCCCCAGATACAGGACGAACGGGTCGCGGACACCGAGCAGCTCGAGCATCGTCTGCGGCGCTGGGGCGTCAACCGGATCGAGTCCGCAGCCGACGATCGCCGACGGCCTGCCGGCGGGGGCGCGCGCGCCGACGAGCGCCGCTTCCTCGGGTGTGAGAAAGATGAACCCGCGCGGCCGCGCGAACAGCTCGCGCACCGCGTCGACGTGGATCAGCGGATCCTCCTCCGCCGTCGGCACGAGCACCGCACGATCGCCGACCAGCGGCACGCCGAAGTAGGTGTCGTAGTAGCGATAGGCCCAGAAGAGCACGCGATCGTACTCGCCGCCGTGCCGCGCGAGATGATCGAGCAGCTCGGGCGCCTCCGGTCCGTTCTCACGGAACCACTGCCGCTCGTCGGACGCCGAGGCGCCGTCGGCGAACACGCGATCGCTCAAGTCCATGAAGCGATGCATGCTCCGTTCGCGCGCGACCGGGAACCGAAGCACGCGCAGCGCGCCGTCGCGCGATTCGCCGGGCGGGTAGTGGTTCCGCCACGTGATGTGATCCTTCGCGCACGTGGTCACGATGGTGACGTCGTGCGCCGCGGCGAGATGTTGCGACACGAGGCGGCAGTGTCCCTCGGAGCCGCCGGCGATGTCGGCGCCGAAGCGATGGACCACGCACGCGAGCTTCACGGCGCCTCTCGGACGGTACCGACTGACGTCCCCCTCGCTTCGCTGGCTGCGGGGAACGCAAAGGCCGCAAAGGCCGAAGAGGCCGCAGGCAAACCTGCGGAGATGTGGCGTGACAGAAGATTCGGCGCATGACCGGCCCGCGTTGCGGGCCAACGCGGCCGGCGGAGCCGGCCGCCGTCGTGCGCCGCACCTCTGCGATCTTTGCGGTCTCTGCGGTCTTTGCGTTCCCCGTGGGTTCGCACGCTCGCGAGGGTACTACGCTATGGAGTCTGGCTGCGCGCGGCGAGCGCGCGGCGCAGGCGCGCGTTCTCGATTGCCAGCTCCTCGACGCAGGCGAACAGCACCCGGTTCAGCCGATCCTGCCGCCGGAAGTTCTCCTGGCTGTACTCGAAGAGCCAGCGCGTGAGCGGCAGCAGCAGCCGCCGCTTCACGAGCAGGATGAAGCGGCCGACCGCCGGCCGATGGGTGGTCAGGTTCAGGCGTGTCTCCAGCCGCCATTCGACGTCGCTGTCGAGCAGCTCGGGGAGAAGCGTCGCGTCGAGGTTGCGTTCGTCGACGGCGCGCGCGAGCACCGCGTGGACCGCGTCGAACGTCTCCTCGTCTTCGTACTCCGCCGGCCCGCCCCGCTTGATCAGGTGCCGGCGGATCCGCGCGCGCACGTCGCGTTCGATGTCACCCATCACCGCGTCGACGCGCAGCCTGGCCTCCCCCATTCCCTCACTTCGCCGAGAACGCGAGCAGGACGTTGCCGGCGATCCCGCGCCAGAGCGAATACCCGGAGTTGGTCACGACCAGTCCGTCGGCAATCGCCGGCCCGGCCGCGTCGATCGATCCGCCTTTCGCCGGGACCTTGTTCACGGCGTCGTACTCGCGGACGGTGTTGAAATCCCAGAGGATCGATCCGTCCTTCGTCGAGTACGCGCGCAGGTGGCCGTCGACCGATCCGGAAAAGACGACGCCGGGAATCACGGAGGCCGGCGCCGACTGAGCGCCCGTGCAACCGCGGCCGGTGTTGCATTCGAGCTTCGGCGGCGGCGTGTGCCAGATCTGCTCGCCGGTCGCCAGCTTCAGCGCGAACAGACCGCCCGCCTCGTTCGGCGCGGCGAGCACGTCGGACACCGGAATGTAAGCAGCCTGATCGTCAGCAGCCGATCCCCATTCGATCCCGCCGAGCACGCCGCCCTTGCCGGCCTGCAGCTTCCACACGACCTTGCCCTCGTCGTCGGGGTCGAGCCCCCACACCGTGCCCGATTTCTGACCGATGACGAGGATCCGCTTGCCGCCGGGCAGCGAGCGCAGAATTGGCGCGTTGCCGAAATCGAAATCGGGACCGAGGTCCTTCGGACAGTTCTCGTTGGTTCCGCCAGGGCGGCAGCCGACGAGAAACGCGTCGGCCGACGTCGCCTGATTCCACCAGACGATCTTGCCGGTCTTCAGGTCCATCGCCATGACCGAGTCGCTCGTCTTCACCGCTGGTCCGGTGTACGCGTTGCCAGTGCCGACGTAGAGCACACCGCGCCGCTCGTCGATCGTCGGGGCGCTCCACACGGCTGCGCCCGCGGGCCCGTACAGCGCCGTGCCCTGCGCGTTCTTGCCCGTCTGCTGCGGCGTCTCGGTGATCGTGTAGCTCTTCCAGATTTGATCGCCGGTCGCGGCGTCGACGGCGACGACGCTGCCGCGGAACGTGCAGCATTCGTAGGTCGGCTGCGCGCCCGGCACTTCCTCGACCGAGGCCACCGGCACGTACAGGCGGCCGTTCGCGAGCGTCGGCGCGCCGGTGATGCGGGCGAACTTGTGATCGTCCGCCTGCTTCTTCCAGATGAGTTCGCCGGTCGACGCATCGACGGCGAACACGTTCGCCTTCAGGTCGCCGAAGTACACGGCGAACCGCCTGCCAATCGGGCCGACGGTCGGCGCCGAGCGGACGCCGCCTTCCGCCTTGAACGACCAGATGATGCAGCCGCTGCCGGCGTCGAGCGCGTAGACGGTGCCGTTGTCGCTGCCGACGAACACGCGGCCGGCGACGATCGTCGGGTTGCCGTAGGCCTGCGTGCCGCCGGGAAACCCGAAGGCCCATTTCAGTTTCAGGTTCGGAACGTCGGCCGCGGTGAGTCCGGGGTTCGGCTGGTAGCGTGCGTTCGTCGAACCGGCGCCCCACCCGTTCCACGGGGAACCCGCGGCGATGCTCGCAATCGGCGCCAGTTTGGTCGAGCACAAGCCGGCGGCCGCGGATGCGGGCGCGCCGAGCGGTTTACCAGAAAGATACTCGGCCAGCGCGCGGCGTTCGGCGACACTGAGCGTCGCGCCCTGCATCGACATCGAGCCGTTGGTCAACGACAGGAGAATCGCGTCCGCGGCCCGATCTTTCAGGGCCTCCCTCGACGGTGTCCGCCCCTGCGGCTGATCGTGACAGCTCGCGCAGTTGGCTTTGTAGACCGTCTCGGCGTCCACCGATTGCGCGATCACGGTCCGGCTCAAGCCCGACACTACGGCGACGAGTGCCAGAACCAAGAACCCAGAACCGAGGACCGAGAACCCCGAATCCCGAACCCCGAACCCCGAACCCGATCGCGGCGCCCTCATTGCTTCTTCGCCGTCCAGGTTCCGTCGCCGAGCCCGGCGATGTTGACCTTGCCTTTCATGGTGTCGCTGCCTTCGACGGTGCCGGTGTAGGTGAATTCGAGGCTGGTCCCCTGGGCGTCGGCGGAGAACTTGAGCGTGAGGTCCCGGCCTTTGATCGTACCGGTCAGGTTGTCTATCTCGCCGAATTGCCCCGAGTAGTGGCCGGTGAGCTTCTCGCCGTCCTGCTTCAAGGTGATCGTCGGCGTGCCGGAACCGGCGGCCGTTTCGACGTTGAAGAGCCATTTGCCGGTGACGTCGACCTTCGACGCCTGCCCGGCACGTGCAGACGCCGCGACGAACAGCGCGGCCGCTGCGATTGCCATCACACAACGTGCTCTCGATTTCATGCTTGCTCCTCACAGGCCGGCTGAAGCCGGACACTACAAACGCTTCGTGCCTTCGTGTCTTCGTGGCGGCTCTCAACGCTTCACCGCTTCGAGTACGTCTCGATCGGCGTCCTTCCACAACTTCGCGACGAGCGCTCGCTCCGCCGCCGCGGTTTTCACGTCGCCGGCGTGCTCGGCGACGAGAGCGAGCGCGTAATGCGTGCCGGCGTAGTTCGAATCGTGCTCGCGCATCTGCCCGGCGGCCCACCCGGCGAACTCCCAGTCGCCAACCTCGCGCGCCGCGCGCGCGATCGCGTCGAGCGTGAACAGCGTCTGCGTCCACGCGTCGGGACCGGGCAGTGCGCGCGCCTTCTTCGCAACCTCCTGCAGCATCGTGCGCCCCTTGTCGCGCTGTCCCGTGCGCAGGAAGAACTCGCCCTGCAGCGCCTGCAGCGGCACCGCCACCAGGCCGCCGGCTTCCGCGCCGCGAATGGCGCGCAGCGCCGCGTTGGCCTCGTCAGCCGCCGCCTGAAACTGTCCGAGCGCGAGGCGCGCGCGGCCGGCGGCCACGTGTCCGGCCGCGCTCACGACCGGCGAGCGGTGTGACGCCATGACGCCAGCCGCGTCGAGTGCTTCTGCGGCGCGGCCGCGCGCGACCAGGAACATCGGCCACGCACGCTTGTTGAACTCCTGCACCAGCAGCGGCGAATCCAACGCGAAGGACCGTTTCAGCAGCTCCTCGGCCTTCTTCATCCGGCCGTCGTACTGATACGACGTCGCCAGCAGATCCAGATTGTGCTGATAGTGCCAATCGTACTCGACCGGAATCTTCTCCGCGTCGAGATACGCGGATTCCAGCGCGTCGGCAGCGCTGAACTCCGCGATCGCCTCCTCTATCCGTCCGGTCCGCCGCAGACTGTGTCCATGCATATGCCGCGCGTGCGGCACATCGGGCGCCATCTTCGCATAGATTGCGGCCTCGGCGAGCGCCTGCGCCTCGAGGCCGGTGTTCTCGTACGCGTGGGCGAGGAAGTGGTGAGCGGCGAAATGCGCCGGCGCGAGCATCCGGGCTTTCTCGTAGAAGCGGACCGACCCGGCGGTACTGCCTTGTCCGCGCTCGGCGGGATCGGGCGTCTCGGCCTGGCCGCGCTGCAGCCACAGCTCTTCGTCGCTTGGGAATTCGGCCAGCGCACGATCGAGAGCCGCGCGGTAGGCCGCGAGCTTTGACGTGTCCCGCGGCGCCGCCTCGGCCGTCATCTGCAGCGCGCGGAGCTCGACATGGCGCGTGTCGTGCGCGCCGGCTGCCAGTGCCTGCGCGCGTTCGAGCGCCGCCCGCGCCTGCGCGGGCGCGCCGAGCTCCGTGTAGGCAATCGTCAACCCGGCATGTGCCAGCGCCAGCCCCGGATCGATCCGCAGGGCCTGGTTGAACGAGCGCGCCGCCTCGAGCCACACGTACGAGTGCAGGTAGGCGAGCCCCTGATCGTAGAACTTCTGCGCCTCCGCAGACGTCTTCACGGAGTCGTGCGCGGCACCGATGCCGTTCCGTAGCGGCACCGGACGCTCCGCAAAGGAGAGGAGGCCCGACGCCGCGGCTGCAATGAGAAGGCTTGTCACCAGCGGTCGCGCAGCCCGTCCGGGCTGCCCCCCCTCAGTCTATCGAAAACAAAAAGGGCGGCGGACTCGAAGTCCGCCGCCCTCCTTCTCTGCGCTCTCTGCCTTCTCTGCGCCCTCTGCGCGATCAGAAATCGAATTGCGCGCCGAGCTTGAAGAAGCGCGACTGCAACACGTTGGTCGGACGCAGGTACTGGCTCGACGCCAGCGTCGAGAACGTGTTGGTCACCGCGAATGGCCAGTTGCTGTTGAAGATGTTGTAGGCGTCGAAGTCGACGCGGAACCGGTAGCGATCGAGCTTGAACCGCTTCGACGCCCGCAGGTCGAGCTGCTGCAGATTGTATGTGCCGTACTCGGTGCCCGGCTGAATCACGCTGATGATCTCGCCCGAGGGCCGTCCGGCCGAGAGCGGCCGACCGAGCGCCTGCGTAACGGCCGCGGCAGGCGCCGTCCAGGTCGCGAGAATCGACGTCCCGGCGCCGCCGTTCTGCACGCCGCGGGTGAACTGGTAGGTGCCACTGAGCTGAATGTCCAACGGCAAGGTGTACGTCCCCAGGATCTTGGCGTCGGGCCGGAACGGGTACTCCTGATGGCAGGCGCGGCTTCCATCCGGAAAGATCTCAGTGAGCTCGGACTGCGCGTTCGCCGTGCCGGCGCCGATGGTCGTCAAGCCGCCATCGAGAACGACCGACTTGATGCCGGCGTCGACGAGGTTGCACTCGTCGAACACCCGCCGCGTGGCGCTGACGCCGGCCTGCAGGAACGCACCCTGCTTGAATCGCGAGATCAGATTCACGTCGAACCCTTGATAGGTGTTGGTCTCGCCGCCGTAGTTCGACGAGAACGTGAGCAGGCTGCTCGGCGGCAGGCTGACGAGCGCCGGCTTCAGGTCGTAGAGGCCGCAGACCGGATAGCCGCCGCCGCCCGGCAGGTTCGGATCCGCCGGCGCCGACAGGCAGAACGGCCCGTCGTAGCTGCTCTTGTCGTAGCGCTGATCGACAGTGACCGTCTGGTTGCCGAACTTGCGGCGGTACCACCCGCCCGAGATCGACATCCGCGGCGCAATCTCGTGCTGGGCGCTCACCGTGTACTCGAGGTTGTAGGCGCGCGCGAACCAGCCTTCCAGCACGGCCGGATCGGTGAGCGTCGTCGACGCGACGTTGCGGCCGAAGTTCGAGCTCGTCGAGGGCGCAAGCTCGTTGACCTGCAGGTTGCCGGCCGCGTCGAACGGCGACCCGTTGCTGTCGAGATCGCGCCACGGGCGCGCGTCCATCAACCCGACGGTCGTCTCGGGGTTGTTGTTGTCGGTGATGCTGCCGGCCGCAAGGCCGACGCCGTTGACATAACGCGCGATGCTCCCCTTGATCGCCGTCCGGCCGTTGCCGAACAGATCGTAAGAGATCCCGACGCGCGGATTGAGGTCCTTCCAGTTGGTGACGCGCCCGACGCAGTTCGCGTTGAGGTTGTTCTTGCCGTCCGGACACTCGTTGTAAGTGATCGCCTGATTGAAGGTGCCCGCGGGCAGCGTTTCGGGATCAGCTGCGCTCATGAACCAGTCCCAGCGCAGGCCGGCGTTGATCGTCGCGCGGTTGATCGTCCACTTGTCCTGGACGAACACGCCGCTGTCGTTCTTGATCGAGTTCCTGCGGTCGGTCGGAATGCGTAGCGTCACGCTCACCGGGTTCAGGTTGCCATTCGGCAGCAACCCGTTGTAGGTGACCGGCTGGATGTCGCGCGTGTACTGCTGCGTGAGGCGCCATTTCGCCTGGCTGATCGTCGCGCCCATGCGGAGCGAGTGCGAGCCGGTGACATAGGACGCCGCGAACTGCTCGGTGAAGAGCTTCGAGAAATGGTCGGCCGGGTTGTTCCATGCTGCCGCGTTGACGTTCGTGGACTGATCGAGCAGCGTGACGAGCGGCTGCGGGCCGGCGAACACCTCCGGCTGGTAGTTCTCCTGATACTCCTGGTCGTAGACGGCGAAGCCGGCGTCGAACAGCAGCTTGTTGGTGTGCGTGCGCGTCCACTTCGACACGGAGACGAAGCTGGTGGGCGTCGCCTGAATCGCCGACGCATCGGGCGGAATGTTGGCGGCGATGCCCCAGTGGTTGCGGACCTTGTCCTGCTCGTCGTGGTAGTACGACAGCTTGTCCTTGCCGGTGATCTGCGCCGACACGCGCCCCGCGATGCTGCGGATATGCCCGTCGTCGATGCCTTGCCGCGTCAGATCGGGCACATAGCGGTACGGCGACGGGTCCGCGTCGAAGTAGCTGTTAGGCGTGGTCTTGTTGACGCCCCAGTAGCGGAACGTCGCGTAGAACCAGACCTTGTCCTGCATGATCGGGCCGCCGACGCCGGGATTGAAGTCCCAGATCTTGTCGATCACGCTGACGTTGGTGAGTTTGTTGTTCTGGTTGTAGGTCAGGTCGCCGGCGAGCTCGGTTCGGGTGCAGGGCTGGCCGACGCCCGGCGAATTGCAATTGTCCGAGGCCCACGAACTCGGCGCGTAATTGCCGAAGACGACGCCGTGGAAGCTGTTGCCGCCGTCCTTCGGCACCATGTTGACGCGCATGCCGCCCTGGCCCATCTCGGCGGAATCGGCGCCGGTGACGTAGCTGATCTCCTGAAAGCTCTGGTCGTTCCAGTACACGCCGCTATAGGCGCCGTTGGCGCACAGGTTGTTGAGGCGCATCCCCTCGACGGTCTGCACCGTGTCCGGCGATCCGCGGTACTGGAGCGGCGACTGCTGCAGGTTGCCGGACCCGCCGACGTCACGCGACAGCGCGCCGCCGCCACCCACCGAGATCGCCGTGCCGGGAATCATGATGCCGACCGCCTGGATGTTGCGGCCGGTCGGAATCGAGTCGAGCACGTCGCGCGTCATCACGGTGCGGGTCGTGATGTTCTGCACGTCGACGACCGGCGACTCGGCCGAGACGGTGATGGTCTCCTCGAGCGCACCGACCTTCATGTCGGCGTTGATGTTCGCGGTGAAGTCCGAGGTGAGCTCGATACCTTCACGCTTGACGACGCTGAAGCCGGGCAGCGTGAAGGTGACGGTATAGGTGCCAGGTCGCAGCGCCTCGATCTTGAACTGCCCGCTGCCGTCGGTGACGGCCGATCGAATCTTCTCGATCAGCGCCGGGCTCGACGCTTCGACGGTCACACCGGGCAGGACGGCGCCAGACGTGTCCTTGACCGTGCCGGCGATGGCACTGGTCTGTGCCGCCGCGACGATCGGCAC
Source organism: Vicinamibacterales bacterium (assembly GCA_035259385.1). Classification (GTDB taxonomy): domain Bacteria; phylum Acidobacteriota; class Vicinamibacteria; order Vicinamibacterales; family CAVVIG01; genus QHWK01. The sequence continues at coordinate 4,497 of DATFWL010000024.1, read as the reverse complement.
GAGCAGGAGCAGGACGGCTCCGAAAAAGGTACGTGCAAACGTGCGCATGCCTTCATTCCCTCCTAAATTTCGACGCCACGAACGAAAAAGGTCTGCGGACATTGTGCAGCAGTCATGCCGCAAAACTGTCGAGTTTCTCGCCGGTTTTCGACTGACTTTTTTCGCGCGGCGCGCTGCGAGTTCAAAAGTTCGTATCCGGGTGCAGGTTTCGTAATATGGCTGGGCGGCGTCCCGACCTACCGGTCGGTCGGTAGGCCTGCCGATAAAACGAGCATAATGGCCGGCCGGATGTCATCTCCGCGACAGGCGTCGAACGGTCCCGATCCGCGGCGGGCGGCGATGTACCGCACCGTCGCGCTGATCTTCCGTGACCGCGGCTTCGACGCAACCTCGGTCAGCGATGTCGCCAGAGCGCTCGGACTCACCAAGGCCGGCCTCTACCATCATTTCGAGAGCAAGGAAACGCTGCTCTACGAGATCATCATGTTCGGCCTCGACAAGGTGCGCGAGGAAGTGCTGGTGCCGGTGCGGGCGATCCGGGATCCGGAGGAGCGCCTGCGGCAGCTGATCGTGCGGCACGCGCGCATCATCACGCGCGGCCAGGGCGCGGTCGCCCACCTCGGCGACGAAATGCGCGCGCTCCCTGCCGCAGCGCGCAAGCAAATCGAGCAGCGGATGCGCGTGTATTTCGATCTGATCCGCGACACGCTCGGCGAGCTGCAGGCCGCCGGCCGCCTTCGCGCTGTCGATCGGACGGTCGCCACATTCGGCCTGATCGGAATGATCGTCTGGCTGCCGCGCTGGTTCAGGCAGGACGGACGGTTGAATCAGGAGCAGGTGGCCGAGCAGCTCGCGAACATCGCTCTGGGCGGGCTGATCAGGCGCCGGCGGAGGCGCGGCCGTCAGGGACGGCGGGCAAAGGTCCGGACGTAGTTCACGACGTTCCAGATCTCGGTGTCGCTCATTCGCTGCGCGTAGCCCTCCATGTCGGCCGAGCCCGGGATGCCCTCGCGGATCACGGCGAACATCTCGCCGTCGCTCGATCCATAGTCCCATTTGTCGTCCGTGAGATCGCCGGGAGGCACCGGCCCCGTCGCTCCCGTGCCGTCGCCGAGGCCCTCGGGACCGTGACAGCGAATGCACAGACGCGTGTAGCTGCGCTTGCCCGCGGCCAGCGACTCGGGCGTCGCTGCAACCGGGTTCTTGATTTTGGCGGCTTCAGCGTTTCCACCCTTTCTCGGCGTGGTCGACTGTCCCGCCGCCAGCCCCGCGACAAGAAAGCAACCGCAGAAACCGCAGAGACCGCAGAGCACGCAGAATTCCTTACATGTACAAAAGAACTCTGCGAACTCTGTAGTCTCTGCGGTTGCTTTACTGCCGCGCATCGCGCTACGAGACGCCCCCCATGCAGAGGTACTTGATCTCGAGGAACTCCTCGATGCCGTATTTCGATCCTTCGCGGCCGAGACCCGACTCCTTCACGCCGCCAAACGGCGCCACTTCCGTCGAGATGATCCCGGTGTTGATGCCGACGATGCCGTACTCGAGCGCTTCGGCGACACGCCAGATGCGGCCGATGTCGCGGCCGTAGAAGTACGCCGCCAGGCCGAACTCGGTGTCGTTGGCGAGCGCGATCGCCTGGGCCTCGTCGGAGAACCGGAAGAGCGGCGCGACCGGACCGAACGTCTCCTCGCGGGCGATCGCCATCGCCGGCGTCACGTCGGTGAGCACGGTCGGCTGAAAGAACCGGCCGCCGAGCGCATGGCGCGACCCGCCGACCAGCACGTGCGCACCCTTGGAGGTGGCATCCGCGATGTGGCTTTCGACTTTTTCCACCGCCTTGTCGTCGATGAGCGGGCCCTGCGTCGCGCCGCTCTCGGTGCCGGGCGCCGGCTTCAGCTTCGTGACGGCGTCGGCGAGCTTCGCCGCGAACGCGTCGTACACCTTGTCCTGCACCAGCAGCCGGTTGGCACAGACGCAGGTCTGGCCGGTGTTGCGGTACTTCGACAGGATTGCGCCGTCCACCGCGGCGTCGAGGTCCGCATCGTCGAACACGATGAACGGCGCGTTGCCGCCGAGCTCCAGCGAGAGCTTCTTCACGGTGGTCGCGCACTGTGCCATCAGCAGCTTTCCGGTCTCGGTCGATCCCGTGAACGAGAGCTTGCGGACGGTCGGATTGCTCGTCAGCTCGCCGCCGACCTCGCCCGCAGCGCCGGTGATCACGTTGAAGACGCCGCGGGGCACTCCGGCGCGCTCGGCGAGCTCGGCGAGGGCAAGCGCGGAGAACGGCGTCTGCGACGCCGGCTTGAGGACGACGGTGCAGCCGGCGGCGATCGCCGGCCCGGCCTTGCGCGTGATCATCGCCAGCGGGAAATTCCACGGCGTGATGCAGGCGACGACGCCAATCGGCTCCTTGACGACGACGATGCGCTTGTCGGCCTGGTGACCGGGGATGGTGTCGCCGTAGACGCGCTTGGCTTCCTCGCCGAACCATTCGAGGAACGACGCCGCGTACGCCACCTCGCCGCGTGACTCGGCGAGCGGCTTGCCCTGTTCGACGGTCATCAGCTGGGCGAGATCCTCCTGGTTCGCGATCATCAGATCGAACCAGCGCCGCAGCACGATCGCGCGCTCTTTCGCGGTCTTCTTCCGCCACGCGGGAAACGCGCGCGCCGCGGCCTCGATCGCGACGCGCGTCTCGGCGCGCCCGAGCCTGGGCACTGATCCGATGATCTCGCCGGTGGCCGGGTTGTCGACGTCGATCGCGGCGCCGCGCGCCTCGATCCAGCCGCCGTCGATGTAGCAGGCCTGCCGGAACAGCTTCGGATCGCTCAGCGTCGGCCCGGCTGCAGTCTTCGTAGTCATCCGGCGATTGTAGCGCACGCGTTCGCCGGTGCCGTTAACCGCAGAGAACGCCGAGTCCGCAGAGCGCCGGTTGCCACGAAGGACGAAGGTGGCGCGCGCCTCATCTCTGCGGTCTCCGCGAGCTCCGCGGTTCCAACGCAGCGCGAGGTCAGGCGACGAAGGTCACCGCCGCGAGGTCGCCGATCCTTTCGATCGTCACATCCGCGGGCGGGTACTTCGCGACCAGCGCGGTGTCGTGCGCGTAGTGGCCCTGGCGGACGAACACCGTCGTCAGCCGCGCGCCCCAGATTTCCTTCATCGCGGTGAGGATCCGGATCTTGTCGTCGACCATCACGTAGCGCTCCGCGGGCAACCGCTCCTCGACGTCCTCGAGCATCTGCTCCTTGTGAATGTAGATGAGGACGTTCCCCTCGACCGCGCCCCAGAGCCCCGAGCGTTCGACTTTACGCGGCTGAAAGACGACGTCGCCGTCGGAGAGGATCGCGACGCGGCCCTGGCGCTCGAGCTGGTGGATCGCGTCGAGCGCGCCGGGATAGACGCGGTTCGCGAACGGATAGTGCAGCAGGAACAGCGACGCCTCGAGCAACCCGGTGTCGCGCGGATTCTCGATGCGATAGCGCTGCAGCGCGCCGAGGTAGTCGGCGTATCCCAGCTCGGCGCGCAGTTCTTCGAAGAGCTCCCAGTAGCGCCGCGCGCGGGCCTCGCCGAACGTGTCGAGCAGATGCTTCTTGAAATCGGCGGTGACCGCGTCGTTGTCGAGCAGCGTGTTGTCGACGTCGAGCAGAAAAGCGGTTGTGTGCGCCACGCGTTCCGTCCTTTGGAGGAGATCAGCTAGCCCCCCGCCCCGAGCCCCCAGCCCCTGCTTCGTCGGGCTCCGGTGGACACGGCGCGTTTGCGTATCCAGATCGGAACGGCGTCACGACGCCGGTCGCCGGTTCGAAACGGTGGCGCCACACGCACGCGGTGTCGTTGGCCAGCAGGTGAATCGATACCGACGCCGCGTCGGAGATCGTACTGACGTAATGAATATCGTCAGCCGGCGGCAGCAGCGTGTAGAACTCGCCCCGTCCCAGCTGCTGGCGCTTCGCGATCTCGAGACGAGCGCGCGACGGATCGCTGCCGTCGTCGAGGCGACGGTAGACGGTCTCGTCCTGCCGTCCGCGATAGATGCCCACGAGTCCCCAGGCAAGATGATCGTGGACCGGCGTCGAGGCGCCCACCGGAACCACGAGCGAGAACAGACACAACGATCCGTCCTCGGCGCGGTAGAGCGCGTACTGGCCGATGCCGCCGCCCATCCTGCTGCTCTCGTCCGGTCTTGCGCAGCTCTCGGGCAGCCAGCCGTCCGCGGCGAGCAGCGCCGCGAATGCCGGCCGCAGCGCCTCGACACGCGATGCATCGTCGGCGATCGCCGTTCTCAGGCGCTCGGTTTCCTCGATGAGGGCGCGGATCTCCGGAGCGTCCACGAGAAATCCGTAGGCGCGATCGGGTGAGTGAGCATGACCAAGGTCGCACATGACGGGGCAGCATACACCGAGTGTGCGGAAGGGCAGGACGGTCGGGAGCGGCGGGACGTGATGGCGATGAGATCCGATCGTGCCCATCAACCGGGCGCCCCTATCCGTCGTGCCC
>DATFWL010000023.1:0-2394 GCA_035259385.1 Vicinamibacterales bacterium | reverse complement strand
GCGGCCGCGCGCTTGCCGATCTCCTCCATCGAGAGGTCTTCCTTGTGCGTCGCCACGTGCCAGATGTGGCCGTACGGATCGACGACGCTCCCCGAGCGGTCACCGTAGAACTGGTCCTGCACCGGCCGGAGCGCCTTCGCGCCGGATGCGATGGCGCGACCGACGACGGTGTCCACGTCCTCGACGTACAGGTGCAGCATCACCGGCGTGCCACCGATCGCGCGCGGGCTGCGAAAGTCCATTTCCGGGTGCTCGTCGGCCAGCATGATCTTCGAGTCGCCGATCTGCAGCTCCGCGTGCCCGATGCGCCCGTCGGGCTGCGCCATGCGGAGCACTTCGGTGGCGCCGAACGCCTTCTTGTAGAACTCGATGGCGTCGCTCGCCCCCTTGATGCTGAGGTACGGCGTGATCGCGTGATATCCGTCCGGAATCGGCTTGACCTTTTCTGCCATGGCTGCACCTCCAGCGATTGCCGCGTAACCGCCTCCAGTGGTCGCCTCCTCACAGGGTAGACGACCGGGCAAGCACGCCGCGGCGCCGACGCTCAGGGCGCCTCGATCGGCGTCACGGTGATCTGACGCCGCTCGGCGCCGCGCACGATCGTGAGTGTGAGTGCGTCGCCGATCGGCCAGGTGACGAGCCGGCGGTGCACGTCGTCGACGGTCTCGACGGGCCGATCACCGATGGCGACGACGAGATCGGCGGTCTGCAACCCAGCCCGCGCGACCGGCGCGTCCGGCTCGATGCTCATGATCTCGATCGCCCGCGCGTTCGGCAGCCCGAGGGCTCGCGCGAGCCGGCGGTCGAGCGGTCGCGACTGGCCGCCGAAGCCGAGGTAGGCGCGCGACACGCGGCCGCGCGCGAGGAGCTGCGGGATCACCCACGTGGCCGTGTCGATCGGGATGGCGAAGCTGATGCCCTGGGCCATCGCGAAGACGGCGGAGTTGATGCCGACCACGCGGCCGCGCGAGTCCACGAGCGGCCCGCCCGAGTTGCCGGGGTTCAGCGCGACGTCGGTCTGGATGATGTTGTCGATCAGACGGCCGGTCGTGCTGCGCAGCGAGCGACCGAGCGCGCTCACCACGCCGGCGGACACCGTCGACTCGAACCCGAACGGGTTGCCGATCGCGATCACGAGCTGGCCGACGCGCAGCCGCGACGATTGTCCGAAGCGCGCCGCCGGCAGCGCCGGCGCGTCGACGCGGACGAGTGCCAGGTCGGTCCCGGGATCGTCGCCCGTCGGTGTGGCCGAGAATCGGCGGCCGTCGGTGAGTGAGACTTCGAGATCGGTCGCGCCGCGAACGACATGGCTGTTGGTGAGCACGTAGCCGTCGGCGGCGATGATCACCCCCGAGCCCGCGCCAGCTCCGCCGCGGCGGCCGGCACGGACATTCGTGCGGATGCTCACGACGGACGGTCCGACCGCCTCCACGACGGAGACGACGGCCTCGGAGTAGGCGTCGAGCAGATCCGCGTCGGTATGCGGCGAGGACGGCAGACCACCGCCGCGGGTTTCATCGATGTCGGTGGCGAGGGGGTCGTACAGGCGGCTCATCGGATGCCTCCGTGAAATTCGATGCGTCGCCCCCGTGCGCGGATTCAGGCCAGCGCGCGCCGAACCTCGCCGAGCCGGGCGAACGAGCCGAGGACCTTCGCGTGGTTGGTGGTGAGATGCCGGACGATCACGTCGGTGAAGCCCATGGCGCCGAGGGCTCGGAACCGCTCGAGCACTTGGGGAACGGTTCCGGCCACCAGCGCCTTCGGGTCGAAGCCGCGATACCCCTTCGCGACAGCGGCCTCCAGCGTCGTCTTGGCCTCGTCGGGGGATTCTCCGACGTAGACGTCGCGTCGGATGGCGATCGCGGTCGGCGTTCGACCGTGCGCCTTGCACCGGTCACGGTAGTAGGCGATTTTCTCGCGAGCGATGTCGATCGTCAGCCCCGGCGACGCCAGCCACCCGTCGCCCAGCTGCGCGGCGCGGTCGATCGCCGGCGGTGCGGTGGCGCCGATCCAGACCTCGACGGGCTCGGCGGGCTTCAGCGTGACGCGGGCGGAGTCGAACGAGAAGATGCCCGACGCGGTGACTGTCTCGCCGGCGAAGAGCTTGCGCAGCGCGGCCAGCGACTCCTCGAAAGCGGTCACGCGACTCTTGAGCTGGGCGCCCATCGCTCGGAACTGCACGTCGTCGTCACCGAGTCCGCACTGGAAGATGAACCGGCCGCGCATGATCGCCGCGAGCGTGCCGACCTGCTCGGCGATCAGCACCGGGTTCCAGAGCGGCAGCAGGAAGAGGCAGCCGGCGGGCTTGTCGCTCCACTCCGCGAGCAAACGCCCGAGCATCGGAACGTTCTGGTAGTACTTGCCCGGCGTCGAATGGTGATCGCCGACGAAGAG
>DATFWL010000022.1:0-12965 GCA_035259385.1 Vicinamibacterales bacterium | reverse complement strand
GTCCGCCGCGCGCGAGCATCACCGGTTCGCCGGGCGGCAGCACGCGCGCGTCGCTCTCGGTGATGATGTCGAATCGTTTCATTGCGGTATGATTTTGCGCTTATGCCGGAGCTGCGCCCGTCTGAAATCCTACTCTCCGCCGAGCAGATTCAAAAGCGGGTCGCCGAGCTCGCGGCAGCATTGCGCCGGGACTTCCCCGACGACCTGCACGTGATCGCGGTGCTGAAGGGCGCGTTCGTCTTCCTCTCGGACCTGATTCGTCACATCCCGGGCCACGTGTCGCTCGACTTCATGGCGGTGTCGAGCTACGCGAAAGGCACGACCACGTCGGGCGAGGTGCGGCTGCTCAAGGACCTGGACACGGCGCTCGACGGGCGGAACGTGGTGATCGTCGAGGACATCGTCGACACCGGGCTCACGCTCAATTACCTGCAGGATATCCTGCGCAGCCGCAACCCGAAGGCGCTGCGCACGGCCTGCCTCCTCAGCAAGCCGTCGCGGCGTCAGGTGAACGTGAAGGTGGAATACATCGGCTTCACGATCGAGGACCGCTTCGTGGTCGGCTACGGTCTCGACTACGCCGAGCAGTACCGCAACCTGCCGTACATCGCGGTGGTGGGATAACGCAAAGGCCGCAAAGCGCGCAGAGCAGCGGGCTCCCGCGAAGGCACGAAGATCGCGCGCGTCGGGGCGAGTCACACCCCGGGCCCCCTGTTACCGCACCGCCTCACGGACTTTCACCGCGAGGCGGTTCGCGTCCGCGATCACGGCCGCCCTGTCGAGCGTCCGCACCTGACGGTCCTTCATCAGGATCTTCCCGTTGACGATTGTCGTTCGCACGTCGTCGCCGCGCGTCGCGTAGACGAGGTGCGAGATCGGGTCGTACATCGGCGTCTGGCGCGCCTCGCGCATCGAGACGACGATCAGATCGGCGTGCTTGGCGGGTTCGAGCGAGCCGATCTGCCGGTCCATGCCGAGCGCGCGCGCGCCGCCGATGGTGGCGAGATCGAGCGCCGATTTCGCCGACAACGCGGTTGGATCCCTGGTCGACAGCTTGGCCAGGAACGCCGCCTGACGCATCGCCTCGAACATGTCGAGATCGTTGTTGCTGGCGGCGCCGTCGGTGCCGAGTCCGACGTTGACGCCCGCGGCCAGGTACTTCGCGATCGGCGCGGCGCCGCTGGCGAGCTTCATGTTGCTCTCGGGGTTGTGGGCGATGCCGACGCCGTGTTTCTTCAGGATCGCGATGTCGTCGTCGGTCACCCAGACGCCGTGCGCGGCGAGCGTCCTCGGTCCCCAGAAGCCGATCGACTCCAGCGCTGCCGCGGGCGTCATCTTGTACTGCTCGCGCGCCGTGCGCACGTCATCCTCGGTTTCGGAGAAGTGGATGATGACCGGCACGCCGTACTTGCGCCCGAGATCGGCCGACGCGCGCAGCGTCGCCGTGTCGTTCGTGTACAGCGCGTGCGGCGCGACTGCCGGCACGACCAGCCCGTTGTCCTTGAACTCGCGGATGAACCGCTCCGCGCGCGCCAGCGCGTCGGCCGGCGTCTTCGCGTCGGCGACCGGAAACTGGATGATGGTCTGGCCGAGGACTCCGCGCAGGCCGGCCTCGAAGGTGGCGCGCGCGATTTCTTCCTCGAAATAATACATGTCGGTGTAGGTCGTCGTGCCCGATTCGATCATCTCGAGCGCGGCGAGCCGCGTGCCGACCCGGACCATTTCCGGCGAGACCGTCTTGGCTTCCGCGGGAAAAATGTACTTCTGCAGCCAGTCCATCAGTGCGAGATCGTCGGCCAGCCCGCGGTACATGACCATCGGCGCGTGGGTGTGGGTGTTGATCAACCCGGGCAGCACGATCTGCCCGCGCGCATCGACGGTTTCGCGCGGCTGGTACTTCGCCGCGATCGCCGCGGGCGCGCCGACCTCCACGATGTCGGTGCCGTCGATCGCGACCGATCCGGGCGAGAGGAGCTGATGCGCGCCGTTCTCGGTGATCACGGTGCCGCCGGACACGACCAGCGAAATCGCGCGGCGGCCCTGCTGCGCCGCAACGCGGCCGGTCAGCAGCGGCGCGACGACGATCAGCGATGCAAAAAAAAGTCGTTTCATTCGCGCGAATTGTACCAGCGCGACGAGTTGTCGTCCTCCAGTCCTCTAGCCCCCAGTCCCCAGTCCCCTCGCGTTGTATAGTGAGGGCCCGTGCCGGTCCACATCGTCAACCATCCGCTGGTGCACGACGCGCTGGTCCGCCTGCGCGACAAAGACACGTCGCCGGAGCATTTCCGGCAGGCGGCAACCCGCATCAGCGTACTGCTTGCGGCCGAGGCGCTCGGCGACATGCCGACCGACGACGTCACGGTGGAAACGCCGCTCGGACCTGCGCCGGGACGTCGCGTCGGCCGCGACGTGGTGGTCGTGCCGGTGCTGCGCGCGGGGCTCGGCATGCTCGACGCGGTGCTCGAGCTGGTGCCGGGCGCGCGCGTCGGCCACATCGGCCTGCAACGCGACGAGATGACGGCGATCGCGTCACAGTATTATTCGAAGCTGCCAGCGCGGCTCGACGGCAGCTATGTGCTGATGATCGATCCAATGCTCGCCACCGGCGGCAGCGCGGTCGCCGCGCTCGATCTGCTCGAGGCTGCCGGTGCGACCGTGGTTCGGATGATCTGCATCGTCGCCGCCCCGGAAGGCGTCGGGCTCGTCGAGCGCCGTCATCCGACGGTGGAGATCTACACGCCGGTCGTCGATCGCGAGCTGAACGCCCACAAGTACATCGTGCCGGGGCTCGGCGATTTCGGCGATCGGTTGTACGGGACCGTGTAGCGAGCCGGGCTCGGGACGCGACGCTGGGAGCTGGGGTTGGAGGGCTGGCTGAGGAGTCGGACACACATCAGGAGCGCGCCGATGATCAACAGAAGCGGTCTCGCCGATCGGCGGAATCAGGCGCGCGGACAGTCGGAGCGCTGGCAGTCGGCGCTCACCGAGATTGCGCCGAACAAGATCCTCATTCGCGGCTATCCAGTCGACGAGATGATGGGACGGCTCGGGTTCGCCGAAGCGGTCTACCTGCTGCTGATGGGCGAACTCCCGACGCCGGCGATCGGCCGGATGCTGAACGCCGTGCTGGTGTCGTCGCTCGACCACGGCGTCACGCCGCCCTCGACGCTCGCCGCGCGGAACGTCGCGACGTCCGGGGCGCCGCTGAAGGACTGCGTGGCTGCCGGTATTCTCGCGTTCGGACCGCACCACGGCGGCGACATCGAGTCGTGCATGCTCTTTCTGGACAAGGGCCTGAGCGAAATCCGCACCGGGAAGTCGCCGCACGACGCCGCCATCTCGATCGTGCAGGAGTACGTCGCCACGAAAGAGGTGCCGCCCGGCTTCGGTCACCGGCTGCACGCGCGCGACCCGCGCGCCGCGAGGTTGTTCCAGATGGCGCTCGAGCTCGAGCTCGAAGGCGAGCACGTCCGCCTGATTCGCGCCTGCGAGCGTGTGCTGGAGTCGCACGTCGACGCGTTCGGCCGGCCGCTGCCGGTCAACGTCGACGGCGCGATCGCGGCGATCTCCGCCGACCTCGGGTTCGCCTACGAGCTCGGCAACGCGATCTTTCTCATTTCACGGCTGCCGGGGCTGATCGCGCACGCACACGAGGAGCGAACCCGGCAGGCACCGATGCGCCAGATCGATCCGAAGGATCACGACTACGACGGCGCGCGGCAGCGCCGCGTGCCGGAAGGACGGAAATAGGAAATAGGTGTGTGGCCTGATAGGCCCATGGGCTGGGTAGGGTGGACCTCGAGGCCCTCCCCACCCACCTTATGGGCCGATCGGTCCCACACTCCCGCTGTCAGGGCGCGCTCGGACTCGTGATCCGGCCGCAGTCAGCCATGGCCTTCCCGTAGTACGGATTCTGAATCGCCTCGCCGCGCTGCAGCCAGGACTTGCGCGCCATCGGACAGTATGCGACCGCAAGACCGTCCGGCAGCGCGTTGCCGACGTAGCTGATGAGCGCGTCGCTCAAGCCGCCGAACGCGTCACGCGCGCTGCGCAAGTCGGCGGCCTGCGCGAACGGATTCACTGCGGCTCTCACCGCCGCGGCACTCGATCCGATTCTCACGGTCGCATTCGCCAGGGCGAGCGCACTCGCGCCGACGCCGTCGAGCCGATCGGCGGCGAGCGCCTGTTGAATCCGCAGGTACGATTCGACGAGCGCGTTGACGTCCGCCGCTGACCGCGCCGTGACGGCATCGTGCGCCGCCGACTGCGGCCGCGCCGGCGCCGCGTCCGGCATCCCCGCCATCGGGGGCATCGGCCGGGAGTCCGCCAGCGTGGAAGACGCCGCGCCGCCGCTCGCCCTCGCGAGGTAGTCGATCAGCACCATCGCGTCGCCGTCGGTCAGCGCCAGGTTCGGCATCCGCACACGCCCGTACTTCTCGAACAGCGACCGCGCAATCGGATCGTCGTCGGCGAACACGCGATCCGGGGTTGCGATGAACCGCTTCAGCCATTCGTGATCGCGCGTCGCGGTCACGCCCTTGAGATCCGGACCAATGGCGTCGCCGCCGCCGATGCTGTGGCACGCGGCGCAGTGGTTCCTGAACGTGTACTCCCCCATGTCCAGTTTGACGACGGGCGCGTCGGCGAATGACGGCTGCACCCGGGTCGAGCTGGATTTCCAGCCGTCGAGCCAGTCGCTCATCGTTCGCGCGAGGAACGCCGGGTTGTCGAGGGCGGAGTTGCGCATCCACTGTCCGCCCGGCTCGTTGCCGACCAGCAGGCTCGGCGTGTGCCCGTCAGGATTATCGGGATTCGGCGCCGAGTAGAGCCCGAGCTTCCTGCTGATCAACTCGATGTCCGCCGCCTTCCCGGTGAGGAACGTCCAGCCTGGCCCGGCGTGGTACTTTGCCGCGTACTCCTTGAGCACCGCAGGCGTGTCGTGATCGGGATCGATGGTGATCGAGTAGAAGAAGATGTCGCGGCCGACGCGATCGCCGAGCAGCCGCTGCACCTGTGCGAGGCGCGCGGTCTCGAGCGGACACGCGTACTGGCACGTCGTGTAGATCAGGTCGATCGCGACCGTCTTCCCCTTGATCAGATCGTCGTAGAAACGGACGACCGTGCCGTCTTGTGTCGTCAGCGTGACGTTGGGGAAATAGTCGGCTCCCCAACGTGGGTTGTCCGCGCGGACCGGCGTGGTGGACAACACCACGCCGATCATCCAGACAGCAACCGTGGCCGCCGTGATGGCCGACCACGGGCCAGTTCGTCTACGCCGAGTCCTCATGGCGCTCGACCTCTCTAGTACGCGGTCGGCAGGATCTCGGTCGGCGCCCTGAACGTGACGCCCTGCGGCGTCGGAATGGGCGTCGGCAGAGGCCGCAGGAACGGCGCACCGCCATCGTCGAGCTCCCAGCGCAGCAGCATCGCGTTGTCCTCGTGCATCGTGTTGTGGCAGTGCTCCATGAACATGCCGCCCCAGTCGCGGAACTGCATCGTGAGGGTGACGCTGGACCCTGGATGGAGGCGATAGACGTCCTTCCGCCCGCGTTCCCACGCCGGCACCTCTGAGGCCTTGCCGTTGCGGGCCAGGATCTGCCCTTCTTCGAAGTGAATGTGGATGGGATGATCCCAGCCGCCACCCGTCTTCAATGTCCACACTTCGCGTGTCCCGAGCCTCGGCGCCGCAGAGATCCGTCCGAAGTCGGCCTGCAACCTCACAGGTGCGCCGTCGGTGCCGATTCCCCACGGCCCGCCGATGAACGACGAGATCGGATCGGAATTGGTTTGAATCGCGCCGCGGCCGAAGTCGAAGAAACGCTCGCGCGCCACCGGAATGCTCGACAGGTCCGGATTCGGGATCAGTGTCGCCGGCACCTGACTGTTGTCAGTCGTCTGTGCCCCGATTCGGAACTCGAGGAACTTGCCGACGCAGGGATCCAGAGACGCGCCGCCGAGCGCCTCTGCCAGCGTCACGTCGCGCACCGGCTTGGTGCCGTCGAGCGTCCCGTCGCCTGGATCGAAGTGGTCGCACAGGTTGACCAGGTACGCCTTGCTGCCCTTGACGTTCCTGAAGTCGATGACGATGTCGTAGCGCTCGGCGATCCCCTGTTCGTCCAGCTCCGTCAACGTGACCGGACTCGGCAGCAGGTTGCCGTCATTGGCGATTTGCTGGAACGGCACGGGCGCGTTGCCGTTGTCATCCGAGTCCGCGAGCGCGACCTTGAAGAACCGTGAGACGCTCGCGTTCAGGATGCGGAACCGGTACTTGCGCCGCTCGACCAGGAAGTATGGTTTGTAAGTGAGGTTGACGGTCATGCAGTCGGCGACGAACCCGTCGAAGTTGAAGATGTCCATCGTCAGCTGGCCGCTGCGATCGAACGCCTTGTCGGCAAGCATCAGGTTCACGTCGTACTCGAGGTTGCCCCAGCTCTTGGCGGTGCCGCTCGGCAGCCGCAGGTTGACGCCGTCGTTGACCTCCTCGTTCCCGCGATCGAGGCCGCTATAGATGTTGAACATCGCGGCATTGCCCTTGTACACGTTCTGCGACGTGAAGCTGAACATGTGATCGTGGAACCAGTGCGTGCTCATCGTCTCGCGCCAGTCGCCGGCGACCTTGTTGAGGCCGCCGTTGTCGGCCGGCGAGCTCGCGCGCGGATCGCTGGCGTCGGCGTTGATCGTCTTCCAGCCCGCCAGCACAATCGGCCAGTGATAGTCGTAGAACTGGCCGGGGAAGAAAAACGCACCGGTGAAGCCGTCGTTCTCGGCCCCGTGGTGACCGTTGTGCTCGTGCGTCGAGATCGTGTGGCGGCCGAAGCCGTTATTCTGGCTCTGGTCCGCCGGCAGCGTGTTGTGATGGCGAAACAGGATCGGCTCGCCATAGCGGCCGAGCACCAGCTTCGGCGGAATCGTGCCGTTGAACGTCCAGACGCTGTTCAGGTCCTGCGTCGGCAAGGCAGGATGGAAGCGGAGCGGGAGCGAGTCGGATGGGCTGATGCCGCTGTTATGGCTGTTGTTGAAGACTTGCGGGTTGTAGGTGGTGTTCGTCGTCGCGCACCCCTGCTTCACGTCGTAGGCGACTCGCGGCGGAAACAGGTCGAAACCCTGATGCGCCCAGATGGGGCCGGGCGGCCGGCCCTCCATCGGACCGAAACCACCGACATTGTTGTTGAGCGCCGGATCGAAGGCCTGCAAGGTTTCGTTGGCGGCGGCCGTCGGGACCGGATTGAGACTGTCGACTGACTGCCGCTTCAGGACGTCGAACCGCGGCATCGGCGTCGTGAAAGGCTGGCAGCCGAACAGCGGGCTCGGCGGCAGCTTGATCGAACCGTCCGCATAGACGCTCTTCGTGAACGGGTTCAATCCGCGAATCGGCGCAAGCGCGCCGAATGCGGTGAAGAGCCCCATCTTGATCAGATCGCGCCGCGACACGCGGCCCCACGACAACTCGCGCACGATCTCCGCACGATGCTTCCGCGCCTCTTCCGCCTCGCGAATCCGAGCTTTCGATGCTTTCGCGTCCAGGTAGATGCCACTCATCGTCTCTGCTCCTCGGCCCTCGTCTGGCACGGGCACACACGCCCAGCCAGCACGCATGCCACAACCGTGGAACCCCAGTGGAATGGACGCGCGCGTCGTGTGATCAGGGTCGGCCGGTCACGGCGGACCCAGCACGAGCGACGTGTGCGTACGGATCGGTGCCGGTGACGTCGCTGCCGCTCGCCGCCGCGGGTGCGGCCGCAATCACGGACAACGTCTGGCCGGAACCGCGCAACAGGACCGACTCGAACGGTCGGACTCCTGTGTGGGCCATGGTGCGGGTGTCGGGGGACGGCGGGCTGGAGCGCGTGACCGGAAACGCCCGTCGCGCCGGTCGGTGAACGAAGCCATCAACCTCGCCGGAGCAGCTCATCTCTCCACCGCACGTGCTGACATAGCGTCAGCTTGTTGAGCTGCGGGGGCCCGCTGCGAGACACACGTCAACCGGGCCGCCGCCAAACGCGTGAACGGCGTGAACGATTACGTCCGTTCCTGCCGCACGCCGACTGACCTAGGGGGACTCGCCGCGACAAATATGGCCTTTAATGCCTGGGCTGTCAAGCATCGCTGGCTCTTTATGGTGCAACGAATCGCAGTCGTAGACCGAACAGCTATACGACGGATTACTCGAAATAACTATCGAGTCCTACGGCCGTATGGACGGACAAGGCGGGACGGTTTACCAGCTGACGCGGAAGAAAGTGCAGAAACTCGGCGCCGCTCTCAGTCCTCGTGCAGCAGATCCAGGGGATTCAGCGACAGCGCGCGCTGCGCCGGAATCCACGTGCCAAGCAGCCCGACGCACGCCATCGCGACCACGACGGCGGTGAGGACCATCGGATCTCGGGAAGTCGCCTGGTAAACGATCACTGCCAGCATGCGGCTCGCAAGGACGCCAAGAACGAGTCCGGCGATCGAGCCGATCGCGAGAATCCTGATCGCGCGTCCGAGCGCCGCCTGCAGCACGTCCCGCCTTTGCGCGCCGAGCGCCAGGCGAATGCCGAGCTCTCGTCTCCGCCTGGTGAGCGAGTACGCCGCGAGTCCAAAGATGCCCGTGACCGACAGCATCGCTCCCATCACACCCAGCACGCCGAGCGACGCGGTCGCCATGCGCGGGCCGAACTGGGTGACGCCGTTGTTCAATTCGCTGTTCCACGTCTCTATCGAAAGCGGAAGCGATGCGTCGAGCGCCCGCAGCGCGTCTCTCACCGCCGCAGCCAGCTCACCCGGATCCCGATTCGAACGAAGCACGAGCCAGGTCGACGTCGACGGCGACTGGAGGAACGGAAAGAACATCGCGGCCTGCGGACGTTCGGTGATCTCGCCATATTTGCCGTCTTCGACGACACCGACAACCTGAATGCGGGTGTCCCCGCTCACCTTGAAATAACCGCCGATCGCGCCGGCAATCGAGCCGAATACCTGCCGCGTGAATTCCTGATTGACCACGGCCACCCGCGTGACGCTGCTGTCGTCGTGCGCGGTGACCATCCGGCCGGCCAACAGCGTCGTGCCCGCGGCCTTCAAGTACTCCGGCGACACGCGGTAGACGAGCGAGTGCGCGACCGCGTTGGCCGGCCGCAGATCGGCCGTCCGGTCAGTGTAGATCGACATCGCCGCCGAGCCGCCCCACAACGGCAGCTGGTCGATCAACCCCGCCGCGTCGGCGCCGGGGATGGCCGCGACGGCGTCGATCATCCGCTCTTGCATTGTCGCCGCGGTGCCGTCGCGATATCCCGCCATGCTGAGATCCGCGTTGACGACGAGCGCGTGGTTCGGTTCGAACCCGAAGCGGCTGTGCATCGATCGGATCAAGCCGCGGACGGCGACGATCGACGCGGTGACCAGCACCGCACAGATCGCTACCTGCACGACGAGCAGCACATCGCGGATCGCGACGCGCCGGGCGCTCCCGCCGGGTGATCCCGCCTTGACGATCTCGTAGGGATCGGTCCTGAGCGTCTGCCGCACCGGCACCGCGCCGAAGAGAAGCCCGCTCGCGATCGTCACGACGGCGGCAACCGTGTAGACGAGGGCATCCGGCGTCACCGCCACGTGAATCGGGAAGCGGGAGAACGGCTGCCACGCGCTGAGGCCACGCAGCACGACGACGCTCGCCGCGACGCCGGCGGCGCCGCCGACGAGCGCGACGAGCAGCGCTTCTGTGAAGAGCTGACCGAGCACGCGCCCGCGGCTCGCACCGAGCGCGAGCCGCAGCGCGACCTCGCGCGATCGATCGGCGGCGCGCGCCGCGAACAGGCTCCCGAGGTTCGCGCACGCGGCGAGCAGAATCAGTCCCGCGAGCAGCATCAGGCCGACGAGGAACGCCTGCATGACGGGACGGAGCAGATCGCCGTAGAGGCCAGGGTTCGCCAGCGTGAACGTCATCTGGCCATCGTCGTTCGGATAGCTCTTCTCGAGGTCCGCGCCAATCGCGTTCAGGTCCGACACCGCCTGCGCGGGCGTCACTCCGTCCCGCAGGTGTCCGATCACCTGGAAGATCCAGTGGCTCGCGCGAAGCGGCATGGTGTTGGCGCCCTGGATCTGTTCCTGATTCACCATCGGCACGAAGAGCTCGGGGTCTGCGAACATCAGCGTGCCGTGGAAGGCGGGCGGCGCGACGCCGAGAATCGTGTACGGATACTTGTTCAGCCGCACGACGCGGCCGACGACACCCGGATCGTCGTGAAACCGGGCGTGCCAGTACGAGTGGCTCAGCACGATGTAAGGGGCGCTGTTCGGACCACGCTCGTCGGAGGCATGGAAGAAGCGGCCCAGATACGGCTGGACGCGCAACGCGTCGAAGTAGTTTCCCGTCGCGAGCACGACCCACGCGCGCGTCGGGCTGTCGCCCGGATCCAGCCCGACGACGGCGAGGTCGTACCCGGCCAGCTGATCGAACGTCCGGTTGCGATCGCGGAGATCGACGTAGTCCGGATAGGACTGCCTGCCGTTCCGGTCTGCGCCGCGCTGGAGTTGGAAGAGCGTGTCGGGCTGCGGCAGGTCGAGCGGGCGCAGGATGAACGCGTTCAGCACACTGAAGACGATCGCGTTGGCGGCGATGGCCAGCGCGAGCGTCACGATCGCCGTCAGCGTGAAGCCGGGGGACTTGCGAAGGACGCGAGCGCTGAAGCGGACGTCCTGGAGCAGCGTGTCGAGCAGCGCGACGCCCGCTGCCTCGCGGGTCTCTTCCTTGAACCGCAACTGGCCGCCGAACTCGATGCGCGCCTGGCGCTCGGCTGCCGCGCGATCGAGCCCCGCCTTCACGAGATCCGCGGCGCGGAGCTCGATGTGCAACCGGAGCTCTTCGTCGATCTCGTCGTCGAGGCGGGAACGGGAGGAGCGTGTCACGTTTCCTCAGGCTGCGCCGCGAGCGCCGACGCGATCGCCGCCGCGAGCCGGTTCCACCCGTCGGTCTCCTCCTGGAGCCGCTTGCGCCCCGCAGCGGTGAGCTCGTAGAACTTCGCGCGGCGGTTGTTGCCCGAGGTCCCCCAGCTCGCCTTCAGCAGTCCCTGACGAACGAGCCGGAACAGCGCCGGATAGAGCGCGCCCTGCTCGACGAGCAGCGCCTGGCGCGAGACCTGCTGGATGCGCAGCAGGACACCGTATCCGTGCAGCGGGCCGAGCGAGACCGCTTTCAGTATCAGCAGGTCGAGAGTGCCCGGAAGCAGCTGAGCCTGGCGACCGTCCATATGCACTCCTAAGACGATCAGGAGTGCAGCTTTGTTTCCTCAGCCGTCGAGGAGAGAACGCGGGTTAGGCGCGACGTCAGCGCAAGACGATCCGATTTTCTGGCAGGCCCCAGTTCGGATGGCGCGTATGCCAGGCGGCGAGACGCCACGCAAGGAGACATCCGGCGACGGTCGCCGCGATCAGGAACCAGAGTACCGACGGCAGACCAAGAGAAACGACCAGGACGCTGCCGATCACGAAGATCAGGCCGCCCATGTTGCCGTTGACTTCCGTCGACGAGAAATTGATCTGCGGCGAGCGCCACGCCGGCTCCGCCGGAGCCGGTGTATCGGACGGATGCCGCTCGTACCACGCGTGAATCAGGATCGCAATCAGCACGCCTGCCACTGCGAGGACGGCGACGGAGATGCCGAGCATCGCCCTCGTGAGAGTCATGAACGCGAAGACGAGCGAGCCGACCGCGAGATGCCCCAGGACCCGCACAGACGAGACGGCAGTTTCGTTCCCGGTTGGGGCTGCCCACGCAGCAAAGGGGGCGACGAGCGTCACCCGCCAGAACGCGCAGCAGCCACGCCATTGCGCACGCAGGCGCCTGACACGGCTTGCGCCGGCCGCCGCGACTTCGGACTGGAGATCCGCGATCGTTGGATGAACGACTGCTGATACGAACCGCTCGCTGAAGAGCAGCCGCGCGATTTTCAGGAGGGTTCTGCCGGGCACGCGAGGGCTGTTGGCGGGTCGAGTCATGGCTTGATCTCCCACGCCAGTTCACGTGTAAACGTGTTCCATGCGCGCAGCGTCCGCGTTCCGAGCGCCGTCGGACGATAGATCCGACGCGGCAATCCGATGCCGCCTGGAGGAAGCGGCTCCTGCACCGACTCCACCAGTCCCTTGGCCTCCATGCGGCCCAGCGTGACGTACACGGTGCCGCGCTTGAGGGCGCCGCCAGAACGCTCGACGAGCGCCAGGCCGTACATCGGTCCGTCCGACGCCAGCAACTCCAGAATGAGCTGTTCCTTCGCCGGCAGTCGGCTCAAACGAGTCACCCCTGGCGTTATCTTACAGAAAGTAAGATCGATGAAGCAAGGATAAACTAGGGGTGCGGCCGCAGGCTTCGCATCTCGATTGGCGTCGTCGAACTGGGCGCCAGCGGCGTGGCGATTTTCACGCCGCACGCTGATACAATCAGGATTCGGCGTGAGGCCAGCACGACGGGAACCCCACCTGCAATCAATCGTTCGGGCGCTTAGCTCAGTTGGTTAGAGCGCGTGCTTCACACGCACGAGGTCGAAGGTTCGAGTCCTTCAGCGCCCACCACTTAAACACCACAAAACAAACAACTTATTGGAACGGCCGCCGCGGGGTTAGGGTTCGCGTGCGGCCTCAGATGGTGCATTAGTGGTGCGGTCGTGGAGCCGCTCCAGTTCGAGCACCTCGAGCCGCGCATTCAGCCCTTCGAGGACCGTCACGATGCGCTCGAGGATGTCCTTCATCGGTTCGGCGATCGCTGCGGCGAGCCGGCGCGCATCTTCGTCGGGGATCGAGATCATCGCGCCCTCGCCTGCAGCCGCAGCCAGTGCACCGACGTGTTCTGCCCACGCTGGGCAGAACAGAGCGACCGCTGCGCGACGCTGACATCGGTTTGCGCATACGCCGGGAACGCCGTCAGCGAAATCTCCGCGATGGTGATGTCGAGGAGCTCGCGGACCATCGTGTCGCCGTCGCGGGACCAG
>DATFWL010000021.1:0-7692 GCA_035259385.1 Vicinamibacterales bacterium | reverse complement strand
ACGCCAAGGCCCTGCAATCCGCGTGCTCGGCTTTTGCGGTGCGCCGCCGGCTGGTTGTCCTCTGATGCGACCGGCGCCGACGCCTGCGGGGGACAGGGCTATACTGAATCGGCTTTTCGCAGTCGGAGTCTCCGACGCTGCGGAGGGTGGGCCTCCGGCCCGACCCCAGCCGCAGCACCGGGCGAACATGGCGAAGGCTGGAATAAAGAATGCCGCGTGAGGGTTTACGTCTGGTGTCGGCCGCGTTCGAGGCTGAGGCGCTTGCGTCGCTCGACAGCCTGTACCGCGCGGCGCTGCGGCTGACGCGCAACGCGGCGGACGCCGAGGATCTGGTCCAGGAGACCTATCTCAAGGCGTTTCGCGCGGCCGATCGGTTCCAGCCGGGGACCAACCTGAGGGCGTGGTTGTTCACGATACTCCATAACACCGCCCGCAACCGGGCGCGGGACCGCGCCAGGGATACCGTCGCCATCGACAGTGAGATCGTCGATCGGGCGGCCGACGTGCCGCCGCCGGGGAGCCGCTCGGCTGGCGGACCGGAAACGCCGGAAGCGCTCCTCCTGCGTGAAACGCTCGCGCCCGAGCTGCAGACGGCCATCGACGAACTGCCGGAACAGTTCCGGCAGGCGGTGTGGTTACGCGACGTGGAAGAGTTTTCATACGCCGAAATCGCCGCGATGCTGACGATCCCAATCGGAACCGTGATGTCGCGCATCTCGCGTGGACGGAATCTGCTGTTCGACAAATTGAAAGCACTGCGACCCGCCAATGCATAACTGTGATGCCCTCGACTCGCTCGTCACGCCGTTCATCGATGGCGAGCTGCCCGATCCCGATCGCCGCGCGGTGGAAGAGCACCTGCGTGCGTGCCCGCCGTGCCACTCGCGGGTGAGCGCCGAGCGCGCCGTGCACGATCTGCTGCGCGCGCGGCGCGACACGTTGTGTCGCACCGAAGCGCCCGACGCGCTTCACCTGCGCTGCGCCGCGCTCGTGCACGAGTCGATCGCACCGCGCACCGGGAAAGCAACCGCGGAGAACGCAGCGTCACATTTTTCTCGGAACCAGAACCTAGAACCCGGAACCAAGACCCTTAGAACCGAGAACCCGAGAACCGAGAACCCGAGAACTCCGAACCCCGAACTCCGAACCCCGAACCCCGTTTTTTTCCCCCGCCGCTTCGCGCCGCTTGCCATGGCGGCGTCGCTGGTCATCGTCGTCGGCGGCGCGTTCGTGTACCAGGCGACCGACAAATCCGCCCGCGTGATGGCGGCCGAACTCGTCGCGGATCACGCGAAGTGTTTCGCCCTGAACAGCGCGCTCGGGACGTTCCAGTCGGCGTCGGTCGTCGAGCAGAACATGGGCGCCGCGTTCAACTGGAATTTCCATCTGCCGAAGGAACCCGTGCGCGAAGGCCTCGAGCTGGTCGGCGCGCGGCTGTGCATGTACGGCAAGGGCAAGATCGCGCACATCATGTATCGGCATCAGGGCAGTCCGGTGTCGGTGTTCATGCTCCCCAAGACCATGCGCACGCAGGAATTCGTCGAGGTGCTCGGCCACGAGGCGGCGATCTGGTGCGCGGACAACCGGACGTTCGTCGTCGTCGCCGGCGAGCCGCGGCCGAACGTCGAGCAGATCGCGGCGTTCATGCAGGCGTCGCTGCACTAAGATCGGGGCTAGGGGCTAGGGGCGAGCTGTACCGGAGCGCGAAGCGGTCAGACCCGAGCCCCGACGGAGAGTCACTATGATTCGATGGTCCATCGCGGCGGCGAGCTGTCTCGCACTCGCGATTCTCACGCTGAACGCCGATCCCGGCCTGCCGTTCCACGACGCGGCGGCCGGTCCGCAAACGGGCAGCAGCTGTCCGGCGAACGCGAAGCCGGCGAACCTCAACTTCACGCTGAAGGACATCAACAACAAGGAGGTGAAGCTGTCGTCGTTCAAGGGCAAGGTGATCCTGCTCGACTTCTGGGCGACCTGGTGCGGGCCCTGCAAGATCGAGATCCCCTGGTTCATCGAGTTCCAGAACAAGTACGGGAAGGAGGGGCTGCAGGTGGTCGGCGTCTCGACCGACGATACCGTCGACAAGCTGAAGCCCTATGTGGCCAACGCGAAAATGAACTATGTCGTGCTGCAGGGGCTCGATCACGACGACGTCCAGGACGCGTTCGGGCCGATGTTCGGCATCCCGGTCACGGTCGTCATCTCGCGGGATGGCAAGATCTGCGCGAAGCACGTCGGTTTGTCGTCCAAGGACGCCTTCGAGAAAGAAATCAAATCGCTCCTGTAGGGTATAATCGGCCCAATGTTGAAGGGATTCACGCACGCGCGGCTCGCCTGCGGTTGCCGGATCACGTTCCGCGAGGGGGTCGAAGGCAGCCCGGTCACGGTCGTCGTCGACGAGAAGTCTCCGGCCTGCACGCTGCCGCTCCACGTGCGGGATCTGCCGCTCTTCGACTACCGCGAAGCGCTGCGTCCGCCGACACGGCTCGTGCCGCCTGAAGAGGAAGAGTTCGAAGAAGAAGGCTAGTCTCCGGCGAAACGCGCTGGTCGCCGGTTCCGTCTCTCTTCCTGTGACAATCCATTCCCAGTCGCCGGCCGGCGATCTTGCCGGGCTGCGCATCGATCGCACCGTCGCGCCGCGCCGGCGCTGGGTCCCGTGGGCCATCGTACTGACCGTGTGCGGCGTCGGCGCCGCGCTGTACCCCAACGCCCGCGCCTGGGTCGCGAAGCGGCAGGCGCCGGAGGTCGAGGTCGCGCGCGCCACGCAGGTAGTCCCCACGGCGACCGGGTCGACCGCGTTGCCCGTGCTGGTTGCGACCGGCTACGTCGTCGCGCGGCACAGCAGCGACGTCGGCGTCAAGGTTGGCGGGCGGATCGCGAAGCTGCGATTCGAGGAAGGGACGCGCGTCCGCAAGGGCGAGGTGATCGCCGAGATCGAGCATGCCGACATCGACGCGCAGCTCGAGGCCGCGCGACGCGCCGTCGCCGAGTCTGAGGCGCTGCTGGCGCAGGCGATCGCCACCCGCGACGAAGACGTCCGCAACCTCGATCGCCAGCGGCAGCTGATGAAAGACGGCATCACCACGACGGCGGCGCTGACAGGCGCCGAGGCCGCCGCGGCCGTCTCCGCGGCGCGCGTGAAGTCGGCGGAGGCGTCGATCGCGTCGGCACAGGCGCGCGTCCGCGTCGCCCGGGAGGCGCTGGAGAACACCAACGTGCGCGCCCCGTTCGACGGCGTCGTGATCAAGAAGCGCGCGGAGGTGGGCGAAACGGTGTCGCCGTTCGGCGTCGCCGGCCAGGCGACGCGCGAAGGCGGCGCGATCGCGACCATTGCCGATCTCGGCGAGCTCGAAGTGCAGACCGAGGTCAGCGAGAACAGCGTCGCGAAGCTGACGCCGGAGATGCCCGCCGAGGTGAAACTGCAGGCATACCAGGACCAGCCGTTTCGCGGCCGGCTGCGGCAGGTGTTCCCGTCGGCGGATCGCGCGAAGTCGATCGTCGAGGTGCGAGTCAGCATCCTCGACGCCAACGCGCTCGTGAAGCCGGAGATGACGGCGAGCGTCACCTTCCAGGAGCGCCGGGAATCGGCGGCGACCGCGGCCTCACCAGGTGATCACCAGGCGGGCACCAGGTCGTTACCTGGTGAGCCGGTCGCGGCGGTCGTACTGGTGCCGAAGCGCGCGGTCGCGGAGACCGCGGGCCGGCCGCATGTCTGGGTCGTGAACGCGGGGACGGCGACGCGCCGGCCGGTGACACTCGGCGCCGAACGGATCGATCAGGTTGAAGTGCGGACCGGCGTCGTGCCGGGCGAGGCGGTCATCGTCAATCCGCCGCCGACGCTTGCGGACCGCGGTGTGGTTCGGGTCAAGGGGACCTAGAGATGCCGCTCATCGAGCTGCGAGACGTCACGAAGTCGTACAAGCGCGACGCGATCGAGATTCCGGTGCTCGACAACGTCTCGATCGACGTCGACGAGGGTGATTTCCTCGGGCTGATGGGCCCGTCAGGGTCCGGCAAGTCGACGCTGCTCAACCTGCTCGCCGGCATCGATCGGCCGACCCGCGGCGCGGTTTGCATCGGCGGCACCGAGGTGAGCGGACTCTCCGAGCGCGCGCTCGCCGCGTGGCGTGCCCGCCACATCGGCTTCATCTTCCAGCTCTACAACCTGATTCCGGTGCTGACCGCCTTCGAGAACGTCGAGCTGCCGCTGCTGCTCACCGCCCTGTCGAAGAAACAGCGCCGCGATCACGTGATGACCGCGCTGGGCATCGTCTCTCTGAGCGATCGCGAGTCGCACTATCCGCGGCAGCTCTCGGGCGGCCAGGAGCAGCGGGTCGCGATCGCGCGCGCGATCGTCACCGATCCGACGCTGCTGCTGGCCGACGAGCCGACCGGAGACCTCGACGCGAAGTCGGCCGCCGAAGTCCTGACGCTGCTGCAGCGGCTGAACGGCGAGTACAAGAAGACGATCGTGATGGTGACGCACGATCCGCACGCCGCGGAGCGCGCGACGCATCTGCTGCACCTGGAGAAGGGGACGCTCGTGGAGCAGGCGCGGGTCAGCGCGGGACGGGCGGGGTAGGCGGTGCAGTGCGGCAGATGTGGGGCGGCCTTTCAGGCCGCCCGGCGCGTGGGCGCCGGACGCCCTTCATGACCTTCGTCGACGTAGGGATTTCCACGATCGGTGTGCTGTGGAGGCTCCGATGAAATTTGCGGGTCTCGTTCTCAAGAGCGCGCGGCGCAGCAAGCGGCGCACGGCGCTGACGATCCTCAGCGTCGCGCTCGCGGTGTTCCTGTTCTCGGCGCTGCGCGCCGTGCTCGACGGGTTCGCCGCGGTGTCTGCGGCCAGCTCCGCGCAGCGGCTGGTGACCATCCGATCGACGTCGATGATCTTCTCGATGCCGACCAGCCACGGCGAGATCATCCGCATGACGCCCGGCGTGCAGGACGTCACCTGGGCGAACTGGTTCGGCGGCATCTACAAGGATCCGAAGAATTTCTTCGGGCAGTTCGCCGTCGACCCCGAGAGCTACCTGCGGATGTATCCCGAGATCCTGCTGTCGCCAGAGCAAAAGAAGTCTTTTCTGGACGATCGCACCGGCTGCATCGTCGGCGACGGCCTCGCGAAGAAATACGGCTGGAGCAGCGGCGACAAGATCGTCCTGCAGCCGGGCATTCCGGTCTACGGCAGTCAGGATTACCCGTTCACGATTCGTGGCATCTATCGCGCCGGCAGCAGCGCGGTCGACAACCAGTCGATGATGTTTCACTGGAAGTACGCCGACGAGCGCAGCATCCAGAAAGGCGAGGTCGGTTGGTACGTGACCAGGGTCGCCGATCCGGATCGCGCCGTCGCGGTGGCCGCCACGATCGATCAGAAGTTCGCGAACTCGCCGTACGAGACGAAGACCGATACCGAGCAGGCCTTCTCGGCGCAGTTCGCGTCGATGCTCGGCAATCTCAACGTCCTGCTCGGCAGCGTCGCGCTCGCCGTCGTGCTGACGACGCTGTTCGTCGCCGGCAACACGATGGCGATGTCGGTCAGGGAGCGCACCACCGAGATCGCGGTGATGCGGACGCTCGGGTTCCCGTCCGCGACGATCTTCCTGCTGGTGGTGGGCGAGGGCGTGCTGGTCGCGGTCGTCGGCGGCGTGATCGGCGGTATGCTCGCACGCGCAGTCATCAACGCCGAGGCACTCGGCCTGGCCGGCGGTTTCATTCCCGCGTTCGGCGTCACGAACGGCAACGTCGTCGTCGGACTCGGGTTGAGCCTGGTGATCGGGATGCTGGCCGCCGTCATTCCCGCGACGATGGCGTCGCGGTTGAAGATCGTGGACGCGTTGCGTCGCGTCGCTTGAGCAGGGGCGGGGGCTGGGGGCTCGGGGCTAGCTGTTTGGGCGGGAGGGCCCGCTGAATTCAGCTAGCCCCAAGCCCCTAGCCCCGACTGTGATTCACATGGGACTGATTACCAACTACAACCTGCGCTCGATGGTGGTCCGCAAGGGGACGGCGGCGATGACCGCGATGGGCATCGCGATGGTCGTCGCGGTGTTCGTGATGACGATGGCGATCGCGCAGGGCTTCCGCGGCGCGCTGGTCGCCAGCGGATCCAGCGACAACGCCATCCTGCTGCGCAAGGGATCGACGTCCGAAACGGTGAGCGCGGTGCTGAAGCCGCAGCTGCCGCTGATCGAATCGATGCCGCAGGTCGCACGGTCTGCCGACAACCATCCGCTCGCCTCCCCCGAGCTCGTCGTGATCATCTCGCTGCCGCGCGCCTCGGACAATCAGCCCGCCAACGTGCCGCTGCGCGGCGTCGGTCCCCGCGCCTTCGAGGTTCGCAACACGCTCCAGTTCGCCGAGGGACGCCGCTTCACGCCCGGGATGCGCGAGATCAACGTCGGCAAGCAGGCGGCGATCCGCTTCAGGGGGCTCACGCTGGGCAGCGACGTGCGCTTCGGCAGCGCGATCTGGAAGGTGGTCGGCGTCTTCACCGCAGACGACGCCTCGTTCGAGTCGGAGGTGTGGGGCGACGTCGACCTGATGATGCCGGCCTTCCAGCGCAACGGCTATCAGTCGGTGACGGTGAAGCTGCTCGATCCGTCGGCGTTCGAGTCGTTCCAGGCGGCCGTCGGCAACGATCCGCGGCTCGACCTCAAGCCCGATCGCGAGCGTGACTACTACGAGGGGCAGTCGGCGACCACCGGCACGCTGATCCGGATCTTCGCGATCTTCGTCACCGCGATTCTGTCGATTGGCGCGGTGTTCGGCGCCGTGAATACGATGTATGCTGCGGTGGCCTACCGGACGCGCGAGATCGGCACGCTGCGCGCCCTCGGCTTCTCGCGATTGCGCATCGTGACCGCGTTTCTCGCCGAGTCGGTGGCGCTGGCCCTGATTGGCGGCGTGATTGGCTGCATGATCGCATTACCGGTCCACGGGCTGTCGACCGGCGCCATGAACATGACGAGTTTCAGCGAGCTCGCCTTCAAGTTCCGGATTACTCCCGGCCTCCTCGTCGGCGGCCTCTTCTTCTCTGCGTTGATGGGAGCCGTCGGCGGCCTGCTCCCTGCACTCCGTGCCGCGCGTATTCCAGTCGCCCGTGCGCTTCGTGAGATTTGACTCCGTGCTTCCAAACATCCTGCAGATTGCGATTTTCTGGACGGTCCAGGCGTCGGCGCTCCTCGTCTTCTTCGTCACCTTCCGGTGGGAATACCTCGCGCTCTGGGCGGTCTCCCACTTTCTCCGCGCGATCGGCCTGACGCTCTGCTTTCACCGCTACCTGGCGCACCGCGCCTTCAGGATGAACCGGGTCGCGCAGTTCGTCTGGGCGTTCATCGGCACGGCCGCGATGCAGAAGGGTCCGCTGTGGTGGGCCGGGCATCACGTGAACCATCACAAGTACGCCGACCGTGACGGGGATCCGCACAGCCCGATGGTGAGCGGCGTCTACTATGCGCACATCGGCTGGTTCCTCAACGACACCAGGCACGACACGCTCGAGAAGAGCAATCCGGTGGTCCGCGACTTCGGCAAGGTGCCGGAACTGGTGCTGCTCGACCGCTACTACGTCGTGGCGCCGGCGCTGCTCGCCGCGGCGCTGTTCCTCGCCGGCGGCTTCCCGTGGCTCGTCTATGGCTTCTGCCTGCCGACGATGACGCTCGCGCACGCGACCTTCTGCATCAACACCGT
>DATFWL010000020.1:0-2786 GCA_035259385.1 Vicinamibacterales bacterium | reverse complement strand
CGTCCGTTCGTCGCGGCGCCGTGCGCGGGCACGTCGCTTCCGAGCAGATCCGGCCCCGCAATGCCTTCGTGGCGTTGACGCTCGCGCCGCCGGGCGAGCGCGACGCCGCGCCAGTCGTGTTCGCGCTCGAGCAGAATCCGCGGCAGCTCCTCCCACGTGACGAAGAACGCGTCGTCAGGGCTGGCCAGCACGCCGTCGCGGGCGGCGCGGCGACCGATCTCCAGCACGATGCGCCGCAGGTGCGCCACCAGCATCGTGGTGACGTGACGGCATTCGTCGCGCAGGCCAACGAGCCGCTGCAGCGCGCCGCACATGATCGAGAACACGCCCCAGCGCAGCTGGAAAGCGAGCCGGCCGCGGCCTTCGCCCAGCGCCCGCCGCACCTCGTCCGTGGCCGCGCGACGGACGGCCAGCCGGTCCGCCGCGTGCTGCGCGGGATCCTCGGTGCCGGCGCGCATGTAGAGCTGGATGAGCCGCAGCAGCGGCGCGGGATCCTCGGAAAAGCGCGGCGACATGGCGTCCGACTCGTACGGACCGCGATGACCGAACACGCCGAGGAACGCCTGGAATTCCACGAGCAGCTGGGTGCCGGCGAGCGCGGTTTCGTACCGGGCGATCGCATCGGCGCCGAGCTCGCCCTCGAAGAACGCACGAGCCGTCGGCTCTGCCGCGGCAAGACGGCCGAGCGCCATCAGCCGGTACGTCATCCGAACGTTCGGCAGCGTGCCGAGACCGGTCATGAGCCGCTTCATGATTGTCTCGGAGTCGGAATCGAGCCAGGCGGCCAGGACCTGATCGAGGGCCATATAGGCGCGTGACTGCGCGGAGACAACTTCATGCAGCCGGCGCACCGTGCGATCGTTCAGCGTCGTTCCGCCGAAGCGCTGCAGGTGAGCCACGAGCGCCCGATCATCGAGACGGTCGAGCGCGAGCATGCGCAGCGCCGTCGCCTGCCGTCCCATCTTCCGGAAGAGTCGTCGCCCGCGATTCGGCGTGCGGAAAAACGTCGCTAGCATCTCGCGCGCCAGTCGGATCATGTTGCCGACGCTGACGCGCGGCCGCGAGGCCTGAGCGGGGACGCTCGGTGTCGACACATCCGCGCCGCCGAAGAGTCGCGTGACGATCGTCGGATCGCCGCCACGCTCGATGGCCAGCTGTTGCATCAGCGACAGGTTCAGGTACGGGCGCCCGTGAAAGACCGACACCAGCCGCGCGTCTGGCGGTAGCGCATACCCCTGCGCCGCGTGATAGCTCCTGAACATCGAGTTGAGCGAGACCATCAGGTACGACAGCGCGAGCGGGCTCGGCAACTCCGGAAAGATCTCCTTGAGATTGGCGCGCGTCCATCGCGTTCCCGGCTCCGGCGTGTCCTCGCGCTGGACACCGAGCGAGGTGATTGGACGCGCCTGGACGGCCCAGAACTCCCGGGAGTCGAAGACCCACTCGACGTCGACGGCCTCTCCGAACTTCTGTTCGACGGCCTTCACGAGCCGCGCGAGGTCGAGTGCCTGCGATTCCGTGAGCGCCATCGCCTGCCCGCGTCCGACCTGCCGGCGGACGCGCGCCGGCACACCGTCTTCGACGGTGATCCAGTACTGATCAGGCGTGGTCCTGCCGGAGACGAGCGCCTCGGCGGTGCCGAATCCCGCCTCGATGAGCATCGTGGCGTGGTCATGGGTCAGAGGATCCACGGAGAACGCGACACCGGCACGTTCCGCGGGGATGAAGCGCTGCACCACGACCGCCATTGCCGCCTCGGCGTGCGGGACGCCGAGGCGGTCACGGTAGCTCCAGGCCGCTTCCGTCCACAGCGACGCCCAGCAGCGCTTGATCGCCGCGATGATCGAGGAGACATCGGGTTTGGCGACCACGACGCTTGCATGAATGCCGGCATGCGACGCGGCGCCGCGATCCTCGTGCACCGCCGAGGAGCGCACGCACAGCGCGTCCCCGTTGGTTCTCAGATCGGCTATGCCGCCGGCGAGGGCCGCGGCGAGACCCTCAGGGATGCTCGCGGTTTCGATGTGATCTCGTATGTTTGCCAATCGCTGGCGACGCGTCGCGGCGGATGTCGAGACCAGCTCTTTGAGCCTGCGGGAGATCCCGGAGGCCTCGAGCCAGCGCTTGTAGAATTCGGTGGTTACGCAGATCGCCGCTGGGACGGTGAAGCCGGCGCTCTCGAGGTGAGCCAGGCCGGTGGCCTTCCCGCCGCACAGCGTGGGATCGGTCGCATCTGCGAGAGGAAGCACACAATTTCTCATCATTTCAATTCTGCACCCACTTCAAAACCATATGGACCGCGAGTCCGCGGCGGAATGAGACTTTGGTCTGACTTGTGACCGATCATCACCCCCATACGATCAGCCACATCCCATACGACTACGACGACTTCGGGAAGGGGAGGGTAACACAATGGGCGAGGCCGATGCGATTGCGCCGCGGCCCTGGGCCCTTGTGTGGCCGCTGTTCGCTCGCGGCAGCCTGACCCTGCTGTTCGGTGTCGTCACGCTCCTCCTGCTGGTCCTGGCCGTTCTGATCCCCGGAATCGTGGCCGGCCTGTTACTGGTCGTATTCGCGGCTTTCGTCCTTCTCGACGCCTGCCTCGGCCTTGGGCTTCTGTTCTTTGCGCGCGGTGCGCGAAGCGATCGTCTCCATCTGCTGGCGCGCACCGTCGTGTCGCTCGGGATCGCACTGGCCGCGTTCGCCGGCCCGATCCTGGCCGGCCGGCCGTGGGAGCGGCTGGCCACGCTGGTCGCCGCGTGGGCGGTGTTGAACGGCGTGCTGGA
>DATFWL010000019.1:0-24930 GCA_035259385.1 Vicinamibacterales bacterium | reverse complement strand
GTCGAAGTACGCGTCGACCGTGCCGATGTCGCGCCAGTACTTCGCGGCCTTCTTGTTCTCGTCGTAGAAGCGGTACGAATAGACCGCGGCCTGATGGAGCAGCGCCGGGATGATGTCCTTGCCGAAGTCGTGGTTGGTCGGTTGGTTCGCGTCGGCCTCGAGCGCACGGACGAGGATGTCGGTGTCGAAGATGTAGACGCCCATCGACGCCAGCGTCAGCTCCGGCGAGCCGGGAATCGGCGGCGGCTGCTTCGGCTTCTCCTGAAAACCGGTGACGCGCTCGTGCTCGTCCACCGCGATGATCCCGAAGCGGTTCCCGTCGGCAATCGGCACTTCGATCGTCGCCAGGGTGACGCCGGCGCCCTTCTCCTGATGGAACCGCAGCATGCGCGAGTAGTCCATCTTGTAGACGTGATCGCCCGACAGCACGACCAGGTGCCGCGGGCTCTCCCGCATGATCGAGTAGAGGTTCTGGTAGACCGCGTCGGCCGTGCCCTGATACCAATGCTCGCTGACCCGCTTCTGCGGCGGCAGGATTTCGACGAACTCGCCGAGCTCTTCCGAGACGATCGTCCACCCCATGCGGATGTGCCGGTTCAGCGACAGCGACTTGTACTGTGTCGCGATGAAAATCCGCCGCAGGCCCGAGTTGATGCAGTTGCTGAGCGCGAAGTCGATGATGCGATACGGACCGCCGAAATAGACCGCCGGCTTGGCGCGCTCCTTGGTCAGGGGATAGAGCCGCTCACCCGCGCCGCCGGCCAGGACGATCACGATCGTGTCGTCGAGCAGCGCCGCCATGGAGCGATCAGCTCTTGCGCAGCACGACCCGGGCCGGGGCGCCGTCGGATCCGACGATCCGCAGCGGCAGGCAGTACATCTCGTAGACGCCGGGATCGACGTCGCGGAGGTTCAGCCCCTCGATCACGATCGTGCCGCCGCCGAGCAGGATGTGATGCGCCGGTGCGCCGGGGGTCTTGAACGCTTCGACGGACAGGTAGTCGACGCCCAGGACCTTGATCCCGTGATCCACGAGGTAGCGCGCGCCCGACTCCGCCACGCCGATGTAGTCCTTGTGGAATTCCGGGTCGCCCCACAGCTTCGAGTTCGGCGTCTTGATCAGCAGGCGGACCTCCTCTGACAGGTCGATGCCGCTCAGATCCTCGGCGGTAATCGCGGCCCGCGCCCGAATCTCGATGACGCGGGCGCGGCCGATCAGCATTTCGAGCGCCAGCGCCTCGGTCCCGCCGCCTTGATCGAAGAAATGTCGCGGCGCGTCCACGTGGGTGCCGCTGTGTGCGCTCATGTGCAGGGCCGACACGTTCGAGCTCTCGCCGCGCGCGATTCGCTTGATTGGCTCGAGGCTGAACGGCAGGTTGTTCGGATACGAAGGCAGTGCGCTATCGAGGGGAACAGAAACGTCGATGAGCTTCATGAGGAGCAGCGCGGTCGGGCGTCTGCCAAACGCGCGAGAAACGCTGATGATAGCACAGCGCCGAAACGTGCAGAACGAGGTGAAGTGCTGAGGACAGAAGGGTTTGACTTGGCGCAGAACGGACGCCTATGATTGGCTGTTGGACTGATGTATTGAGCCTGTTGGAGACAAGGCCTTATGAAACAGCGGCGTGGTGGATTCGCGCTTCTCGTGTCGATCGTTCTCGTCTCGTCGATCGGCCTGCTCGCGCAGAACAAGGACGAGAAGAAGCGGGACGACGCACAGAAAAAGGAAATCCAGAACATCGTCAAGATCGTGGACGATGCAGCGGCCGGACAGGCCGCCGCGAACGACTTGTCGCTCACCTGGCTGCGCGAAGACGTGCTGAAGGCGCAGGGCAACAAGGAATACGTGCCGTTCACGGTCAGCGTCGATCCGTCGAAGGTGACGGGCGACAAGGTGGCGTTCTACTGGCGGGTTGTCGCGAAGGGCGGGGCAACACCTGAGCCGGCGGCCGCGCCGGCCGCCAAGAAGGACGACAAGAAGGACGACAAGAAGGACGACAAGAAGAAGGACGACAAGGGCAAGAAGACGGATTACGCCTACGAGGACATCAGTTTCGTGCCGGTGACCCCCGGACAGAACCCACTGCGTATCGCCCGATCGTTCACCGTCCCTGCCGGCACCTACGATGTGTTCCTCGTCGCCAAGGAGCCGACACCGGACAAGGCGCCGAAGAACGCGCCGCCGCCCAAGATGTCCCTCGTCAAGCAGACGGTTACCGTGCCCGACTTCTGGAACGGCGACCTCGCCACCAGCTCGGTGATCCTCGCGCAGCGGATTGACCCGCTCGCGACGCCGCTCACGCCGCAGCAGCAGGCCGACCGTCCCTATGCCCTTGGGCAGATGGAAATCGTGCCGACCTTCGACACAAAATTCAGCAAGAAGGCGGAGCTGTCGACCTTCATGCTGATTTACAACCCCAAGGTCGATGCGAACAACAAGCCCGACGTGACCGTGGAGTACAACTTCTATCAGAAGCCGGCAGGTCAGCCCGAGAAGTTCTTCAACAAGACCAATCCGCAGAATCTGAACGGGCAGACGCTGCCGCCGCAGTTCGATCTGGCGGCGGGTCATCAGCTGCAGAGCGGTCAGGCTGTCCCGCTCGCGTCGTTCCCGGAAGGCGATTATCGCCTGGAGATCAAGGTCACCGACAAGATCGCGAACAAGACGCTGACGCGTGACGTGAACTTCACCGTCACGCCGTCGTAGGCGTCACGCCCGCGCGGAGAGCAGCGGAGAGCAGATGAAGCAGGTAACCAGGATGGCGGCGCTCGCGGTCGTCGGCAGTCTGGGGCTCCTCTGCACCTCCGCGTCGCCAGCCGGCGCGCAGACGGGCGTCGACGTGCGGCCGGTGACGCACATCGCGTCGGTCCCGGCCGGGTCGATTCAGGGCGTCGTGCTCGACGAGCGCGGAATACCGGTGGCCGGCGCTACCATCTCCGCGCTCGGCGCGACCTCGGCGTTCGCGATTACGGATCGCAGCGGCCGCTTCGAGCTTCGCACGCTGTCGCCCGGGCCGTACATCGTCCGTGCGCACCTGGCCGGGTTTGTCGCGCCGCGCGGCCAGGTGATCGACGTGCGGCCGAGCGCTCGCGCGTCGTCGTCGATCGCACTCCGCCACGCCGGCACCGGGACGACACCGTATCCACTGCTCGCCGCGGGCATCGGCGACACAGCTGAGCCGCAGCCGGCGCCTGAAGCGGCCGCGTCACCCTCCTCCGCGACGAGCGCCGGCGGCGACGATCACGGCGAGGTGGCGTGGCGGATGCGGCACGCGCGCCGCGGCGTCCTGAAAGACACGACGATTCCGCTCGATCTGTTCGACGACGATTCAGCCGAGGCGGGCGCCGGATCGGCGGGCTTCTTCACCAGGGCGTCGGAATCGTCCGGGCGGCTTGCCGCGGATTTCCTGACCGGCACGCCGTTCTCCGGCCAGGTGAACCTGCTGACAACCGGCTCCTTCGATTCGCCGCAGCAGCTCTTCAGCGGCGACAACTTCTCGCACAGCACGACCTATCTCGCGCTTGGCGCGCCGGTCGGCGAGCATGCCGACTGGGCCGCGCGCGCCGCGCTCACGCAGGGCGACCTCTCGTCGTGGATCGTCGCCGGCGAGTACACGACGCGCGCACCGGCACGCCATCGCTACGATATCGGCGTGTCCTACAGCACGCAACGGTACGAGGGCGGCAACTTCGCGACGCTGCGTGACGTCACCGACGGCAGCCGGAACGCCGGCGCGCTCTATGGGTTCGACACGTTCTCGGTGCTGCCGTCGCTCACGGTCAGCTACGGCGCCCGCTACGCGCGGTACGACTACATCGACGGCGCCAGCCTGGTGAGCCCGCGCCTCGCGGTCACGCTGGCGCCATCGGATCACTTCCGCGTGAGCACCATGGTCTCGAGCCGCGCGACCGCGCCGGGCGCCGAAGAGTTCATGCCGCGCATGGACAGCGGCATCTGGCTGCCGCCTCAGCGGACCTTCTCATCGCTCGTCGCCGGGCGTCCGTTCGAGGCGGAGCGCACCAATCACGCGGAAGTCGAGATGGAGCGCGACGTCGCGTCAGCGACCGTCAGCGTGCGCGTGTTCCGCCAGCACGTCAACGACCAGCTCGCGACGCTCTTCGGGATCAACACCACGGCCTTGCCGGAGACCGTTGGCCATTACTACCTGACGAACGTCGGCGGCGTCGACGCATCGGGCGTCAGCGCAGGCATTCGTGCGGCGCTGGCAAACCGCGTGCACGGATCGGTGGAATACACGCTGACGCACGCACGGCTGACAACACCCGACAGCGACAACCTTGCCTACCTGCTCGTGTTCGCGCCATCCGCCGTACGGCCCGACGCCGAACAGATCCACGACGTCGCGACGTCGATCGAGACCGACGTTCCGGAAACCTCGACGCGCGTCATCGTGCTCTACCGCGTGAGCAATGCGTTCGCGCACGCGCCTGTGGCGCCCGGGTCGCCGACGCCGTCGGTCGACACCCGATTCGACGTGCAGGTGCGCCAGTCGCTGCCGTTCATGGACTTCAGCACCGCAAAGTGGGAGGCGCTGGTCGCGGTTCGCAATTTCTTCCGCGATGCCGCCGCCGAGCAATCCGTCTACGATGAGCTTCTCGTCGTCCGGCCGCCAAAGCGGATCGTTGGCGGGCTGACTCTGAAGTTCTAAGCGAAGTTCTAAGCCGCTCACTCGCTCGCATTCGATCCACAATATTGAACGGCGAACTCCTGAAATTCGGAGTCCGTGCATTCTGGCCGGTGGGCTCGTGAGGTAAATCAAGTATTTTCAGCGTGTTACCCAATGGAAGGCACTGCGCGTACAGGGTATGACGTTTGCTACCTCGACGGCCGTCGGAGTGTGCCCGAGCGCTTCGAAGAGTCGCCGGCCATGATCGATTCTGTTCCTCCGCACGCCGAGCCCGACGAAGCCCGATGGCTGTCGTGGGGACGATCCATTTTCGCCGTCGGTGTCGTGATCGTGCTCATCGTCCTGGGCGTGGCGAATGTCGCCATGTACTCCCGGTGGCACGAAGTCGAGGACGGCGTCCTCTGGAGCGCCCGCCCCGAGGGCGTCACTGCAAGTGAAGTCGTCGCCGGCTCGGCCGCTGCGGCCGCCGGCATTCAGCGCGGCGACGTGCTCCTTGCGGTCAACGGCGTCGAGGTGACGACACCGGCGGACGTCGTCGAGTCTCAGCATCGAAGCCATGCCGGAACCCGCCTCGACTACACGCTGCTCAGGCTCGGCACGCGCCAGGCGCTCGAGGTATCGCTCGCGCCGGCGCCGCGCGGGAGCTCGCTCTATTTCGTGCTGGCAGCAGTCGGATTGTTCACGCTGCTCGTCGGCGCGTCGGTTCGGCTGCGCCGTCCCCGCGATCAGGCGACGCTGCACTTCTTCTGGCTCTGCGTTGCCTTCTTCGGCGTCTTCACGTTCTCGTTCAACGGTCCGTTCGATCGGCTGGACTGGATCTTCTATTGGGGCGACGCCATCGCGTTCGCGCTGCTGCCGCCGCTGTTGCTCCATTTCACGATGGTCTTCCCGCAGCGGCCGAACCAGAACCAGAACCCCGAACCGCGAACCCCGAACGCCGAACCCCGTTGGCTGGTCCCCGCGATGTACGTCCCGGCGCTGCTGCTGGCAGCGGTGCGGGTCATCGCGATTGTGCGCGCATCGGACGGGACCCTGTCGGGGCCGATGTTCTCCCGGACGCTCGACTGGCTCGATCGTGCCGAGCCGGTGTACCTGTTCGTCTGCGCCGTGTCGGCGCTCGGCGTGCTGGTGCGCGCCTTCCAGGAGATCTCGTCGGTCACGGCGCAGCGTCAGCTGCGATGGATCGCCTGGGGCACGGCGCTCGGCGCCGGTCCGTTCGCGTTCGCGTACGCGCTGCCGTGGGCGCTCGGGATCGATCCGCCGGTGGCCCTGCAGCTCACAGCGGTCCCGCTCGGACTCGTGCCGCTCACCTTCGCGTCGGCGATCGTCCGTTACCGGCTGCGCGATGTCGAAGTGATCATCAAGCGCGGCCTCGTCTACACCGCGTTTGGCGCCGCCAGCATCGCCCTCTACGCCGCCCTCCGCAAGGTCACCGGCTTCGTCTTCGCGAACGACGCCGACGATCACAACTGGATCATCGCGGCGCTGGCGACGCTGGTCATCGTGCTGCTGGCGCGGCCGGTGAAGGACGCCGTGCAGAACGCGCTCGACCGCGTGTTCTACCGCGATCGCTACGACTACCGCCGCGCGCTGGTCGCGTTCGCGCGCGATTTGAACAGCGATTTGGACGTCGTCCGCCTGAGTCAGCGCCTGGTCGCGCGAATCGTCGAGACGCTCCTCGTCGATCGCAT
Source organism: Vicinamibacterales bacterium (assembly GCA_035259385.1). Classification (GTDB taxonomy): domain Bacteria; phylum Acidobacteriota; class Vicinamibacteria; order Vicinamibacterales; family CAVVIG01; genus QHWK01. Next base: position 18,590 of record DATFWL010000019.1, on the reverse strand, counting down.
GGCGCTGATGCTGGCCGACGAGCGATCGGGCGACTTCGCGTCGATCGGCGACTACGGCTTCCCGCAGGCCGTGCCGCGGCTGCCGCGGACGTCGTCGATGATGGCGCGGCTGGACGGCGGTCACACCGTCGCGCTCGACGATCCGATCGCCGCGGCGAGGTTCGTCGCCGAAGAAGTCGAATTCTGGCGCGACGCCGGCACGTTCTACTTCGTCCCCTGCGTGTTCGAGGGACGCACGATCGCGGTGCTCGCGCTCGGACGCAAGGAGACCGACGAGCCGTTCAACAGCGAAGACATCGGGCTGCTGACCGCGGTCGCCGGCCAGGTCGCGACGGCAATCGAAAACGGGCGCCTCTACCGCCAGCTGCGGCTGAAGGCCGAAGAAGTCGGCCGCATGCGCGAGTTCAACGAGAACATCCTCGAATCGCTCGACGACGGCCTGGTGGTGTTCGACGAGGACGAGCGCATCGTTCGCTGGAACCGCGCGCTCGAGAGCTGCTATGGCATCGAGCGCAGCGCGATCGGCCGCCCGCTCGCCGAGGTCTTCGACATTCCGTTCGTCGAGGCGCTGCGGGCCGCGCGTCAGGAGCATCCCTACGGCGCGACCCTCTACCGGGTGCCGCTGTCGTCCCGGGAGGCGACGCCGCAGCGCCTGCTGGTCAACGCGACGGAAGTGCCGCTCCAGAACGCCGCCGGCGACGACGAAGTGGTCGGCACCCTGCTGCTCCTCGAGGACATCACGGACCGCGTGCGGCTGGAGGAACAGCTGCAGATTTCCGAGAAGATGGCGTCGATCGGCCTGCTGGCGGCCGGCGTCGCCCACGAGGTCAACACGCCGCTCACCGGCATCTCGAGCTTCACGCAGATGCTCCTCGATGGCGCCGATCCGGCCGATCCGCGGACCGTGCTGCTCGAGAAGATCGAGCGGCAGACGTTCCGCGCCGCGAAAATCGTCAACGGCCTGCTGAACCTCTCACGCCCCGGATCGGCGTCCAAGGAACGGATCGACGTCGATCTGAATGCGGTGATCACCGACGTCTCCTCGCTGCTCGAGCATCAGTTCGAGGTCGGGAGGATCAAGGTGCGCCGCGAGCTGTCGGCGGAGGCGGCGATGGTGCGGGGGATCGAGCATCAGCTGCAGCAGGTGTTCCTCAACCTGTTCCTCAACGCGCGCGACGCCATGCCGCGCGGCGGCTGGCTGTCGGTGACGACACGCGTCGCGGCGGGCCAGGTGGTCGCGGAAATCGCCGACACCGGATCGGGCATTCCGCCCGAACAGCTGGCGCGCATCTACGATCCGTTCTTCACGACCAAGGCCATCGGCCGCGGCACCGGCCTCGGCCTGTCGATCACCTACGGGATCGTCCACGAGCACGACGGAACGATCCGCTGCGACAGCGCAGTCGGACAGGGCACGCGCTTCACGTTGACGCTGCCGGCGGCGCCGGCGGTGGAGCTGAGCGCGCGGGCGAAGTGAAAGGTATGGCTACTTCACGCCACGGCACGATTCTCGTCGTCGACGACGAAGAGATCATGCGGGAGATTCTCGAGACGCTGCTCACGCGGGAAGGGTATGACGTGCGCGTCGCCTCGTCCGGCGCCGAGGGGCTCGAGATGGCGCGGGCGCTGCCGTTCGACGCCGCGATCGTGGACATCATGATGCCAGGCCTCGACGGCATCGCGACGCTCGACGAGCTGAAGCGGATCGACGAGGACCTCGCGGTGATCATCATCACCGCCTACGCGTCGGTCGAGAGCGCCATCTCGGCGATGAAGGCCGGCGCCTTCGACTACATCACCAAGCCGTTCAAGAACGACGAAGTGATGGTCGTGGTCCGCAACGCGATGGAGCGGCGGCGGCTGGTCAGCGAGAACCGGAACCTCCGCCAGAACATCCAGGAGCGCTATCACAAGTTCGCGAACATCATCGGCCGCAGTCCGCGGATGCGCCAGGTGTTCGACCTGATCATTCAGGCGGCGCCGAGTCGGTCGACGATTCTGATTCAGGGCGAGAGCGGCACCGGCAAGGAGCTCGTGGCGCGGGCCATTCACGCCAACTCGTCACGCTCAGAGCGCTCCTTCGTGACCGTCAACTCCGGCAACCTGCCGCCCGACCTGCTCGAATCGACGCTGTTCGGGCACGTCAAGGGCGCGTTCACCGGCGCGGTCTATCCGAAGAAGGGAATGTTCGACCTCGCGGACAAGGGCAGCATCTTCTTCGACGAGATCGGCAACGTGCCGCTGGAGACGCAGGCCAAGCTGCTGCGGGTGATTCAGGAGCGCGATTTCATGCGGCTCGGCGGCATGGAGACGATCAAGGTCGACGTCCGGATCATCGCCGCCACCAACGTCGACCTCCGCCAGATGATGGAGGAAGGGAAGTTCCGCGAGGATCTCTTCTACCGTCTGCACGTGATCTCGATCCAGCTGCCGCCGCTGCGCGACCGCAAGGACGACGTGCCGCTGCTGGTGCACCACTTCCTCGAGAAATACGGCGACGAGAACCGGAAGTCGGGCCTCGAGCTCACGCCCGATGCGCTCGATCTGCTGACCGAATACGACTGGCCCGGCAACGTGCGCGAGCTGGAGAACGTGATCGAGCGCGCGGTGGTGCTCACCCCCGGACCGCGCATCGGTGTCGAGCTGATTCCCGATCACGTGCGCAAGGCGCCCAACTTCCAGATGCCGCAGTTCGTCGTTCCTCCGGAAGGCATCTCGTTCAAGGAAGTGATCACCGACTTCGAGAAGAAGTTGATCGAGTCGACGCTCGAGGCAGCCGGCGGCGTCCAGAAGCGCGCTGCTGAGCTGCTTCACATCAAGCCGACCACGCTCAACGAGATGATCAAGCGGTACGAGATCCGCCCGCGCCGCAAGCGCGCGCCGAACGGCAACGGCGTCGAGGCGCCGGTGGCGCCCGCGCCGGCGGCGCCGGTCGGCTCGAGTCCGGACGAGGCGGAGGCGCACGCCGGCCCGCTCGCGCCGGTGTTCGAGGACAAGTAGGCGGGGCTAGCGCGCGTTCCTGATCTTCGCGAACAGCCGCTCGTATTTTCCGAGCACGACATCCCACCGGTAATGACGGCGCACGTACTCGCGGCCGTTGCGGCCGAGCGCGCGCCGGAGCGCTTCGTCCCCGATCAGCAGCTTCAACGCCTCGACGAACTCGTCGCGATCGGCGTACCAGAGGCCGCCGTTGCTGCGGATCGCGTGCTCGACGAGGACCGCCGAGCGTGCGTTGACCAGAACCGCCGTGCCGACCGAGAGCGATTCGAGCGCGAGCAGCGACAGGCTCTCGTACGGCGACGGGCAAACGACGACGGTCGCGGCTTCGAGCGCCTGAAGCCGCTCGCGCTCGGAGAGCAGCCCGGCGAAGCGGATGAACGGCTCCTCCGGGAGCGCCATCAGCTTCACCCCCATCAGCGCGAGCGCCGCGTCGCCACCCTCCTTCACATATTCGCTGAAATACTGGATCAGCTCTTCGCACCCCTTGCCGGGATCGATGCGGCCGCCGTAGAGCACGATTGGACCGTACAGGCGGTGGCGCCGCCGGAACACCGCGCCGCGCGCGAGCAGATGCGACGGAAACTCACGCGCCTGCGGTTCCTCGTCGGCCGATCCGCCGTTGCCTGCGGGTGGCGGACCGTCGTCGTCCGGGGGACGCTCCGGCATCCGCGGATAGGGCTGCTGCTGCGGCAGGTCGACGCCGACGCCGACGACTTCCTCGAGCAGCGGCCGCTCCACGAAACGCGCCTGGACGAACTCGCGCTCGCTCTCGGTGAGATAACAGAGCGCGGCCGGCTTCCTGAAGACGTCCTTGAAGATCTCGAGCCTGATCGCCGGCTCGTCGTGCGCGGTGGAGACCAGGATGCTCCGGTGCGGCGCGACCTCCAGGCCGAGGACCGTCGTCGCATAGAGATACGTGAAGAAGATCAGGACGTCGTACTGCTGGTGGCTCCGTTTGAGGTAGTCGATCAGCGCCGGCGCCCACGGTCCCTGCTGTTTCAGCCAGCTCATCTCGTCCGCGTGCGAGTGTGCGTTGGCGTAGATCCAGTCCGAGTACTTGTTGAAGGCGTCGATGTCGCGGGTCGCCGCGGTCGGAAAACGCCGCACCGTGACGCCCCTGACGCGGTCGGCGCCTTCGGCGTACTCGTTCTTCCAGGTGACGTAGTCGCGGGCGCAGGTGGTGATCACGTCGACGTCGTGCGTCGCCGCGAGCCGTTCGGCGACGAGGCGGCAGAGATGTTCGGATCCGCCCAGGACCTCGGCGCCGTAGCGCTGAATGATGAACGCGATCTTCACGACAGTGTATGCAGCAGCGCGGTCAGCTCGCCGATGATGCGCGCGTCGCCGAAGTCGGCGAGCCGTCGCCGCTGGCCGGCGATCACCTGCGCGCGCATCGCATCGTCGAAGGCGAGCGTGCCGAGCAGCTCCGCCGCCAGCTCCAGGTCCTTCGGGGCGAACTGGAGGCCGGCTCCGCCAAGCGTGTCCGGCACGGCCGCCGCCGCGTAGGCGAGCACCGGAACGTCGGCGGCCATCGCCTCGATCAGCGGAACGCAGAACCCTTCGTGCTCGCTCAGCGACACGTACACGGCGGCGTGGCGGTAATAGACGGCGAGCTCTTCGTCGGGGATCGGGCCGGTGAACACGAAGCGATCGTTCAGGAACCGGTATTCGGCCATCAGGGCGCGAATCGTCGAATAATACCGTGGCACGACGTCGAACCGGCCGACGAAGATGAACCGGTAGTAGGCGTCGACGTAGCGCTTGTACACCTCCGCCAGCCGGACGTGATCCTCGATCTTCTTGTTCGGCGCGATCCGGCCGACGAACAGGAAGTTCACCAGCCCGTCGTCGAGGACCTTGTCGAGCGCCGGCCGTGACGCCGGCTGCGTGATGCGCCGAGTGTCGACGGCGATTGGAAACACGCCGGTCCGGCGAAACCCGAGGCGCTGCAGCTCCTCGCGGTTGTACTCGGAATCGCCGAGTGCGACGTCCGCGGCGCCGGCGAGCGACGCGAGCTCCTGCCGGCCGAGTGACGCGAGTCGGAAGAGCGCCGGATCGTACGGCGCGAAGTAGCCGGCCGGCGTGACGTTGTGGTACTGGAGGATCCGCCCTCCCGGCGGCAGCGACGCGAACGCCGGGCTCATCGGCGAGGGCAGCGCGTAATGGAAGATCGTCACGTCGCCGCGCCGGGCGGCCGGGTCGTCGAAGCGGCGGACGTCACCGCACAGCACGTCGTCAATCGTCATCGCATAGAGCTCGGACTCGTGCCCCATCGTCCGCAGCAGGGCGCGAACCCGCCGCGCGCTGTCGCCGATCGCATCACCCTTGTGCGCCGCCGGAACCCATTGGTTGATGATCATCGCAAATCAAGTCGAGCGGGCGGTGGCGGCTGCTAGCGCCCTGGCTCGACAGGCAGCGCCTGGAAGATCGCCGGCCGGTACATCCGCAGCTCCTCCAGCTCCTGTGCCGCGTCGAACTGTCCCCAGAAATCGAACGTGACCCTCGGCCCCGGCGTGCGCGGCTTCGCGAGGATCTCCTGCACGAAGCCGAGAAGCGTCCCGGCAAAGTCCTTCGATCGCAACCGATCGACGGCGGCAAGCTGACCCTCGACGATCCGATCCTGGAGCGCCGCATCGGACACGATCGCGTCGATCAGCCGCGCCACGTGCAGCGGATCGCGATCCTCGAACAGCACGCCGGCGCCGTCCATGGTCGACGGCACCGCGGTGGCCGCATACGCCAGCACCGGTACCTGCTTGTAGAACGCCTCGACCAGCGGCACGCAGAACCCTTCGTGCTCGCTGGCGCAGAGGAACAGATCCGCGACTTCGTACAGCGCGACCAGCTCCTCGTCGGTCACCTGTCCGACGAAGTGGACGTGCGGCGTGCCGAGCGCGGCGACGAGCTGATGGAGCGACGCGACATAGCGTTCGAACTGGGTCTGCGCGCCGATCAGCAGCAGCCGCGAGCGCGGGTTGAAGACCGTGTGGTACGCGTGAAACCACCGGATCAGATCCTCGATCTTCTTGTTCGCAATCATCCGGCCGACGAAGACGACGTTGGTCCACTCGTCGTCGAACTCGCCCGCCGCCAGCCAGTTTGGCTCGCGGTCGAGATGCGAGAAGTCGGGCACGACCGGCAGCACTGCCGTCCGCGGAAAGCCGAGCGCCTCCAGGTCCTGCCGGTTGAACTCCGAGTCGCCCATCGCGAGATCGCAGCGGTCGGCGTATGCCCGCAGTTCGCGACGCCCGCGAAACGTCTGGCGCACAAGGGTGCGATGAACGCCGATGAAATACTCCGGCGGCGTGATGTTGTGATAGATGAGCGCCATCCGATCGGGGAGCGCGTATGCCGTCCGCGACGCCTTGGAGCCGAGCGAGAAGTGATGAAGCAGCAGGTTGTCAGGGTGGCTGAAGTCGATCAGTTCACGATAGTCCCGCGTCTGCGGCTCGAGGCGATAGTCGGCCGTCTCGACGAAGATTTCCGATTCGTAGCCGGCGGCGCGCAGGACGCGCTGAATGCCGAGCACCTCATGGCCGATCGCGTCGCCGTAGCCCAGCGTCGCGAGCACCTGGTGGATCCGGATCACGCCCGTCTCCGGCTCGATTCATAAGACAGCACGGCCGGTCCGGTCGGCAGCCGCGCGAGCACTTCCTCCGCCGGCGGCAGATCCTGGCGGCGCCGCTCGAACCAGCCGGGCAACGGATCGGCAGCCGGCTGCGGCGACTCCTTCTTCAGCCGCGCGAACATGTCCAGATATTTGTGCTCGATCACCGGCCAGTCGTAGTGATCCCTGAAGAACTGACGCCCGTTGCGACCAAGCGATCCGGCGAGCCAGCGGTTCTGCTCGAGCGCCTCCAGCGTGCCGATGAACTCCGCCTTGCTCTCGTAGTACAAGCCGGCGTTGCTGCGGATGCACTGACCCTTCAGGACGTCGCACTTCCCGTTCGCCAGCACCGGACGTCCGAGCGCCCACGCTTCGAGCGTTACCATCGACAGGCTCTCGTAGTACGACGGCATGATCAGCAGGTCGGCCGCTGCCATCGCGTCGAACTTGTCCGTGTCGTCGAGAAAGCCCAGATGGCGGATGCGCGGATGCGGCGGAATCTCCAGCAAGGAGTTCCCGATCAGCACCAGCGACAGCTTGCCGCCCGGATCCTTCAGATACTCCTGGAAGAACTCGAACAGCTCGTTGCAGCCCTTGTTCTGATCGACGCGGCCGACGTAGACGGCGAACGGCCCGCGGATGTGATGCTTCTGGCGAAACCGGTTCGGCTGCGTGCTCGCCGGAACGTTCGATCCGACGCCGACGACGACGCCTGGAACCGCCTCGTTGTGTGAGACGGCGTTGATCATCGCGCGCTCTTCCTGCGAGTTGTACATGACCGCGCGGACGCTGCGGAACAGCGGCTTGAAGATCGACAGCCCGATCGTGTGATCGCGCTCGGCGGTCGGGACGAGAATCGCGCGGGCGGACGCCGCACGCGCACCGAAGTAGGCGTGATAGTAGCGGTAGCTGAAGAAGAGGCAGAAGTCGACGGCGGCCGCGTGCTTCGCGACGTATTCGACCAGCGCCGGGCTGGTCGGTCCCTCGGCGTCCAGCCAGTCGAGCTCGTCACCGAGCGAATGGCGCTGCAGAAAGACGCGATCGGATCGCTTCGCGAAGACCCGCGGATCCCGTTCGTGCTTCACGCGAAAGCGGCGAACCGCAACCCCGTTCACCTGCTCCACGCCGGCCGGCAGCTCATTCCGCCACGTCACGTAATCGGTGGCGCAGGTCGTGAGCACCTCGACCTCGCCGTGGCGCGCAAGACGTTCCGCGATGTAGCGAGCGTGAAGCTCGGCGCCACCGTTGATGGCCGAGCCATAGCGCTGGACGACGACGGCGATTCTCACTGCGAATCGGTGTGGTCGCGCTCGGGGGGTGCCGGGCCTGCGGGTCGCTCGTCGCCTGGCGACTGCTCGCCGGCGACCGCCGGCGTCGTGGGCGGATGCGAGGAGACGGTTGGCAACTCGCCGGCGTGCGGCGCTGCTTCATGAGAAGCTCCCGCCGCCGGTTCAGCACCGGATGCTCGTCCACCGTCCGCGCTGTCGTCCGGGCTGTCCTCGAATGGCTCGTTGAGGTCGCCGACATCGGAGCCCGCCAGATCGCTCGAGGCATCCTCCGGCGCCTGGGCGCCGGGTGTCGCCGGCACCGCACCCATGACCGCGGTCGCCGATCCGCCGCCGCGCCGCCCGCGTCGGCGGCGCCGACGACGGCTTCGCTGACCGGGTCCTTCCCCGGCCGGCGCGACTGTCCCTGGCGTCTGGTTCGGTGCGGCGACGGCCGCGCCGGCAGTATCCGCCGATGCGGCGACGGCGGACGGTGCGCTTCCAGGCGTCGGCTGCGGCGGCGTGTAGGGCCGCTGCGACGGCTGTTGTTGTGGTTGCTGGTGCTGGCGCACCGACCGGTCGGTCCGGTCGCCGCGTTCCTGCCGCTGCCCGCGCTCGTCGCCGGCGCCACCTGGCTTGTAGACGACGACGCTTTCGAGCGCACGGGCACGCCGCTCGTTGAATTCCAGCCTGCTCGACACCGACTCGAGCCGCATCTTCAGGTTCTTCACGTCGATGCTGAGCCGGGTCGTTTCCAACACGAGATTGTGAATCAGCTCGTAGTAGAGCTGATCGAGCTGCCGCCGCTCGGCTTCCCGCCGCGCCTCGCGCTCTGCGTTCATCGTGTTCAGGCGCGACTGGATATTGAGCGCCTGAATCAACGGGTTCGGGTTGAAGAAGAGCTTCAGGATCGGCAGCAGCAGCTTGCGAAGCCAGCGGATCGGCGCGCGATGCGTCTCGAACAGCGTCGCGTCCTCGAACGCGAAGTTGGGCAGCTCCGGCGGTTCGTACGCCGGCTGCGCCTTGCGGAACTGCTCGAGCAGATCCGATCGCACGCCGCGCGGGTCGAGGAATTTCTCGAGCTTCACCGCGGCGAGCTCGCGGATCTGCTGCTCGGTGTAGTCGACGCCGCGCTTGTCCCGGATTCGCGCGCGGATCTGCTCCATGATCTGCTCGACGTTCACCGAGTCGGAGCGGACGCTAAAGTCGGCCATAAATCATGCGGACCTGTAGATGATCAGCGCGACCGCCACCGCCCAGAGCGCCACGCAGGCGAGCAGCGGACGATCGGTGAGCAGCAGATCCGCAGGGCTGCCGCCACCATCGCGCTGATGCACCAGATACAGATACCGGAAAATCCCGTAGAGCGGAAACGGGATGGTCAGCCCGAGCCATTGCGTGTCGAATTTCTCGACCGTGTCGGGGCTGATCGTGTAGAAGACGTACGAGATCAGCGTCGATGCCGTGACGACACCGATCATCTGATCCAGCAGGTAAGGGCTGTACTCGCCGAGAATCGGGCGATGGCCGGTTGCGCCGTTCGCCAGCAGGACGATCTCGTGTCGCCGTTTCGCCAGCGAGATGAACAGCGCAAGCAGGATCGTGCAGACCAGCAGCCAGCGGCTGATTTCCACGTTCACCGCCACGGCGCCGCCGACCGCGCGCAGGACGAAGCCGATGGCAATCGTCAGCACGTCGAGGATGACGATGTGCTTGAGGACACCCGAGTAGGCCAGCTGCAGCACCAGGTATGCCGCGGCAACGGCCGCGAAGCGGCTGCCGACCGCGACCGCTCCGGCGATACCCGCTATGCCGAGCCCGATGGCCGCATAAATCGCGATCGGCACCGGCAGCGCGCCCGACGCGATCGGACGGTGCGCCTTCAGCGGATGCAGCCGATCGGTGTTCCGATCGGCGATGTCGTTCACCAGATACACCACTCCGGACAGCACGCAAAAGACGACGAAGGCACTGACGGCAGCCACTACTGCTTCGCCGTCGAACAGCCGCCTCCCGAAGAGCAGCCCGGCGAAGATCACCAGGTTCTTGCTCCACTGGCCGGGACGAAGCGAGTACAGGAGGTGGAGAGTGAGAGATCGCCTTGGCACCGCGTCGGTCGCGGTGCCGGAGGCTGTCACAGGTGATGAGGAACTGCGCGCCATCTAGCGCGAGAGACGGGTTAGACCTTGGCCGATGCCGAAAAACTCCGGACCGCTTCGGTCTCCGATTCGAACGTTTCGAACACGGTCAGCAGTTTGGTGATCGACAACAGATCCGTGATTCGCTTGGTCAGGTTGAGCAGTTTGAGGCTCCCGCCCTGCCGGCTGACCGTCGTGTACGTCCGTACGACTTCACCGAGGCCCGCGCTGTCGATGTAGGGCACGTCGGCCAGGTTCAACACGATTTTCTTATGGCCCTGATTGACGAGACTGTTGACCTTGTCCTTGAGAAGCTCGTCACCCTCGCCCAAGGTAATCTTGCCTTTCAGGTCGAGTACCACCACGTCGCCAACGCTCCGTTCCTCGATCTGCATGGGAAAACGCTCCAGATAATGCGTTGCGTGAGCTTAACACCCGTCCGCGCGCGGTGCAACGCAAAGGCCTGGCCCGGCGCTGGCCGCGGACGCGTGACACACACAAGCCCACCGGTCGCCCGATCCCTGAAGGACCGGACTTCGGTGGGCCAGTGGTGTCGATGAATCGACGAGAGAGCGAGAGATCGGCCGGTGGAGCTTAGACGCCGCCAGCGCCCGCGAACTTCCGGGCCTGGAAGCATTCCTTGCAGAACACGGGGCGCCCCTGCGTCGGCTTGAACGGCACGGTCGTCTCTTTGCCGCACGCCGAACACGTCGTGATTGTTTCGACCCGCTCGCGCGCCATGCCGGCGCCCACGGGACGAGCCGCGCGCTTGCCCTTACAGGCTTTGCACCGCTTCGGTTCGTTCTTGAAGTTCTTGTCGGCGAAGAACTGCTGTTCGCCCGCCGTCCAGATGAACTCCGTCGCGCAATCCACGCACCTGAGGATCCGGTCTTGGAACTCCATCGGTCGCTACCTCGTCGGGGTCGGGTCCTGCTATTCCGATTCGCGCCGCAGCTTCTTCCGATTCCGCTTCCGCGCGAGCGCCTGCTTCGCTCTTCGTTTGTCCCCTGGTTTCAGGTAGAACGAGTGCTTCTTGATGTCCTTGATGATGTCTTCCTGCTGGACCTTCCGTTTGAACCGGCGCAGGGCGCTTTCAATCGATTCGCCCTCTTGAATCTTCACTTCAGCCACGCGACTAACACCCCCTTCGCGGGTGGCAACTGTGCAAATATGCTAGGCTATCACAGCAAGCGCGGATTCTAGGCGCAAACCCCGTCAAGGTCAACGAAATAACCTCGCTCGCCCCGCGGGCGCGTGCAATCGCCATTCTCTCCATAACCTGTTCATGCGATGAGAGTTCTTGTTCTCGGTAGCGGCGCGCGCGAGCACGCGCTCGTGGCCCGCCTGGCCGGCGACCGCGACGTCGGCGAGCTCGTCGCCGCCCCGGGCAATCCCGGAATTGGTCGCCTTGCGCGCACGATTCCAGTCGATTCCGCGGACGTCGACGCCGTGATCGCGCTCGCCGATCGCGAGCAAATCGATCTCACCGTCGTCGGACCGGAGCTCCCGCTGAGTCTCGGGATCGCCGATCGGTTTGCTGCCGAGGGCCGGCTGCTGCTCGGCCCGACGGCTGCTGCCGCCCGCCTGGAGTCGAGCAAGGCGTTTGCGAAAGCGTTCATGGCCCGGCACATGGTGCCGACGGCGCGCTTTCACACCTGCGTATCGCTCGAAGAGGCGCTCGACGCCGTCCAGCGTGAAGAATTCGGCGCGCCCGTCGTGCTGAAAGCCGATGGCCTGGCGGCCGGCAAGGGCGTCGTCGTGGCTGAGGATGCCGAGTCCGCTGAACGCGCGGTCCGCGACGCGATGGAAGCTCGAAAATTCGGTGCCGCGGGAGATCAACTGGTCATCGAGGAGTGTCTGCAGGGGGACGAGGTCTCCTACTTCTGCCTCTGTGACGGTACCCGCGGCGTACCGATCGGCACCGCGCAGGATCACAAGCGGATCTTCGACGACGATCGTGGCCCGAATACGGGAGGAATGGGAGCGTTCGCGCCAAGCCCGCTGGTGGACGCCGCGCTGTCTTCGCGGGTGCTGCACGAGATTGTCGAGCCGGTGCTGGCCGGGATGGCCGACGAGGGCTGCCCGTTTCACGGGTTCCTCTACGTCGGACTGATGCTGACCGCGAGCGGACCGAAAGTGATCGAGTTCAACGTCCGGCTCGGCGACCCGGAGGCACAAGTCGTGCTCCCGCTGGTCGACGAGCCGCTGCTGCCGTTGCTCGTTGCCGCTGCTACAGGCAATTTGACGCGCCGGGCCGTGACGCTCGGACACGAGCGCTTCGTCGGTGTCGTCCTCGCGTCACGCGGCTATCCCGCCTCGTCTTCGTCCGGACAGCCGATTCGCGGACTCGACGCCGCAGAAGCAATTCCTGACGTCGCGGTCTACCATGCGGGAACGGGGAAGCGAGGCGGCGAACTGGTCACCGCGGGCGGTCGCGTGCTGACGGTGGTCGGCCGTGGCGCCAGCTACAGCGATGCGATTGCGAACGCGTATGCGGGCGTAGACAAAATCTCATTCGAGGGCATGCAGTATCGACGAGACATCGGAAAGAAAGCTTTGAAGGGTGGAAGTTAGGAATTGGAAGATTTGAAGTGAGCGACTCGAAAGGATGAGATACGCCGTCGTCACATTCGGCTGCCGTGTGAACCAGGCCGATTCGCTCGGCTTCGAGGAAGCGCTGATTGCCGCGGGTGCGACGCCCGCGCCGCCGGAGGCAGCCGATCTCGTGGTCGTGAACACGTGCTCGGTCACCGCGACCGCGGATCAAGGCGCCCGGCAGACGATTCGCCGCATCGCCCGCGACAATCCGGGCGCGCGAATTGTCGTCACCGGTTGTTACGCGACGCGCCGGCCCGACGAGATCGCCGCGCTGCCGAGCGTGGCGCGGATCGTCCGGAACGACGACAAGCCGAAGCTTATTCCGCTCATCTCGCTGCCGTCCCCCGCCTCCGCCTCTGCGGCCTCCGCCCTCTCTGCGGCCTCTGCCGTCTCTTCGCGGTCTTCATCTGGCGACGGGCCGTGCGGGTCGGCAATTGAACCCGGCATCGCCGGACGGACGGCGTTCACTCTGCGCGTGCAGACCGGCTGCGCCGAGCCGTGCTCCTACTGCATCATCCCGTCGACCCGTGGCGCGCCGCGGAGCGTGCCGATTGCGGACGTCATCGCCGAAATCGATCGAGTTGTCGCCGCCGGCTTCAAGGAAATCGTGCTCACTGGGGTGCATCTTGGCTCGTACGGTCGCGATCTGGCACCGCGGTCGTCGTTGATCGACCTCCTGCGCGCCATGTGTCGCGCGACCGCCTCACCGGAGACTGCGATCCTTTTCCGGATTTCTTCCCTGGAGCCGATGGACTGCTCGTGCGAGATCGTCGATCTCGTCGCCACGTCCGGGCGTGTCGCGCCGCACTTCCACCTGCCGCTCCAGCACGCCAGCGATCGCGTCCTCGCCGCCATGCGGCGGCCTTACACGATCGGCTATTACGCGCGGCTCGTCGACGAGATCCGCGAGCGCATTCCGCATGCGGCCATCGGGACCGACGTCATCGTCGGTTTCCCGGGCGAGACAGACGACGACTTCGACGAGCTCACGACATACCTCGAACACTCGCCGGTGACACACGTCCACGTCTTCCCGTACTCGGATCGCCCGGGCACGATCGCGTCGACGCTCGGGAACCGCGCGCCGGGCACGGTGGTTCGCGAACGCGCGCGCATCGTGCGGGAGATCGGCCAACGCCTGGCGCGGCGATTCCGCGGCTCGCAGATTGGCACGACGCAGCGCGCGCTGACCATCGATGATGGCTCGGTAGCGGTAACGGGCAACTATTTGAAGCTGACGTTGACGGATCCGCCGGCTCTTCACCGGAACGTATGGGTGGACGTCAGGGTTTCGTCCGATGAGCGCGGACGCCTCGTTGGCGCCGTGACCCGGTACTGATGACGATTCCCAGCCGCGAACTACCTTGCCTACGGCCTGATGCCTGGTACGCCGAATTCTGATCGCGTCAGGAACCGAACGCGACGACAGCGAGCTGCTGCGCGGGCGATTTTCTCTGTCCTTCGACGATGAGCTGGCCGCACGCCGCGCGGATGTCCCGGCCGCGGCTCTTGCGCACCGACACCGTGATGCCGTGATCGGCGACCATCTTCGCGAACCGATCGATTACTTCGTCCGACGGACGCTCGTAGGGAATACCGGCGGCGGCATTCAGCGGAATCACGTTCACCTTGGCTTTCATGCCGGCGAGGAGCCTGGCGAGCCGCCGCGCGTCCTGCGGCGAGTCGTTGACCCCGGCGAGCAGCACGTACTCGAACGTGATCCGGCTTCGCTTCCTGAGAGGAAAGCGCTTGCAGGCCGCGATGATCTCGGCGACGCCGTATTTCTGGTTGATCGGCACCAGTTCGCCGCGCTGGAGATCGGTCGGCGCATGCAGCGAGATCGCGAGGTTCGGCATCACTGGTTCGCTGGCGAGCCGCTCGAGCGCTGGCAGCAGGCCGACCGTCGACAGCGTCACGCGCCGCGGCGACAGGTTGAACCCCTGATCGTCGGCGAGGATGCGCAGCGCCTTCATCGTCTCGTCGTAGTTGTGGAGGGGCTCGCCCATTCCCATCAGCACGATGTTGTACGACGCGTCGCGCATCTCGAGCGCGGCAACCAGGACGCGAACCTGGCCGACAATCTCGCCGGCCGTGAGATTGCGCACGAGCCCCATCTTTCCGGTGAGACAGAACGAGCAGGCCATCGCGCACCCGACCTGCGTCGAGATGCAGAAGGTCATCGCCGGCGTGTCGGGGATGAACACCGACTCGATGACGCGGCCGTCGCTCAAACGGAGGGCGAACTTCTCGGTGCCATCGACCGATTTCTCGCGCTGGACGACGGCGGGCGTAGAGAGGCAGAAACGCGCCGCCAGCGTGCTGCGAAGCTCACGCGGCAGGTCGGTCATCCCATCTACGTCGGTGACTCCGCGACGATAGATCCAGCGGAAGACCTGCCCGGCGTGAAAGCGTGGGTATCCTAGCTCGGCAAGCGCCGCTTCGAGCGCCGGGCGCTCCTGCTCGACGAGATCGGGAAGGCTCATCATAGACACGCCGGACACATGTTATAATGCGCATTCTAGCGTGTAATCCCTTCTCGCTCAATAGGTTGCAACGCTCAACCAGTGCAGAACACTCCAATCGTCAGAGACGTTCTCGATAACGGACTTCGCATTCTCACCGAGCGGATGACGCAGGTCCGCTCGATCAGCATCGGCGTGTGGCTCACGCGCGGGTCGCGCCACGAGTCGGCCGAGCGCAGCGGCATTGCCCACTTCGTCGAGCACATGCTGTTCAAGGGCACCGGCACCCGCACCGCCGAGGACATCGCCCAGGCGATCGACTCGATCGGCGGGCAGCTCGACGCCTTCACCGCGAAGGAATACGCAAGCTACTACATTAAGGTGCTCGACGAGCACCTTCCGCTGGCGATCGACATCCTGTCGGACATCGTCCGCAATCCGGCGTTCAGTCCCGAAGACATCGAGCGCGAGAAGAAGGTGGTCCTCGAAGAGATCAAGATGGTCGAGGACACTCCGGACGACCTGGTGCACGAGCTCTTCACGCAAGGCTTCTGGGAGAATCATCCGCTCGGGCGCCCGATCCTCGGGACCAAGGAAACGGTCGAGGCGCTCAACACCGATCTGCTCCGCGACTACTTCCGCAACGCCTACACCGCACGCAATCTGATTGTCTCGGCCGTCGGCAATCTCGAGCACGACCACGTCCGCGAACTGGTTCAGGAGAAGTTCGGGTCGCTCGTCGAGCCGGGCGAGGCGATTCGTGACGAGGCGCCGCGCGTCGTGCCGAAGATCCTGGTGCGGAACAAAGAGCTCGAGCAGAGCCATGTCTGTATGGGGGTCGGAAGCTATCCGCAGAATCACGACGATCGCTATTCGAGCTACGTGCTGAACACGCTGCTCGGCGGCTCGATGAGCTCGCGGTTGTTCCAGAACGTCCGCGAAAAGCGCGGGCTCGCGTATGCGGTGTTCAGCGGCCTGAGCGCTTACCGCGATGCGGGCTCGTTCACGATCTACGCCGGCTGCGCGAACGAAGCCGTCGGCGAGGTGATCGATCTCTGCGTCGACGAGTTGCGCGCGGTGAAGACCACGCCGGTTCCCGGGGCCGAGCTGCAGCGCTCGAAGGATCATCTGAAGGGCAGCCTGATGCTCAGCCTCGAGAACACCGCCAGCCGGATGTCGCATCTGGCGCGGCAGGAGATTTACTTCGATCGCCAATTCGGACTCGACGAGACGCTTCAGGGCATCGAACGGGTGACGGCGGACGATGTGCAGCGCGTTGCCGCCGACCTGTTCCGCAACGGCTCTCTGGCGGCGACCGTGCTCGGGAACGTGAACGGCTTGAAAATCCCGGCCGAACGGCTCGATCTCGATTAGATGATTCCCCGGTATACGCACCCCGAGATGGGGCGCATCTGGAGCGACCAGCGTCGATACGAGACCTGGCTGCTCGTCGAGAGCACTGCTGCCGACGCCATGGCGGCGGCCGGCATCGTGCCGCCCGACGCCGCTCGCGACATCCATGAGCGCGGCGGCTTCGATATCGCACGCATCGAAGAGATCGAGCGGACGACCCAGCACGACGTCATCGCGTTCACGACGGCGGTCGCCGAGCAGGTGGGGCCGTCGGCCCGTTGGCTCCACTTCGGACTGACCTCGTCGGACGTCATCGACACCGCGCAGGCGTTGCAGATGCGCGAGGCGTGCGATCTGATCCTGACGGATCTCGACGCGCTGTCGGACGCGATCCGCGACCGGGCGATTGCCTTCCGGCGGACGCCGATGATCGGCCGCACCCACGGCGTCCATGCCGAGCCGATGACCTTCGGCCTCAAGCTCGCGCTGTGGTACGCGGAGGTGCAGCGCGACGTCGAGCGCGTGCGCCGCGCGCGCACGGTCGTCAGCGTCGGCAAGCTGTCGGGGGCCGTCGGCACGTTCGCGCATCTGCCGCCGCAGATTGAAGAAGACGTCTGCCGCCGCCTCGGCCTCGAGCCGGCGCCGGTCGCCTCGCAGGTCATTCAGCGCGACCGTCACGCCGAGCTGCTGACGACGCTGGCCATCACCGGGGCGTCGCTGGAGAAATTCGCGCTCGAGATTCGCGGGCTGCAGAAGACTGAAATCGGCGAAGTCGAGGAGCCGTTCGCGACAGGCCAGAAAGGCTCGTCGGCGATGCCGCACAAGCGCAACCCGATCGCTTCCGAGCAGATCGTCGGCCTGGCCAGGCTGCTCCGCGGCAACGCGCACGCCGCGCTCGAGAACGTCGCGCTCTGGCACGAGCGGGACATCTCGCATTCGTCGGTCGAGCGCGTCATTCTGCCAGACAGTTTTCTGGCGCTCGACCACATGCTGCGCCGGTTCACGAAGATCGTGCTGCGGATGGTCGTCTATCCCGATCGTATGCTCGAGAACCTGAATCGATCGCGCGGGGTCGTGTTCTCGGGTACGGTGCTCCTCGAGCTCGCCCGGAGAGGCGTCTCGCGGGAACAGGCGTACGAGTGGGTGCAGCGAAACGCGATGCGGTCGTTCGACGAACAGCGCGACTTCAAGTCACTGCTGCTGGCCGACCCGGACGTCACCCGCGCGTTGTCGCCGGCCGAGATCGAGCGAGCGTTCGACCTCGACGAGCAGTTGAAGCACGTCGATCACATCTTCGACCGGGTGTTTCATCCGGTGAGGGCCTAGTCACATGCGCGCACGTGTGTTCGTGACGCTGAAGCCGTCGGTCTTCGACCCGCAGGGGCGGACGATCGCCGACGCGCTGCACTCGCTCGGCTACTCGAACGTCGGCGACGTGCGACAGGGCAAGTACTTCGAGCTCGATCTCGACACGAGCGAGGCGGGCGCCGCGCGTCAACTCGCGGCTGAAGTTGCGGACAAGGTGCTCGCCAATCCGGTGATCGAGAGTTACCGCGTCGAAGTCGACTGACTAATCTGAGTCGCGTGGTCGAGCAGGCGCGTCGGATGGCAGGTCGGACCGCGAGGTCAAGGAGTTGAGATGCGATTCGGGATCGTCGTCTTTCCCGGCAGCAACTGCGACGAGGACGCGTTTCACGCGGCACGCGACATCTTCGGCCAGGAAGCCGAGTATCTCTGGCACAAGGACACCGATTTGAAAGGCGCCGACGTCGTGATCCTGCCCGGCGGGTTCGCCCACGGCGACTACCTGCGCACCGGCGCGATGGCGCGCTTCTCTCCGATCATGGCCCCGGTGCGCGCCTTTGCCGAGCGCGGCGGTCCGGTGCTCGGCATCTGCAACGGTTTTCAGATTCTGCTCGAGTCCGGCCTGCTGCCAGGGGCGATGCTGCGGAACCGCGGCTTGAAATACCGGTGCGAGCACGTCTACCTGCGCGTCGAGCAGACCGATACGCCGTTCACGGCGGCTGCAACCGTCGGCCAGGTGCTGCGGATTCCAATCGGGCACGGCGAGGGCAACTATTTCGCGCCGCCCGAGCTGCTCGAGGCGATCGAGAAAAACCGGCAGGTGATCCTCCGCTATACGAGCCCGGAGGGCACCGTGGACGAT
>DATFWL010000018.1:0-9865 GCA_035259385.1 Vicinamibacterales bacterium | reverse complement strand
GGACGATGGCATTCAACGGATAGCTCGGAATGCGATCGTCCCAGCGAACCACTTCACCGACCGTCTTGCCCGTCGCGTCGACGACCGTGTAGGGCGGGCGGCTGCACGCGGCGGCGGCCAGCGCGATGAGCAGTGAGAGGGTCGTCACTCGGCGCATATCGGCCTCCTGATCCTGGCGTCGGCGCATTGTAACGGCGTTGGGCCGACGTCCGAGGTCCGACAATCCCGAATCCTGTAGTTTCCGCCTTCAGGCGGAATCGCCTTCAGGCGGACGGCCGTGATCCAACGGGCCGACGTCCGAGTCTTTCGGGACCGTCTCGGGACCGCAGATCCCACGCGACACAGGCCATCAACGCAAGCGCGACCAACCACGCGACGACGGCCATGCGCCACGGATGACGAGCGGCGGATTACGAGCCGCGGATCACGAGCCGCGGATTACACGGATTACGCGGATTACACAGAGGCCACGGGCTCTGCGCGACTACAATGGCGTCATGCTGATTCCGCTCCTCGCCTACACGCTGTTTCTCCAGCCGGCTCCACTGACGACGGCTGACGCGAAGGCGCACGTCGGCGAGCAGGCGACTGTCTGTGGCCTGGTCAAGAGCGCGCGCTGGGCGAGCGGCAGCAACCGCAAGCCGACGTTCCTCAACCTCGACGAGCCGTACCCGAAGCAGCTGTTCACGGTGGTCATCTTCGAAGAAAACCGCGCGAAGTTCACGCCCGCGCCAGAGGATCGGTTCAAGGACAAGCGCATCTGCGTGACCGGCAGGATCGAGGAGTTCCGCGGGACGCCCGAGATCGTGGTGACGGCGCCGTCGCAGATCGTCGAGGCCGGCGGCACGGCGCCGAAACGGTTCTGACGGCGCCGATGTCCGAGAAGCCGCCTCCGAGTGCCGCCCCGAATCGACACGAACACATCAGGATGCACACGGCGACCGCCACGATCTGCTTTCGCGCGCAATCGGATGAGCGGTCGGTCAACACCGATTGGACACCACTCGTGTCGATTCGACCTCGGCAGCGCGGAGGACGATGTAACTCGATCTGGCCTTGACGCCCCAGACGTTCGACACGCTGCTGCTGGTTCAGGCGCTGATTGACGACGCGAACTCGGAGCGCAACGCGGGCGCGATCTTCGATCGAGCGCTGACGGAGCTCGCGACGGGCTGAATTCAGGTCTTGCGTGTTATCATCAGAAGTTCCGAGCACGGCTCCGAACGTCCCCATCGTCCAGAGGCCCAGGACGTGGCCCTTTCAAGGCCAAAACACGGGTTCGAATCCCGTTGGGGACGCCAACTAGATTAACCCGTCGAAAACACGAGACAGCGTCGAGGCAATGCGGTGGGTGTAGCGTCGCGGCTCGACGTTCGGCGTGAAGAGGACCCGATCGGCGGGGAGCTTGCGCACGAGCTGCCGCGCGAGCGTCACATGCGCGCGCAGCAGTCGACGCCAGTCGGCGAGCTTCGACGTCAACGACGCGCGGATCTCGAAACTCCCTGCAGCGTTGTCGTTGCCTCCGGGCGGTGTACGCGTCTTCTAGCGACGCCGCCCATTCAATTGCTCGAGCACTCGCTTGAGCGCCTCGAGCTTCTGGCCGGCCTCCCCCAGTTTTCCTTCGGCCGTCAGACGCTGATAGTCTGCGAGATCGGCTGCAGCCTCGGCGATCAGCGCCTGCTGATCCGGCACGGGCGCGGCGGCGGACGTCGTCGCAGCGCCAGGTGACGCCACGGCGCCGGGTGGCGTGGCAGGCTTCGCCTCCCCGAACAACGCCGCGACCGCTTCGTCGAACGTCGGGGCGTACACCAGCCGATCCTGCATCGCCAGCACCACCAGACGCAGCTCCGGCATCGGACTCCGATCCGCCTGCAGGTAGATCGATTCCACATAGAGCAGCGCCCGGCCGATCGGGATGACGAGCAGGCCGCCGCGACGGACGTGCGACCCCTGCTGGTTCCACAGTGAGAGCTGCCCCGAGAGCTGCGCGTTCTGATCGATGCGCGCCTCGATCTGCAGCGGTCCCGCCACCAGACGCGTCTTCGGAAAGTCGTAGACGATCGCCGTGCCGTAGTGCTCGCCGTCGCTCCGTCCGGCGATCCATCCGATCAGGTTGTTGCGATTGGCCGGCGAGAACGGCAGCATTTCCACGAACTCCGGCCGCACCTCGCCGGGTAGCTTCATGACGATGAAGTTGGGATCCATCGGCGCGGTCTCCTTTGCCGCCTGCTGGCTCGTGGCCACGTCGGTCGCCACCGTCCAGAGATCCTCGCGATTGTAGAAAACCTCCGGATTGGTCATGTGGTAGAGGCCGTAGACGTCGGCCTGCAGCGCGAGCAGGAGCTCGGGATACCGCACGTGCGCGCGGAGATCGACCGGCATGGATGCGGCGTCCTTGAAGAGCACCGGAAAGAGCGCGCGATAGGCGTCGATGATCGGATCGGTCGAGTCGAACACGTAGAACGCCGTCGAGCCGTCGTAGGCGTCGATCACCACCTTCACGCTGTTGCGCACGTAATTGACGCGCTGCCGTTCCACCGAGTACGGCCGCGAATACGGATAGCGGTCCGAGACCGTGAACGCATCCATCACCCACGCGAGCCGGCCGTCGGCGCGCAGGACCATGTACGGGTCGTCGTCGAAGGTGAGGAACGGCGCGAGCGCGGCGGCGCGGGCGCGGACGTTGCGGCGCATCAGCAGCCGGCTCTCCGGTCCAACGTCATCGCTGAACGGCAGCTTGGCGATGTCGCCGCGGTCCATCGCAATCAGCAGCCGCCGCAGGTAGCCGCCCAGGACGATGCCCCCCGAGCCCTCGTACGACGTCAGGCTGTTGGTCTCTCCCTGCGGATAGTTGAACTCCTGCTGGCGCGTGTTGACGTAGACGTCGGCGTCGGTCATCTCGCCGAAGTAGATCTCCGGGCGCGTCACCGTGATGCCGGCATTCGCGCTTTGCACGGGCATGTCCTTGAGGAGCAGCTGCGGCAGCCCTTCCGGCGTGAAGCCGTTGACGTAGTTCATCGTGACGCCGTAGCCGTGTGTGTAGATGAGTTTCTCGTTGATCCAGTTGCGGCTACTCACCGGCAGCTTGTCTAGGTTCAGCTCGCGCGTCGCCAGCATCACCTGCCGCGGCGCGCCGTCGATCGTGTAGCGATCGATGTCGATGTCCGGAAAGTCGTAGTAAGTGCGAATCTCCTGCAGCTGCCGCAGGGTGTCCTGCAGGACACGCCAGTCCCACAGCCTGACGTTCTGCAGCGTCGCCGTGTTGGTGGCGGGATCCGCCGCCGCGACGGTCCCCTCGGCCGGAAACTGCTGCGCCACGATCCGGTTGAGACCGTACGCCTGCCGCGTGAATGCGATGTTGTGCTCGATATATGGCCGCTCGCGCACCAGCTCGTTCGGTTTGACGATGAAGCCGCTCACGTACGACGCGACGGCACCGGCGAGCAGATACGCGACCGCGGCGGGCGCCGCGGCGGCCGCGAGCCAGACGAACGAGCGCCGCGTCACGCCCGCGGACGCGGCGGTCAACGCGCCGACGACCAGCAACGCCGCGACGACCGAGATGGCCGTCAGCCTGACGTGGACGTCGGTGTACGTCGCGCCGGCGAAGACGGTGTGGTCGTCGAGCAGCAGCTCGTACCGCCCGAGCCAGACCTGCGCCGCGAGCGCGACCAGGAACAGTGCCCACGTCAGCGCCAGCCCCCGCGGCACACCCGGTCCGCCACGACTCCCGGCGATCATGCCGGGACGGCGCGACACCGCGGTGAAAAGGACCGCGAGCACGAGCAGCAGCACGGCGATCGTGATCAGCCAGCCAGCGATCGCTTCCCAGGCAGGAAGTGCGAACAAGTAGAAGGCGATGGGACGTCGCAAGATGGGATCGACCGCGTGATCGGCGCCAGCGAGCAGCGTCGCCGATGGACGTCCGTACCACCACAGGGCGAACGTCGGCCAGCCCGACGCCATTTCTCCTGCGACGACGAGGGCGACGATCGCCGATCCTGCGAACGCCAGGAACCGCAGCACCCGACCCATCGGAAGCTGCACCCGCTGGCCGTTGACCACGATGAAAGGGCCGGATCCGCCGGGCCGGAGCTGGACCGGCTCGAGCGCGAAGAAGCCGCCGAACAGGATGCCCAACGTCGCGGCCGCAAACGCGGCGAAGACGGCGCACTGGAACCCCAAAGTCGTCCAGAACACGTCGCCGTAGCCCAGCGACGCGAACCACACCGACTCCACGTAGTAGGACAGCAGGGTGTTGCCGCCGACGAAGAGCACCAAGGCCACAATCGCCAGCCAGAGGATGGGGCGCCGGCGCCGCGGGCCACGGGGGGGCATGTCGATGATGTCGGGAGAATCGTCGTCGCGCACAGGTCCGCCAAGCATACGTCGGAGCCCGCTTCGATGCTTCGCGCAATGGGGCGCATGGGCCATACCGGCCGGCGCGCTCGGCGGCGTGGCGATCGGCTACGGAATTGTGAAGGCGCGCTCTCCGCAGTACGGCTCGCCGGTCCCGCGCACGTTCATCGCCCCGGTGGTCGGGCGCCGCGCGGGCGGGATCGTGATGACAGTCCGCGACTGACCCAGGCGCTGCTTGCGACGACCGTCATCATTCTGCTGTCTACGCGTATCGCCGAAGGCAGTGTTCCGCCAACATCGTCATCGATCGGGCGGTTCGCAGCACGTTGCCGTTCGGCGAATCCACCGCCGCGGCAGCGCAGCCTTCCGAATCATCCCGCTGAGCGGCAACTGGTACGTTTCTCCGTGTCCCGATTCGTACGTATCCCGCCCACCGGCGCGTCGCTATCGCTTGCGGTACTCGTAGGAGTTCGTAGCGCTCGGCTTACTGTCGAGCGATTCGTGTTTGATGACGACCTTCAGGAAGTCCTGGTTGTCATGGCGGACGCGGCGCATCCACATCTTGTCGACATAGCCGCCGGTCGGAACCTTGGCGAACAGCCACTTGATGTTCTTGTCGGTGACGTGGGACACATTGACCGGGGGCCGTTGATACAGGCCGCCGCTCGACTGCCTGACGAACACCTTCACGCCCAGGCGCGTCACCGAGCCCGCGGTGTCGCCGCACTGCGCGAAATAGATCTCGATCTG
This sequence comes from Vicinamibacterales bacterium, assembly GCA_035259385.1. Lineage (GTDB taxonomy): Bacteria > Acidobacteriota > Vicinamibacteria > Vicinamibacterales > CAVVIG01 > QHWK01. The sequence continues at coordinate 4,756 of DATFWL010000018.1, read as the reverse complement.
TTCCGGATCGCCGCCCTGGCTGGTGTTGATCCAGCGGCCCGCCTCCGGCGACGAACACTGCGCCAGCGCCGGTCTGCCGAACGTGACGGCGACCACGATGGCGACAGCGCTAACGATCGCGCTGCGTGCGGCGGTGCGAACGGAAGACGTGGCCATCGGCACCTCCTCGGTTTCCTCGCCTACGTTCCGGCTCGCAGTGTTGGGTCGGCACAATCCGCCGACCCCGGCCGCGAGCTGCCATCGGATCGCCAGTCTCAGTGGTATTAGACTGCCCTGTCGATCGTTTTCCGGGGATGCGAGCGCTTCGTTGGGTTACAGGCTGCGGGCTCTCACCGTGGCCGCGAACCGAGAGGAGCCCGACCACCTTCCTCATCGTGGTGACGGAGCCATAACAGAACGACGCCGTCCTGGGAACCAGACAAACGCGGCGACGAAGCCGAAGAGGAACGCCATCAGGACTTGCGTGCGTTCGGCGCTGCCGCGCGAATCCCGTTGGGGACGCCATTCCAATTGGGGCCGTAACCGGAATCAGCGGGAGGCGGCGCGGGGATTCTCAGGCAGGGATGCCAGAGAAGGTTAGCTCCCCTTTTCGCGAATCCCCTCCAGGCGATGAACCCGTCGACGTATGATCGGACCGCAAGGACCCATTCGGGCGAAGACCATGCCTGACACTGGCGAGGATCTCGATCGCTTGGTTGACGAGGAAATGCGGTGCGTGAAGGGTCCCGCAACATCGACGACGAAGGCCTTGCGGCGGGCACTCGTGTCCCGACACCGCGAAAACCAAATCGGGACGACGCCGTGATTGCGCTACCGGAGCCGATCGAAGACGAAGGGGACTCGTAACGCGCGTCAGAAAAGTCGGTTGCGGCCGGCCGGTGAGCCGCGCTTTCAGGCCGCAGCCCGCCCCATGCGATGCCCGCCTGACGCACCGTGAGTCCCGCGCGTGCGTGCGACGGCAGCGGCGCCTGGCGCGGCCGACCCCCGCGGCACAAATCGGGGGCCACACGGTCGGTCGGCTAAGATTAGGAGCATTCCATTAACGACAGGGCCCTCACCCGGCCTATCGTCCTGAACTGGAGGACGAGTCATGTCCGCAACTCTCCGAGAGAATCGCTCGAGCAAATTCTTCGCGGTTGCCGTCGCGGGCCTGGCACTGTGGATTGTCGTCACGGATAAGTTCATGAGCCACGCTGCGAACTTGTGGTTCGTGATTCCGGCAGTGACCATCATCCTTGCCTGTTTCGTTCCCCGCGCGCCTCGGACCACGGTTCTGACGTCGCTGGGCCTGCAAGTTCTCAACGTGTGCTTTTTCAACTTCGCGGAGCCCTGGGACGAAGTGTCTCTAAGCGGCGGCTGGACTCTCCTCGTGGTGGCAATAGCAGCAAACGCAGCTCTCGCGGGAACCATTGCCTGGAGAATGCGCCTGTCACGGACCACCATCGCCGATGGGCCAGCTGGGAGACAAAGCGTTGTCCTCAAGGTCCTGAGCGTCACGTGTTGGCTGGCAGGAACACTTGTCTCGCTGTTTATCTGGCTCGAGCCACCCTCTCACGACGCCGACATTTACTACCTGCTGATTTTGGGTACGTTCCTTACAGCCGGATATTCCTTGTACCGAAGTCGCCAGTACAAGGCCCTTGCCCGGCGGACGACGGTTGAGAGTGATCGGCGTCCGGCCGTACTGTACCTTCGCTCCTTTTCGAGAGACGAGAGCGCATGGCAGGCGTCACTGTCGTTCCTGTTCAACCCGCAATTCCTGCCTCGCGGTCGTCGCGAAGAGGAACAACTGGCTCACGCCGTGTCCCCAATCGGACGTCTCCTTGCCGTCGGCAAACCTGGTGAGGCATTGCCCGCGCCGGGCGCGCACAGGACCTATGTCGGCGATGCCGAGTGGAAGTCGAAGGTCGCGAGCCTCATGCAGGAAGCACAACTGGTGATTGTTCGCGTAGAGACCGGCGGTGAAGGGCTGTGGTGGGAAATTGTGCGAGCGTTCGAAACGGTCGCCCCCGGGCGGCTTTTGTTGCTGTTCACGCTAAGCGGGACAGCGCGGCAAAAGGCCTTGAAGGAAATCGCAAACAGAGCCGGCCTTGAGGCTCTGCGAGGGGTCGACCCCGCGAAGCACGCATTCCTCTGGCGCCGACCCGACGGCGGAACAGAGGTCCTCAACTTGAAGGCGCCGTACTGGCGAACGTCCACATCCAAGTGGCTGGCGTCACAGGCTCGGTGGGCATTGCGGCCGGTCTTTGGTTTTCTTAGCGTGGAATGGACGGCGCCACCCATCTCGCTTGGCCGCGTGGCCGTCACCATCCCGGGGGTCGTAGTCATTCTGTTCGTACTCTCGTTCTTGATTCTGTGAGGAACCCAATGACGCGCTCCTACTGGAGGATCGAGCGCGGCCGCATGGTGGGCGCGTCGTCCGCACGGTGTTCTGCCCGGCGCTTGCGTCCCTCCCTCCCACTGAGCTCAGCATCCCCCTTTTTGCGCCTTATCCGCTGACTGCCGACACACTGTTCGCGAGTCCCCCTCCATTGCCGGGCCGATCCCGTCGGTGGTGGCCTTCGCCGGCGATAGGCGGCCATGTGATGAAGGTGTCGCTCGCGCGCGCACTGGTCGTCTTCGTGTTGATTTGTGCTCCTGTGACCGCTGTCGCGCAAGATAACGAATCGGGAAAAGGATGGCGCCCGCTGTTCGTGGCCGGCGCGGTTTACGACGCCACTACGCGAACGACCGGCGAAGTCGGTGTCCTCATCCCCTTCAAGCTTGGTTGGGACGAAGACATGGTATTCAGGCAATGTCTGTGTCTCGAAGCGACCGCCGGTGTGGGCCAGGGCGGGAGTCGATTCACAGTCGGACCGTCGTTCCACGCACTAGGACGTCCGATCCTTCCCTACGGGATGGACGCGCTCCTGACGATCCGGCGCACCTCAGATTCACCGCGTGGTGTAATGGCGCAGTCGACCTATGTCGGCGGCGAAGCCGGGCTGGTGTACATGTCCGCCCGAATAGGTCTCGGCGTCGCCCATCGCGCCTCCGGGCCTGGACCGCGGGATACGGTGTTCACGTGGAACGTCGGATTCCGCACTGGATGGTAAAGGACCAGGGCCAAGGGCTTATGCTGCCTTTCGGATCGTGCCGCACAGCGGCAACTCGTACGTTTCTCCGTGTCCCGGTTCGTACGTATCTCTCGATCCCGTTGGGGACGCCACCTTGCAACTTTCGATTTCACAGCACTTACGCGACCACGCTTCTTCGACGTGCGCTGACCGTTTTTCGGCGCTGTGCCGGTTTTTGTGGCGCCGCCACCGGAGATTGGGTGGAACGCGAAGTCCGATTCGCGCACCTGCTCAATCCACTGGCCAGCACCTTACCGGCCCATCGACATTCTTCCTGACGGGTCTCGGGAAGAGAGAGACCTCAACAGGATAGGCAACGGCCGAGACCCAACGGCCGCGAATGTCGTCGTAGGCGATGCAAACGGGCCTGGCTGTGCTCCTAATCCCAAGGTGTCTTCTGGTTGGCTCCCAGCAAGAACCTCCTTCTTCGTGCAGGTCACATAACGTACCTCTCACTCGCAGATATCTAAGCGCGATCTGTCCATCACCGGTGCGCTCAATTCGCATATCGTTAAACGGCGAATGTTCAAATTTCTCGTTCCACATTCCCACGTAGAAAAAGACGTCACCAAACATCTTCTTTCTGGTCTTTGCGTCGAAGATCGCGAAAGGCATTCCACCATCAGTGCCATCAGACGCACGAAGGAAGACGAGATCGCCCTTTACCCCCATGAAGTATCCATCCCACTCCTTTTGGGGGTTGAGGACCCACTCTCCTCGTTCGTGAGACTTGCTGCATCGCGGAGCTTTTCCTTTCTCGATGAGAACCATGGCAATCCACTCGGCACCCTTCTGCCCTTCATCGTACTCTTTGACCATAAAGGTAGGATAGACAAAACAGGACAACCGAACGTGAATGTCCGTTCCCTGGGCGTAGTACGGAGAGGGGCCGAAGTCCACAACTCTTGTATCCACAGGTGTGTCGAAAGGATCCGCCGACGCGGCGAAAACAAACGGCTGCCCGGTCAGCACGAGCAACAAGACGACGACGCGTCCAGCTGAATTCATGTGGAATTGCCTTCGTCTTCCCACTGGCTGCTGTACAGCATGATCTGCCATCCGACAATGCATCAGGAATTGGAGCGACCGGCGCGCGGAGGTCTTTTCGTCCACGTGTTCGCAGCTCCTTCTTCCCACGGAACCGATGCTCCGGCGTCGTGCAGTTCAAAACGCCGTTCGGCGGGTGGATCCTTAATGAGATCCTCCACGGCGAGACACGAGATCTCGACGCGTTCGGGGAGCGGACGCGCACGTCCAACGCGGGAAGCCACGACGATCGCGGCTGGACCTTTGCTGAACAGGAAATCCTCGTCCTGTCTACATGGACCGAGCCTGCGGGACTCAGGCGGCAAATGCCTGAGAAAGTCAACTCCACCCTGTCGCGAATCCCCTTGGGGACGCCATCCATTTGCTAAGCTGGCACCTCCGTCCGGATGCGCGATATCTTTCGTTTTTCGTTCAAGCGCGAGGCACACTGGCTGCTCGTCATCTGCCTCATTGTGCCGATACTGGCGATCCTTCTCGGGATCGTCCTTCCGGCGTTGTGGCGCCGTTGGTTCCCGTAGTTGGGCGCCGTTCTTGCCTCGCCTACGCAGCCACCCGCCCTACGGTCCCCCTCGCGGTAAATGGCGCTAACCCCG
>DATFWL010000017.1:0-3521 GCA_035259385.1 Vicinamibacterales bacterium | reverse complement strand
GAACTCAACGCACTCGTCGAGAACTGGGGCGAGCGTACTGGCTCCTCGGGCCATGTCCCCACCAATCGTCCAACGCGCGCGGCAGACCACACGCTTCAGATAGAGCCGGTACAGGACGCGATAGTTGGCGATGCCCGTCGTTCGATCTGGATATTGCAAGTCGCTGTTGGGTTCGTCCTGTTGATTGCGTGCGCGAATCTTGCGAACCTGCTGATGGCCCGCGCCGAGTCGCGTCGCCGTGAATTTGCGGTGCGCGCGGCTCTTGGCGCCAGCCGAAGCCGGCTGCTCCGCCAGACGATGACCGAAGGTGTCATGCTGTGCGTTGCCGGCGGCATGCTCGGCCTGTGGCTTGCCCGTGTCGCCGTGCATGCGCTGATCCGCGCGTACCCAACCAGCGTGCCCCGCATGAGTGAAATCGGCATCGATCTGTCCGTCCTGCTCTTTGCGCTCGGTGTGTCAATAGCAACTGGCGTGCTCTTCGGCCTCGCGCCCGTCGCGCAGGGACGGATGAATGACTTCGTGACCGCGTTCAAGGGGGGCGGCGGCCGAGGGGCGAGCGGCGCTGGACGCCATTACATCCGCCGCACGCTCGTTGTGGTCGAAGTCGCGCTGGCGGTGATGCTCGTCAGTGGCGCGGGCTTGCTGATTCGAACGGTCTACAACCTCACGATCGTCGATGCGGGATTCGATCGATCGCGCCTGGTGACGTTCTCGATGACGCTGGCAGAGCCATACGATCCGGACACGCGTGCTCCTGCGTATCGACGCCTTCTCGATACACTGCGGGTTGCACCAGGCGTGCAGGGGGCCGCCGTCATGTCGGGTTTGCCGCCGAATCGATCTCCAGAAGCCATCCCTACTCGTATCGAGAACTACACCGCCTCTGACGGCAGCGCCGTCGAGATCGTCGACTACTACCAGTTCGTCATGGGCGACTATTTCAAGACGATGGGCGTGCCGATCGTCGCGGGCCGCAGCTTCGAACCGCCCGATGCGGCGTCACCAGCCAGGGTTGTCATCGTCAACGAAACGCTGGCGAATAGAATCTGGAAAGGGCGTAACCCGATTGGGCAACGTGTGCGGCCCAACCTCAGTGCCGCGATTGGCTTTGGCGACGACTCCTGGCATACGGTGATTGGAGTGGCGAAGGACGTCAAGCAGGGCGGCGTCGAGAAACAGACCGGAACCGAACTCTACGTGTCCCTCGACCAGCTTGCGATGGCTGCGCCGACAATGAACGTGGTGCTGCGGACGATCCTCCCGCCCGCCGCCTTGTCACGGACTCTCGAGCGACTCGTACGGGAAGTAGATCCCGCTGTTCCCATCGTGCGTCTCCGCGACATGGAATCGGTATTCGCGGAATCGATTCGCCGGCCGAGGCTCCTGGCGCAGCTGCTGGGCGCGTTCGGCGGGCTGGCGCTGCTTCTTGCGGCCGTCGGCACTTACGGTGTTCTTTCCTATATGGCGACGGAGCGCCGGCGTGAGATCGGCATCCGCATCGCGCTCGGAGCGGGCCGTTCCAGCGTACTCGCGCTGGTGGTGAAGCAAGGTCTCCAACTCACCATCATCGGCGTCGTCGTCGGGCTCGCAGGCGCGCTTGGGCTGAATCGGCTGATTGCGTCAGTGTTGTTCGGCGTCCAGCCGACGGATCCCACAACGTTGGCGGCCGTGATTATGACGATAACTCTGGTTGCGGCTGTGGCGTGCTGGCTGCCCGCTTGGAGGGCGTCGCGGCTGGACCCTAACGTGGTGCTCAAAGCCGACTAGCGTCGTCCACGCCAATCAGGCAGCGTCTCGAAGCGCCTCTACCCGTCTGAGCCATTTGTCGATCTGGTTCCAACTCGCGACACTTAGGCTCACCAACTCCAACTCGTGATTCCACACGAGCGAGATCGTCCACCCAAACAGGAAGTCGAACCGCACTCGTGAAGCCGCGTTGTTCGAGCGCCTCGAGCCATCGGAAGCCCACCGACGAACTGGTTCACCACAAGAATGCGGCGCACTTCGCGCCCTACGGCTCAAAAGCTCTCCAGGATCCCCGCACTCCCTCCATCAAGCGACCGAATCGCGGCTCGCTCCGAAGACTCGCGAGAAACGGCTCGTATTTCGATAGCCACGGCGCGTTGATGAACCCGGATTCGACCGCGCGCTCCATGAAATCGATCGCTGCGTCAGCCTCATTCACCAGCGCAAAGCAATCGGCGGCCCACCAGGCGAAGATCTCATCCCATTGCGCCGCGGCGCGCAGCTCGGGCGTCATGATACGGAGCAGCTCGTCGCGCTGACCGCGGAGCGCGCAGGCCATGGCCGGCGCCAACCTCGACCATGCCATGTCGGATGTGTCGCCTGCCACCGCATCGAGCATCGCCACGCCTTCTTCGCGACGGCCGTTCGCCGCCAGCATCAGCGCGTGCATCATGCGTGGCGTCGGATTGGCAGAATCGATGTCGACCGAGCGTTGAGTCCAGCTGAGTGCTTCAGGATAGTTGCCGTCGAACATCGCGACCATCCCGTACATCGTGAGATTGATCGACGTCAGAGGATCCACCTGCTGCAGGCGATCCATGAGCGCACGCGCGAGGTCGGGCCGCCCGGACGCAGCGTAGTGATAGCCAAGCCAGAGCAGCGCCTCCGGATCGTTGGGATCGAGTACCAGCGCCTTCTTGTAGTCGTGAGCCGCTCCGCTCAGATCACCACGGTTGTGTCGGATCGCTCCGCGCAGACCGTACCCTTTCGACGATTCGGGGTTGAGTACGAACACCTTCGCGGCGCAATGCTCCGCCTTCTGCAGGTACTCGTCGTACTGCGACACGGGTGCGATGCCCACGTTGACATGCTGCCAATAGATAAGGCCCTCAGCGACGAACAGCAGCTCGTCATCGCCGACGATCTCCTCCGCACGCCTGACGAGCTGGAGCGCGTGCTCGAGCGATTGTGTATTGAAGCTCCAGATCTCTTGGCGCGCGAGCAGGTAGTACTCGTACGCGCGCAGATTTCCGATGGGACGCTGCGCCAGGCGTCGATCCTCGGTCGGCGTTAGTCTGAGCCGCAACGCGTCGACGATCTGGCGAGAGAGCCGCTCCTGGATTTCGAAGACGTCCTCCAGCGCGCCCTGGAACTTGTCGGCCCAGAGGTGCGCGTCGGTCCTCGCGTCCACGAGCTGGGCCGTGATCCGCAGGCTGGAACCAGCGCGCCGGATGCTCCCCGTCAGCACGTAACGGGCGCCGAGCTCGCGCGCGATGGTCCGCAGGTCCTTGTCACTTCCCTTCAAGCGCATCGCAGATTGCCGCGAGATGACGCGCAGCGTCTTGATCATCGAGAGGTCGGTGATGACCTCGTCCGTCAGGCCATCAGCGAAATGATCGGTCTCCTCCCCGGCAGTCACGACCACAAACGGGAGCACGGCGATCGTCGGTACTTCCGTTTCGACCGTCGACACCGAGCCACGGGTGTGTGCGGACGCGAGATTGTCGAGCACCTCCACGATCTCACGCGCACAAGCCGGCCGATCGTTGGGGTCC